>JADDRA010000077.1:4980-12055 GCA_016781105.1 Actinomycetota bacterium | reverse complement strand
CTCTGGCAGACTGAGATGGTGGCCCCGGCCCGGGCGATCCTCCACGTCGACATGGACGCCTTCTACGCCGCGGTCGAGGTCAAGCACGACCCTTCCCTGGCTGGCCGGCCGGTCATCGTGGGCGGGTCGGGCGCCCGGGGGGTGGTGGCGTCGTGCTCCTACGAGGCCCGCGCCTACGGGATCCACTCGGCCATGCCCTCGACCCGGGCCCGCCGGCTCTGCCCCAGCGCGGTCTTCCTCCCCGGCCGCTATCCGCTCTACCACGAGCACAGCCAGATGCTCCACCGGGTGCTGGCCCGCTTCACCCCGCTGGTCGAGGCCATCTCCCTCGACGAGGCCTTCCTCGACGTCACCGGCGCCGGCCGGCTGCTCGGCACCGGGCCGGAGATCGCCCACGCCATCCGCCGGGCGGTCCTCGACGACCTGGGCCTGGCCGCGTCGGTGGGGGTGGCCACCACCAAGCTGGTGGCCAAGCTGGCGTCCAAGGCGGCCAAGCCTCGTGCCCGGCTCCCCGCGCCCGTGCCCGGGCCGGGGGTGACGGTGGTCGAGCCCGGCGCCGAGCTGGCCTTCCTGCACCCGTTGCCCGTTGCTGCCCTGTGGGGGGTGGGGCCGGCGACCCGGCGCCGCCTCGAGCGCCTGGGGGTGGCCACCGTGGGCGACCTGGCGGCCGTGCCGCCCGAGACCCTGGTCGCCGCCCTCGGCCCCGCCGCCGGCCGCCACCTGCACGAGCTGGCGTGGGGCCGCGACCCGCGGCCGGTCGAGCCCGAACGAGCAGCCAAGTCGGTGAGCCACGAGCAGACCTACGCCCACGACCACCACGATCGCGAGACCCTGCGCCGGGAGGTGGTCCGGCTGGCCGACGCCGTAGCCAACCGGCTCCGGGAGACGGGCAGCACCGGCTCGACCGTGGTGCTCAAGGTCCGCTTCGGCGACTTCCGCACCATCACCCGCTCACGCCGGGTCACCCCTGCCGTCGCCAGCGGTCCGGCGCTGGCCCGGGTGGCTCACGAGCTGCTCGATGCGGTCGACCCCTCCCCCGGAGTCCGCCTGCTCGGTGTGGGCGTGTCCGGGCTCGCGCCCCGCCCCGTCCACCAGCCCACACTCGAGGATGCCGGAGGCGGGACCGAGGGTGGGCCCGCAGGAGGTCGGACCGACCACGACGAGGACGTGGCCCGGGCCGTCGACGACATCCGGCGACGCTTCGGCGCCGGTGCCGTGGGCCCCGCCTCGCTGCTCGGCCCCGGCGGGCTCGAGCCCAAGCGCCGGGGCGACCAGCAGTGGGGCCCCGGTCCTCGGGTGCCCGGCCGCACCCTCGGGTAAGGGTGGCCGATGGCGCTCACCCGCATGCTTGCCCGCCCCCTGCTGGCCTCCTCCTTCGTCGCCAGCGGGGTCGACGTCCTGCGCAACCCCGAGGCCAAGCAGGCCGACGCCGAGCCGGTCGCCAGCCAGGTGGCCGAGTCGCTCGGCCTGCCCGACGACACCGTCATGCTCATCAAGATCAACGGTGCCGTCCAGGTCGGGGCCGGCCTCCTGCTCGCCACCGGGCGGCTGCCCCGCCTGGCCGCCGCCGCGCTGGCCGTCTCGCTCGTGCCCACCACGCTGGCCAGGCACCGCTTCTGGGAGGCGGACGACCCTGACGCCCGGGCCGGCCAGCAGGTCCACTTCCTGAAGAACCTGTCCGTGCTGGGCGGGCTGATCCTGGCCGCCGCCGACACCGAGGGGAACCCCTCCCTCGCCTGGCGAGCGCGCCACGCGGTGGAGCGGGCCCAGGAGGCACTGCCCTTCGATTAGCGGACCCTTCGACCGGACCGCTGCCGCCCTCCGACGGCCGGGCGGCGCCGGCGGTACGCTGCGGGCGGTGGGCGACCGGCCGCTGCTGCACCTGGTCTTCCCTCGCTGGGGAGGCACGGGGCTGCACCTGACCTTCGGCCACCGCATGCCTCCCATGGCCCTCCTGGTGCTGTCGGCCCACGCCCGGCGTCACGGCTGGCGGGTACGGGTCATCGACGAGAACTTCGAGCCCATCCCCGCCGAGCGTCCCGACCTGGCCGCCCTCACGGCCTGGACCTCCACCGCACCCCAGGCTTACCGCATCGCCGATCGCTACCGCAGCCAGGGCGTGCCCGTGGTCCTCGGCGGCGTCCACCCCTCGCTGCTGCCCGACGAAGCCCTGCGCCACGCCGACGCGGTCCTGTGCGGCGAGGCCGACGACACCTTCCCCACCGTGCTGGCCGACGCCGCCGCCGGGCGGCTCCAGCCGCTGTACCGGGGGCACTGGCAGGGCATGGACATCGTGCCCACCGTCGACGAGTGGGCCGACATCCTGGCCAGCTGGCCGATCACCCGCTACGCCCCGCTCAACACGGTGCAGACGACGCGAGGCTGCCGCTTCAACTGCGACTTCTGCTCGGTCATCCGCATCAACGGCCGGGGGTCGCGCCATCGCCCCCCTGAGCAGGTGGTGGAGGAGCTGCGGATCCTCAAGCGCCGAGGCCAGCACGTGGGTGGCTTCACCTACGTGTTCTTCCTCGACGACGACCTGGCCGCCGATCTCGACTACGCCGCCGACCTGCTCGAGACCATGGAGCGGTCACGGGTCAAGGTGACCTGGGGGGCGCAAGCATCGATCGGCCTGGCCCGCAACGCCGAGCTGCTCGACCTGGCCGCCCGCAGCGGGTGCCGGGCGCTGTTCACCGGCTTCGAGAGCGTGTCCCGCGAGAGCCTGATCGAGTGCAACAAGAAGAACCGGCCCAGCCAGTACGCCGAGCTCATCGAGGCGGTGCACCAGCGGGGCATCTCGGTCGAGGGCGGCTTCATCTTCGGCTTCGACCACGACGGGCCCGACGTCTTCGACGAGACGGCCGACTTCGTCGACCGCATCGGCGTCGACGTCGCCCACTTCTCGATCCTCACGCCCTATCCGGGCACCCACACGTTCAGCCGGATGATGGCTGACGGTCGCATCACCTCGTTCGACTGGCGGCGCTACAACCTCTACCAGGCGGTGTTCGACCCGGCGAGGATGACGGCCCTCGAGCTGGAGCAGGGGCTGCGCCGGGCCTACCGGCGCTTCTACCGGACCCGGCCCCGCCTGGCTCGCGTCGTGCGCGAGAGCCGGCGGCGGGACCCCCGCTTCGGCGCCGCCCTGGCCGTGGCCGGCCAGAACTACGCCACCCACTACCGCAGGCCGACCTGCTCACCGGATGCCGGCTACGAGGCCTCGGCGGAGGACCTCGCCCGCCTGGCCCTGGCCAGCGCCGCCCCGGCCCAGGAGAGCCTCGGCGTCGCCTTCGCCGGTGCCGACGCCTTCACCAGGGGCGGCACGGGGGCCGCGCTGCGGCCCGTGCACCTGGGCGCGTCGGTGCCGGTCGTGCGCCGGCCCGCGCTCAGCTCCCCTGGCGGTAGCGGTTGATCATGCCCCGGACCGTGCGCAACAGGCTGCCCAGGGCGGGCATCGACTGCTCCAGGTGCTGCTCGCCGGCGTCGCTGATGGCATAGACCCGGCGAGCCGGGCCCCGCTCGGGCGTGCTCCAGTAGGAGGTCACCAGCCCCTCCTCGGCCATGGTGCGCAGCGAGCGGTAGAGGCCCCCGGTGGTGGGAGGCACCTCCACACCGAGCTCGGCCAGACGGCTCATGAGCTCGTAGCCGTGGCTCTCCTGCTCGCGCAGGAGCAACAGGATGGCGGGCCGCAGCAGGCTGCGGGACCGGACGTCCTCGGGCTCGGGGGTCGGTGCGACGGGGCTCACGGGATTCGACATGGCTGGCTCCGGGTGCTCGGCGCGCCGGCCGTGGTGGCTCCCGGGGAGCCACGGAGACCGGCGCGGACCGACGACGTCAAGACTGGCCCAGCTCGCTCAAGCGCCGGTCGACCGACTGGCGCAGCTGCTGGAGCTCGGCGATCTCCTGCTCGGCGGTCTTGGCCGTGGTGGCGCAGCACTCGCACCCGCAGGTGCACGGCTCCGCCGCCTGGGTCACTTCGGTCATCGTGCTGCACCCGCACTGGCAGGCGCCCTCAGAGGCACTCATAGCTCACTCCTTCACTCGTGGTACTCGTATCGGTTCGTCGTCCCAGTTGGATCAGGCCGGAGCCGCACTGCCACCCCTCGCGCTGCCCAGCAGTGGCGTGCTCGTCGAGCATCTGCTGGATGTCGTCGCGGAGCCGCTGCAGCGCCGTCATCTCCTCGGTGAGCCCCTGGACCTTCTCCTCCAGCATCGAGCGGGTCCGCCCGCACGGGCACAGCCCGCGCTCGCGGATCGACAGCAGCTCGCCGATCTCCTCCAGCCGGAGCCCGAAGCGCTGCGCCCGCTTGATGAAGCGCACCCGCTCGATCATCTCGTCCCCATAGAGCCGGTAGCCGGCGGGACTGCGTTCGGGGGCCGGCAGCAGGCCGATGCGCTCGTAGTAGCGAAGGGTGTCCGAGGAGGTCCCCACCTCGCTGGCGAGCTTGGAGACGGTCAACTGGCGCACGAAAACCAGGATAAGGGTTGGACCTAGCTTCAAGGTCAAGGGATTGGGCTCGGTTTTTCATGTTCCTCGATGGAAGGACGTCGCGGTACTCGCGCCACAGCTACAGCGGCCAGGAACCTACCGGGGACCCCCGGCGGGGAAACGGAGGACCGGGGGAACGCAGGTCGGGGAGGCGGAGGTGGGCCGCTCAGGCGGCGGCGCCGAGGAGGGCCTCGGCGATCTGCACGGCGTTGAGCGCTGCGCCCTTGCGGAGGTTGTCACCGACCACGAACAGGGCCAGGCCGTGCTCGACGCCGGGGTCACGCCGGAGCCGGCCCACCAGGCTCGGGTCGGTCCCCGCCGCTCGCTGCGGCGTGGGCAGGTCGGCCAGGGCCACGCCGGGGGCCCCGGCCAGCAGCTCCCGGGCCCGGCCGGGGTCGAGGGGACGCTCGAACTCGGCGTTGATGGCCAGGGAGTGCCCGGTGTAGACGGGCACCCGCACGCAGGTGCCCGACACGGCCAGCTCGGGGAGCCCCAGGATCTTGCGGCTCTCGTCCCGCAGCTTGCGCTCCTCCACGGTCTCCTCGCTGCCGTCGTGGAGGAGCTCGCCGGCGAGGGGGACCACGTTGGCGGCCAGGGTGGCGGGGAAGACGGTGGGCTCGCCGAAGGAGACGGCACCGCCGTCGAAGGCCAGGGCCGCCGAGGTCTCCGCCCCCTTGCGCAGCTGGTCCTCGAGCTCGGCGATGCCGGCCCGGCCGGCGCCCGAGACCGCCTGGTAGGTGCTGACGACGAGGCGGCACAACCCGGCCGCGGCGTGGAGGGGGGCGAGCACGGGCATGGCCACCATCGTCGTGCAGTTGGGGTTGGCCACGATCCCCTTGGGGATCCGCCCGAGGTCGCCGGCGTTGACCTCGGGCACCACCAGGGGGACCTGGGGGTCCATGCGCCAGGCCGAGGAGTTGTCGATCACCGTGGCCCCGGCCTCGACGAAGCGGGGGGCGAGGGCCCGGGAGGCACTGGCCCCGGCCGAGAAGAGGGCGAGGTCGAGGCCGGCGAGGTCGGCGGTGGCCGCGTCCTCCACCTCGAGGTCCTCACCCTGCCAGGCCAGGCGGCGACCGGCGGAGCGAGCCGAGGCGAACAGCCGCAGGGAGTCCAGCGGGAAGGCGCGCTCGGCCAGCGTGGCGCGCATCACCTCGCCCACCAACCCGGTGGCACCGACGATCCCGACGTTCACACCCATGGCCGCCGAGGCTACCGACCGGTTGCTCCTCCCTCCCGTTCTTTCGTCTGTCAGCCCCACCTGGTGCCACTGACAGACGCAAGAACGAAGAGGCGGGCTCGGTCGGCGGGTCAGACCAGCGGGCGCTCGAGCTCGAAGGCGTCGTGCAGGGCGGCCACCGCCTCCTCCATGCGCTCCGTGCGCACCACGCAGGTGATGCGGATCGACGAGGTGGAGATCATCTCGATGTTGATGCCGCGCTCGGCCAGCACCTCGAAGACGGTGGCCGAGACGCCGGGGTGAGCCTTCATCCCGGCCCCCACCAGCGAGACCTTGGCGATGGCGGCGTCGGCCAGCACCCGGCTGGCGCCGAGCTCGTCGGCGTGGGCCTCGCAGGTGCGCCGGGCCAGCTCGAGGTGCTCACCGGGCACCGTGAAGGAGATGTCGGTGCGGCCCTCCTCGGAGGTGTTCTGCACGATCATGTCAACCATCACGTCGTGGTCGGCCAGGCTGCGGAACAGGGCGGCAGCGATGCCGGGACGATCGGGCACCCCCTGGACCGTGACCTTGGCCTCCGAGGTGTCGTGGGTGACGGCGGAGATCACGGCGGACTCCATGGACGGATCCTCCTCTCGAACCCAGGTGCCGGGTTCCCAGGTGAAGCTGGAGCGGATGTGCAGCGTCACGCCCTGGCGGCGGGCGAACTCGACCGAGCGCATGGCCGGCTTGGGACAGCCGCTGGCGGTCATCTCCAGGAGCTCCTCGAAGCCCACCACCGCCATGCGCCGGGCGCCGGGCACGATCCGGGGGTCGGCGGTGAACACCCCGCTGACGTCGGTGTAGAGCTCGCAGGCGGTGGCGCCGAGGGCGGCGGCCAGGGCCACCGCGGTGGTGTCGGAACCGCCCCGGCCGAGGAAGGTGACGTCCCGGGCCGGGCTCACCCCCTGGGCCCCGCCCACCACTGGGACCCGTCCCTCGCCCAGCACGGCCCGCACCCGGTTGGGCCGGACCTCGAGGATCTTGGCGTTGGTGTGGGTGGCGTTGGTGTGGAAGCCGGCCTGGCTGCCGGTGAGGCTGTCGGCCTCGACCCCGAGATCGTGCAGCGCCATGCACATGAGGGCACAGGCCTTGCGCTCTCCGGCGGTGATGAGCATGTCCATCTCCCGACCCGGGCGCGAGCGCGACACCTGGGCGGCCAGGTGCAACAGGTCGTCGGTCTCGTGGCCCATGGCGCTGACCACCACCACCACCTGGGTCCCACGCCGCCAGGTGCGGGCCACGTGGTCGGCCACCGCACGGACCCGGTCGGGGTCGGCCACGGAGCTGCCGCCGAACTTCTGCACGACCACCGACATGGCCGACCGACGCTACCAGCGACCCCCCAGCGGCCGACCGGCCGTTCAAGCGCG
>JADDRA010000077.1:2127-4791 GCA_016781105.1 Actinomycetota bacterium | reverse complement strand
CCTGTGGCGAGCGCAAGCGAGCCTGTAGCTTGGGCCGCTCGATGGGGACCGAGAAGCGCCAACGGCAGAAGGAGGGCCGCCAGGCTCGCCTAGCCGCCGAGCAGACCAACCAGCGGCGGCGCCAGCGGCGGCGCCGGCTGGTGAGCGCCGTGGCCGTGTCGCTCGTGGTCTTCGCCGTGCTGGTGCTGATCTCCCAGGCGGGGACCGACGACCAGGCCGAGACGGCGGCGGAGCCGACCCCTTCCTCGGTAGCCGAGCCCGCCGCGGGCTCCACCACCGCCGCCCCGGCCACCCCTGCCGCCTTCACGTACGGCACCGGGGAGTGCCCGCCTCCCGAGAAGCCGGCCGAGCCCGTCCTCGAGTTCGACGGACCTCCTCCCCTGTGCATCGATCCGGCCCGGGACTACACCGCCGTGTTCACCACCAGCGTGGGTGAGATCCGCGTCGACTTCGACACCGAGACCACACCGGGCACGACCAACAACTTCGTCGTGCTGGCCCGCAACGGGTACTACGACGGCACCCTGATCCACCGCACCGACCCCTCGATCGACATCATCCAGGGCGGCTCGCCCCACACCCAGAGCGCCTCGGACCCCGGCCCCGGCTACACCATCACCGACGAGGGCACGACCGATCGCACCTACGAGGTCGGGGACCTGGTCATGGCCCGCAGCCGGGGTCCCAACAGCGCCGGGGCCCAGTTCTTCTTCGTGGCCGGCCCGGCCGCCTCGGCCCTCGACGCCCAGGGCACCTACGTCACCTTCGGCCAGGTCACCGAGGGCCTCGACGTCGTGCAGCGGATCCTCGCCATGCACAAGGCCGATCCCAACAGCCAGCTGGGCGGCGCCCCTGACCCGCCCGTCACCGTCGAGTCGGTGGAGATCGTCGAGCAGTAGGGCGAGGGCTAGCCAGGCAGGGCGTCGAGGCCGGCCTCGACGCCGTCGACGAACACCCGCACGGTCCCCGCGCCGGCCTGCCGCCAGGTCCCGTCGGGGTCGCGCAGCAGCGCGCTGCGCTCGGGGATGGCCGCCACCGGCAGGCCGGCGCCGGCCAGGGCCAGGGTCCGGTGGTGGACGTGGTCACGGGTCACGTCGGCCTTCGCGTGGGCCAGCACGGCCAGGTTCACCACCATCCCCAACCCCACCGTGAACGCACCGCCACGGGGGTCGACCATGGGGTCGCACAGGACCATGGCCCCGGCCGAGGACCCGGCGACCACGGCGCCGTCGTCCCAGGCGGCGGCCAGCGCTTCCCACACCGGGGTCTCCTTGAGCACCGAGCGCAGGTGCAGCGGCGAGCCGCCGCAGAGGTAGACGAAGCGGGCGGCACGCACCTCGCCGGCGTTGGCCGGGTCGAGGGCGTCGCCCCGCTGGAGGATGTCGAGGCCCCGCGCCGTCCCACCCAGCGAGGAGAACCAGCCGGCCGCGGTGGCCACCGCCCGCTCGGGGTGCTCGTAGGCGGCGGCGGTGGGCAGGACCAGCACCTCGGCGCCACCGCTGGCCTCCAGCAGCTCGGCGTCGAAGTCGCATCCCGGCCCCCACTCATCGCCCCCGACCAGGGCCAGCGGACCGCTCACCGCCGTACGGTAGCGGTCGTCGCCGGTCCGTCCAGACTGGCCCGGTGCCCTCCTGGGACTTCCCCCCCGCGCAGAACGCCGACGCCGACGGCCTGGTCGGGGTGGGCGCCGACCTCGAGCCCGACACCCTGCTCCAGGCCTACCGCTCCGGGCTGTTCCCCATGCCCCTGTTGACCGGGTGGCGTCGGGACCTGCTCGGCTGGTGGTCGCCCGACCCCCGGGCGGTGCTGCCGCTGGATGCGCTGCGGGTCAGCCGGTCGCTGCGCCGGTCGTGCCGGCGCTTCGAGGTGCGGGTCGACACCGCCTTCGAGGCGGTCATCGACGCCTGTGCCGACCCCACCCGAGAGGGCTCGTGGATCTCGGCCGACATCCGGGAGGCCTACGTCCGCCTCCACGAGCTGGGGTGGGCCCACAGCGTGGAGGCCTGGGACGACCACGCCGGCCTGGTCGGCGGTCTCTACGGCGTCACCCTCGGCGGCCTCTTCGCCGGCGAGTCGATGTTCCACCGAGCTCCCGACGCCTCCAAGGTGGCCCTGGTCGGCCTGGTCGAGCGCCTGCGGGACGGCCGGGGCGAGCGCCTCCTCGACGTGCAGTGGACCACGCCCCACCTGGTCTCCCTTGGCGCCGTCGACCTTCCTCGGTCCCGCTACCTCGAGCTGCTGGCCGAGGCCCTGCGCCAGCCCCTCCCGTCCGCCTTCGCCGCCGCCCCAGGCAACGCCCGGGCCGGCACCGCCGAGCCCCCCGGCCCGGGCAGGCTGGGGCCCTGAGGCAGGGGCGAGCGCCACCAGCGCCCGGAGAAGCGCCAGGCCGGGGTGGCCGAGGCGGCGACCGGCGGCGGCGGGGGTGCGGGCCGGGGCCAGCACAGCTCCACCGCGGCCACGATGGCTGCCAGCTCGGTCGGGTCGGGGACGGCTCGGGTCACCGTGATCGAGGTGCTCCCCACCGGGAGGTGCTGGGCCGAGCAGCGAGGGTGCCATGGGGCCACACGACGCCGCGTCCCCGGCTCGCCGTGCTCGGCGCAGGAGTCCCCGCCCACCGGCACCGCTTTGTGGTCAGTTGTGGACCCAGAGGGTCCAGAAGTGACC
>JADDRA010000077.1:0-1967 GCA_016781105.1 Actinomycetota bacterium | reverse complement strand
CCGTCGGAGGGCCCGGAGCCGTCGGCTCATCCGCTCACAGGGGGACGTTGCCGTGCTTGCGCGGGGGGCGCTCCTCGCGCTTGGTCCGCAGCATCTCCAGGCCGGCCACCAGCTTGCTGCGGGTCTCGGCCGGGTCGATGACGTCGTCGAGGTAGCCCCGCTCGGCCGCCACCCAGGGGTTGGCCTCCCGCTCGGCGTACTCCGCCACCAGCTTGGCCCGCAGAGCGCCGGGGTCGGGGGCGGCGGCCAGCTCCCGCCGGTGCACGATCTCGACCGCGCCTTGAGGGCTCATGACCGCCAGCTCCGCTGTGGGCCAGGCGAAGGCCAGGTCGGCCCCCACCGACTTGGACCCCATGACCACGTAGGCACCCCCGTAGGCCTTGCGGGTGATGACCTGGATGCAGGGCACGCTCGCCTCGCTGTAGGCGTAGAGCAGCTTGGCCCCGTGGCGGATGATCCCGCCGTGCTCCTGGCCCACGCCGGGCAAGTAGCCGGGCACGTCGACGAAGGTGACGAGGGGGATGTTGAAGGCGTCGCACGTGCGCACGAAGCGGGCCCCCTTCTCCGACGACTCGATGTCGAGGACGCCGCCGAGCACCTCGGGCTGGTTGGCCACCACGCCGACCACGTGGCCGTCGAGGCGGGCGAACCCGCACACCAGGTTTCGGGCCCAGTGCGGGTGGTACTCGACGAAGTGCCCGTCGTCGACCACCACGTCGATCACCTCGACCATGTCGTAGGGGGCGTCGCTGTCGGCGGGCAGGAGGTCGGCCAGCTCGGGGCAGGGCCGGGCGGGGTGGTCGTCGGGGGCGAACCACGGGGGTGCCTCGAGGTTGTTCGAGGGCAGGAAGCCGAGCAGCTCCCGCACCGCGTCGAGGCACGCCTTCTCGTCGGGGGCCACGAAGCTGGCCACGCCCGACTTGCTGGCATGCGTCATGGCGCCCCCCAGCTCCTCGAGGGTGACCTCCTCGCCGGTCACCGTCTTCACCACATCGGGACCGGTGATGAACATGTGCGAGGTCTCGCGGACCATGAAGACGAAGTCGGTCAACGCCGGGCTGTAGACGGCGCCTCCGGCGCAGGGGCCGAGGATCACGCTGATCTGGGGAATGACCCCCGAGGCGGCCACGTTGCGGCGGAAGATGCCGCCGTAGCCGGCCAGGGAGACAACCCCCTCCTGGATGCGGGCCCCGGCGCCGTCGTTGAGCCCGATGAGCGGCGCCCCGACCGAGGCGGCCAGGTCCATCAGCTTGTGGATCTTCTCGGCGAACACCTCGCCGAGGGCCCCGCCGAAGACGGTGAAGTCCTGGGAGAAGACGAAGACCTTGCGCCCGTCGACCGTGCCCCAGCCGGTGATCACCCCGTCGGTGTAGGGGCGCTCGTCGAGCCCGACCCCCTCGGCCCGGTGGCGGGCCAGCATGTCGGTCTCCTGGAACGAGGCGTCGTCGAGCAGGTAGTCGATGCGCTCGCGGGCCAGCATCTTGCCCCGGGCGTGCTGGCGCTCGACCGCCCGGGCCGACCCTGCGTGGCGGGCGGCCTCCTTGCGCGCGGCCAGGTCGTCCAGCAGCTCCTTCAGGGGCCGGGCGCCACTCACGGTGGCGACACTACTTTCCCGGCTCCCCGGCTTCCCCTTCTCCTCGGGGATCGGGGAGCTCGAGGCGCTCGCGCACGACGGCGAAGGCAGGGGTCGGTCCCCGCCAGCGCCACTCGTCGACGGTGCCCACCGCGCAGTCGGTGCGCAGGGTGGCGAGGGTGCGGAAAAGCAGGGCGAGAGGGCGCTCGGTGGCGAGGGCGGCGGCGAGGCGGGGAGCGTTGCGCACGGTGACCTCCCACTGGCCGGCGGCGGGCGGGATGGCCTCGAGGTGGCGGTAGTGGGCCAGCACGGCGGCCGCCGACTTGGCCCCCCAGCCGGCCAGGCCGGGGAAGCCGTCGGCGCTGTCACCCACCAGGGCCAGGTAGTCGGGGAT
>JADDRA010000054.1 GCA_016781105.1 Actinomycetota bacterium | reverse complement strand
GCCCCGGTAGGGAAGGCGACAAAGAACGGGAGAGAGTCGGGCTCAGACGGCGTAGCCGCCGGTGGCCAGCCGGTCGCGGTGCTCGGCCACCCAGGCCGAGGTGCGGGCCAGGCCCTCCTCCAGGGTGACCTCGGGCCGCCACCCGGCCCACTCCCGGGCGCGCGAGTTGTCGCACCACAGGCGCTCCACCTCGCTGTCGGTCGGCCGGAGGCGCTCGGGGTCGGTGACCACGCGGGCGGCGCTCCCGGTGAGCTCGACCAGGAGGGCCACGAGGTCGCCGATCGAGATCTCCCGTCCCGATCCGATGTTGACCACCTCGCCCACCGCCCGCTCGCATCCGGCCACGGCGAGGAAGCCGGCCACGGTGTCGTCGACGTAGTTGAAGTCCCGGGTCGGAGTGGTCGCGCCCAGGGCGATCTCACCGGCGCCGGCGTGGAGCTGGGTGAGGATGGTGGGGATCACGGCCCGGGTCGACTGGCGAGGTCCGTAGGTGTTGAACGGTCGCACCACCGCCACCGGCAACTCGAAGGCGTGGAAGAACGACAACGCCATCATGTCGCCCCCGATCTTGGAGGCTGAGTAGGGCGACTGGGGCTGGAGGGGGTGGTCCTCGGCGATGGGGACGCGCCGGGCCGTGCCGTAGGTCTCGCTGGTGGAGGTGTGGACCAGCCGGGAGACGCCGGCTCGCAGGCAGGCCCGGGCCACGTTGTGGGTGCCGGTGACGTTGACCTGTACGTAGCTTTCCGGCGCAAGGTAGCTGTAGGGGATGCCGATCAGCGCCGCCAGGTGGAACACCACCTCGCAGCCCTCCACCGCGGTGGAGACCCGCTCGGCGTCGCGCACATCACCCGGCACCACCTGGACCTCGGCGTGCACCTCGGGGTCGAGCCAGCCGGCGTGGCCGAAGGGGTTGTAGTGCACCAGGGCACGCACCTCGGCCCCCTCCCGCACCAGGCGCTCGACCAGGGTGCTGCCGATGAAGCCCTCCCCCCCGGTCACCAGCACCCTCCGGCCCCGCCACTCAGCCACGGCTCACACGCCCTCCCCGGTGGCGAAGGAGAGCAACGCCGCTTCGAGCGCTTCGGGCGTGCCCACGTCGATCCAGCGCTCGAGGATGGGGAAGGCGCTCACCGCCAGCCCGGCATCGAGGGCGGCCTCGACCAGCGACGGCATGCCGAACATCTCATCGTGCGGCACCAGGGGCAGCACCTTGGGTTCGAGCACGAAGATGCCGGCGTTGCAGCGCTGGCGCAGGACGGGCTTCTCGTCGATGCCGGTGACCCGTCCACCGTCGAGGCGCAACACGCCGTAGGGCACGGGGACCTCGTGCTCGAAGGCGGCCACGGTGATGGCTGCCTGCTGCTGGTTGTGGAAGTCGACCAGCCGGGCGAAGGGCAGGGTCGTGACCTGGTCGGCCATGGTGACCAGGACAGGGCCGCTCGGTGTGACGGGGAGCAGGGACAGGGCGCCCGCCGTCCCCAGCTCCTTGCGCTCCTTGAGGTAGGTGATCGCAACCCCGTAGCCCTCGCCGTCACCCAGGCGCTCCTCGAACACTTCGGCCTTGTAGTTCACGGCCAGGGCCACGTCGCCGACGCCGGCCGCCCACAGCTGCTCGAGGAGGCGCTCGAGGATGGTGGTGCGCCCGACGGTGAGCAGCGGCTTGGGGACCTTGTCGGTGAGCGGGCGCAGGCGCTGGCCCCGACCTCCTGCCAGCACGACCGCGGTCAGGGGCGGCCGGCTCCCCCCGACGTCGACGAGGTGTCGCAGCCCGACCAGACGTCCGCCCTCGACGACGGCGACCGAAGGCAGGTGGCGGCGCTCGAGCAGGGAGCGCACCTCGGTGTCGCTGGCGCCCGCGTTCACCGTCGCCGGCTCCGGGCTCATCAGGTCAGCTGCCTGGGTGGCGAGGTCGGGGCGGGCCAGGGCGGCGCGGCGGAGGTCGCCGTCGGTCACCGTGCCCAGGACCCGGCCATCGCCGTCGGCCACCACGACCAGGCCGGCGCCCCCGTCGCTCATCTGCTCGAGCACGGCGGCCGCGGTGGCGTCGGGGCCCACGACCAGGCCGTCGAGCTTCACCCGGCGCCCACCAGGTCGAGCACCCAGGCGGCGACCTCGTCGGCCGCGAGGGGGTGGGCCAGCTCGGCCAGGCCGGCGCGCATGCGCTCGAGCTCACCGCGGTCGTCGAGGATGCGCTCGAGCAGGGGCGCCACCACCTCGGGGGTGGCGTCGTGGTCGCGCACCATGAGCGCGGCGCCGGCGTCGACCAGGGCGGTGGCGTTGCGGGCCTGGTGGTCGAAGGGGGCGTGGGGGTAGGGGACCAGCACCGCCGGGAGGCCCACCACGGCCAGCTCGGCGACCGTCCCCGCCCCGGGCCGGCACACGGCCACGTCCGCCGCGGCGTAGGCATGGTCCATGCGCTCGATGAAGCTGGTCAGCTCCACCAGGTGGGCGCCGTTGCCGGCGCGGAGCGCCTCCGCGGTGTGGTCGAGGTCACGGCGCCCGGCCTTGAGCAGGATGCGGACGTCCTGGCGCCGTGACCAGCGCCGGGCCAGGCCCACGGCCAGGCGATTGAGCGACGCGGCACCCTGGCTGCCCCCGTTGACCAGGACGAACAGGGTGCGGTCGTCGAGGCCGTAGGCCGCCCTGGCCTTGGCTCGCAGGGTGGGGCGGTCGAAGGTCTCCAGTTCCGGGGCCAGGGGCATGCCCACCGTGCGCACCGTGGCCGACGAGGGAAAGGCGGCGACGGCCTCGGCGAAGGCGGTGGCGACGTTGCCGCTGAGGCGCGCGGTCCACAGGTTGGCCCGGCCGGGCACCGCCCCGGACTCGTGGATGAGCGAGGGGATCCCGCGCAGGCGGGCCGCCACGATGAGGGGGACGCCGACGTAGGCGCCCATCCCCACGGCGGCGTCGGCTCGCTCCCGGGCCAGGATCCGGTGGGCCTGGACCGTCGATCGCACCAGGGCGGCGGGGAGCAGGACGGCGGAGCGGCCGGCGAAGGGCACCATGTCGACGAGGTGGAGGGGGAACCCGGCTTCGGGCACGAGGGTGCGCTCGAGGCCACGAGAGGTGCCGAGGAAGCTCACCCGGATCCCGGAGGCCCGCCGACGCAGGGCCGCAGCGACGGCCAGCCCCGGGTAGATGTGGCCACCGGTGCCCCCGGCGGCGATCACGATGCTGAGGGGCATTGGCCCGGCAGCGTACGCGCTCCCCGGCCCGGCTCGACGTCCTCACCCGAGCCGGCGAGCTCCGGCGAGGTCGGGGGCGGGCCCGGCCCGGGGAAGTACGGTGAGTCCAAGGATGTTCGACCTCTCCCAGCGGGCCCGGGTCCACCTCCTGCCCATCGGCGGGTCGGGGATCGGTCCCCTCGCCTCCATCCTGGCGCGCATGGGACACAGCGTCAGCGGCTGTGACCTGGTCGAGAGCCCTCGCCTCGAGCGCCTGCGGGCCCTCGGCATCGACGTGCAGGTGGGCCACGATCCGGCCCACCTGGCCAGCGCCGAGGTGGTGGTGGCCTCTCGGGCCATCCCCCCCGGCGAGCCCGAGCTGGCGGCCGCTCGAGCGCGAGGCCTGCCGGTGCTGTCCCGGGCGTCCGCCCTGGCCGCCGTGTGCATGCTGCGCCGGACCTTGGCGGTGGGCGGCACGCACGGCAAGACCACCACCACGGCCATGCTGGCCACCGTGCTGGTCGAGGCCGGGATGGCGCCGTCGTACCTCGTGGGGGGTGACGTCGCCGGCCTGGCCAGCAGCGCGGCGTGGGACGAGGGGGAGTGGTTCGTGGTCGAGGCGGACGAGAGCGACGGCACGTTCCTCGAGCTCGGAGCCGAGGGCGTGCTGGTCACCGGCGTCGAGCCCGACCACCTCGACCACCACGGGAGCGTCGACGCTCTCCGGGAGGCCTTCGCCCGCTTCCTCGCCGGTGCGCCCGGGCCCCGGGTCGTGTGCCTCGACGACCCGGTGGCCGCCGCCCTGGCCAGCGAGCTCGACTGCCTGACCTACGGCACCGGTGAGGGGGCCCGCTTCCGGGTGGTCGACGTCGAGCTGGCCCCGCGCACGACCTCGTTCCGCCTCTGCGAGGGTGGTGCCGAGCTGGGCCGCTTCGAGGTGCCGGCGCCCGGCCTGCACAACGCCCGCAACGCGGCCGGCGCCGCGGTGGCCGCACTCGCTCTGGGGGCGACGCTGGAGGCGACGAAACGAGGCCTGGCTCGCTTCGGCGGGGTGGCCCGTCGCTTCGAGTGGCGGGGGGAGGCGGGCGGGGTGAGCTTCGTCGACAGCTACGACCATCTACCCGGGGAGGTGTCGGCGGCACTGGCCGCGGCCCGGGCCGGTGGCTGGGACCGCATCGTCTGCGTCTTCCAGCCCCATCGCTACACCCGCACCGCCGCGCTGTGGCGCGACTTCGCCGGCGCCTTCGCCGACGCCGACGTGCTCGCGGTCACCGACGTCTACGCCGCCGGGCAGGAAGCGATGCCCGGGGTGAGCGGCAAGCTCATCGTCGACGCCGTCCTCGATGCCTCGCCGGGCCGGCGCGTCGCCTGGCTGCCCAGACGCTCCGACGTGCTCGCCTGGCTGGCGGCCGAGCTGCGCCCGGGGGACCTGTGCCTGACGCTCGGCGCCGGCGACCTCACGACGGTTCCCGACGAGGTCCTGGCCGCCAGGAGGTGAGCCCGAGCGCGACCGACCGTGCGGCGGGCGTCCTCGGCGACCGAGCCCGGGCCGGCACACCGCTGGGGGCGCTGACCACCTACCGGGTGGGGGGTGCGGCCGCCCTCTCACTGGTGGCCGAGGACGACGCCGACCTGGCGCTGGCGTCCCGGGCCGTGGCCGCGAGCGGGGTGCCGGTCCTGGTCCTGGGCAAGGGATCCAACCTCCTCGTGGCCGACGCCGGCTTCCCTGGCCTGGTCGTCCGGCTCGGTCCCGCCTTCGCCGCCGTCGAGGTGGACCACGACGGCGCATGCGTACGGGCCGGGGGGGTGACGGATCTCCCGGTGCTGGCCCGGCGCAGCGCCGGGGCCGGGTTGCGGGGCCTGGAGTGGGCGGTCGGGGTCCCGGGGTCGGTGGGCGGTGGGGTGCGCATGAACGCGGGCGGCCACGGCTCCGACATCGCCGCCCGCCTCCGCCGGGTCCGCGTCCTGGACCTGGCCAGCGGCCAGGATGAGGAGGTGGCAGCCTCCGACCTCGACCTCGGCTACCGGTCGTCGTCGGTGGCTCCCCCCCAGGTGGTGGTGTGGGCCGAGTTCGGCCTCGACCGCGGAGATGCCGGGGATGCCCGCCGCGAGGTGGCTGAGGTGGTGCGCTGGCGCCGGGAGCACCAGCCCGGGGGCCAGAACGCCGGCTCGGTCTTCACCAACCCGCGGGGCGACTCGGCCGGCCGGCTCGTCGACGTCTCGGGCTGTCGTGGCCTGCGGTTGGGCACCGCGCAGGTCTCGACCAAGCACGCCAACTTCATCCAGTCCGAGCCCGGCGGATCGGCCGACGACGTGGCCGCCCTGATCGCCGAAGTGGCCCGACGAGTCCACGCCCGCACCGGCGTGGTGCTCGAGCCCGAGCTGCGCCTCGTCGGCTTCGGCGTACCGGGAGCGCCGGGCCATCGGTCGCCGGGCGATCCGGCGCGACCATGACGGCGCCGGCCGACCAGCGCCGCCCTCTGGTCGATCCGCGACTGCGGGCCCGGCGCCAGGAGGTGCGCCGGGAGGTTGGCCGCCGGCGGCTCCGGCGGGTCCGGGCTGGGGGCGCGTTCGTCCTGGCCGGCGCCGCCCTGTGGGCCGCGTTGGCCTCGCCCCTGCTCGACGTCGACCGGGTGGTGGTCACCGGCGTCGAGCCCGATCGGGTCTTGCAGGTCGAGCAGGCGGCCGGCATCGAGCTCGGCGCCCCGCTCGCCACCCTCGACCTGGACCGGGCGCGGCGGGCGATCGAAGCGCTGCCCTGGGTTGATGCCGCCCGGCCTACACGCTCGTGGCCGGGCACCGCGCGGATCTCGGTCAGCGAGCGCCAGCCCGTGGCCCTGGCTCGGGCCGGCGACGGGCGCTGGGTGGCCGTCGACGCCGAGCGCCAGCTGGCGGTGGTCGACCCGGACGAGGTGGGCGCTCTGCCCACGGTGGTGGGGGTGCTGTCCGAGGCCCGTCCCGGCGCCCCGCTCGGGGCCGACTCGGCCGGCGCGCTCGAGCTGGCCCGGCGCCTGGCCGCCCTGCACGGGGGCGCGGTCGAGGTCGTGGTCGGTGCGGGCGGGGAGCTCGACGCCGTGCTGCGCCCCGAGGAGGGGAGCGAGGTGCGGGTTCGCTTCGGGCGCCCGGTGGAGCTGGCCGCCAAGGTGGCTGCGCTCGGCGCGCTGGCCGCCGCCGGATCGCTCCCGCAGACCGCTGGCCCGTCGCCGGAAGCGGGGCCAACATCGAGTAGCCGAGGCGGGGACGAGGGTGCCCCAACCGGGCCTCTGGGCCCGGTGGTCGACCTGCGGGTGCCCGGTGCCCCGGTCATCGCTCACCCCGGTCCTTGACCAGGACCGGAGGGCTCCGTATGATCTCGACCGCTACGAGAGGTTGACATAACTCTCAATCTCCAGTTGAGGTTGAGACTGGCAGAGAGGGCGGGGACCACAGCTCGAGGGAGCTGCTCCCCCACCCTGCTCGCCTGCCTGCACCGGGGGCCTTCCGGCCCTCGAGCTGTCGAGGAGAGGACACACATGGTCGCGAACCCGCAGAACTATCTGGCAGTCATCAAGGTGGTGGGGATCGGGGGCGGTGGCGTCAACGCCGTGAACCGGATGATCGAGGCCGGGCTCAAGGGCGTCGAGTTCATCGCCATCAACACCGACGCCCAGGCCCTGTTGATGAGCGATGCCGAGCTCAAGCTCGACATCGGCCAGGACGTCACCAGGGGCCTGGGGGCGGGCAGCGATCCCGAGGTGGGTGCGGTGGCCGCCGAGGACCACCGAGCCGAGATCGAGGCCGCGCTGCAGGGTGCCGACATGGTCTTCATCACTGCGGGCAAGGGCGGCGGGACCGGGACCGGAGGCGCCCCGGTCGTGGCCGAGATCGCCAAGGGCGTGGGTGCGCTGACCATCGGCGTGGTCACCCGTCCCTTCGGGTTCGAGGGGCGCCGGCGGGCGGTCCAGGCCGATCAGGGGATCCACAAGCTCAAGGAGCGCGTCGACACGCTCATCGTGATCCCCAACGACCGCCTCCTCACCGTCTCCAACGACAAGACCTCGGTGGTCAACGCCTTCAAGATGGCCGACGAGGTGCTGCTGCAGGGCGTGCAGGGCATCACCGAGCTGATCACCACGCCCGGCCTCATCAACACCGACTTCGCCGACGTGAAGATGATCATGACCAACGCCGGGTCGGCGTTGATGGGCATCGGCTACGGCTCGGGCGAGGGACGTGCGCTCAACGCCGCCCGGGCCGCCATCTCCAGCCCCCTGCTGGAGGCGTCGATCGAAGGTGCTCGCGGCGTGCTGCTGAGCGTCTCCGGGGGCAACGACCTGGGCCTGTTCGAGATCAACGAAGCCGCCGAGGTGATCCACGGCGTCGCCCACCCCGACGCCAACATCATCTTCGGGGCGGTGATCGACGAGGCCATGGGTGACGAGGTCAGGGTCACCGTGATCGCCGCCGGCTTCGACCGCTGGGAGGAGGTCCGGCCCGAGCGCAGCGAGCGGCGGGAGCCGCGAGTGTCCGCCGCGCCCCGGGTCGAGCGGGACCGGCGGGCGATCGAGCGCGAACGGGAACGTGAACGGGAGCGTGAGCGGGAACGTGAACGCCAGCGTGAGCGTGACGTCTTCGCCACCGACGATGACGACCTCGACCTCGACCTCGAGGGTGACGACGACTTCGACGTTCCGTCGTTCCTCAAGTAGCAGGCCGGGTGGCAGGCGACGACGCCGGGTCACCCGGGAGCTGGTTCCGCTTCACGGCCCGCCGCCATGGGGATCTGGCCCCGGCTGCGCCCGGCGTGCACCAACGTCGTCAGGCGGTGGTGGCTCGACCGTGGACGTGGCTGCGTCAGGTTCACGGCGCACGCGTGGTGGTCGTGGAGCGACCCGGTGACCAGGCCGGCGCCGAGGCCGACGCCGCGGTCACCGTCGTGCCCGGCGCCGCGCTGTGCGTCACCGTCGCAGACTGCGCTCCGGTGGCCCTGCTCGGCGACGGCGTGCTCGGCGTGGTCCACGCCGGCTGGCGCGGCCTCCTCGCCGGTGTGGTCGACGCGGCCGTCGAGGCGCTCGCCGCCCTCGGGCCCGGTCCTGTCCGGGCCGTGATCGGCCCCTGCATCGAGGCGTCCTGCTACGAGTTCGGGACGCACGAGCTCGAGGCGCTGGTCGCCGACCTGGGCGAGGAGGTCAGGGGATGCACGGCCGACGGCAGGCCCGCGCTGGACCTGGGTGGGGGGGTGCGCGCCGCCCTCGCCCGGGCCGGCGTGGACGAGTGCCAGCGCCTCGACGTCTGCACGGCCTGCTCGCAGGAGCACTGGTCCTACCGGCACGAGCGCGCCGGCGCTCGCCAGGCGCTGGTCGCCTGCCTCGTTCCGTGACGAGCCCTGGCGACGTCGCCCGTCGCCTGGCCCGGCTGCACGAGCGCATCGCCGACGCAGGGGGCGACCCGGACGCCGTCAGGGTGGTGGCGGTGACCAAGGGCTTCGGGCCCGAGGTGGTGACCGCCGCCCTGGCGGTCGGGGTGGTCGATGTGGGCGAGAGCTACGCCCAGGAGCTGCGGGCCAAGGCCGAGGCACTCACCAGCGCGCCCCGGGAGGCTGCGCCCCGCTGGCACTTCGTCGGGCGGCTGCAGACGAACAAGGTGGCGCGCCTCGCCTCGCTGGTCGAGGTGTGGCAGAGCGTCGACCGGGTGTCGTTGGTCCGTCAAGTGAGTGCGCACACCACCTCGGCGCGGATGCTGGTCCAGGTGAACGTGAGCGGCGAGCCGTCCAAGGGCGGGTGCCCCCCGGATGAGGCACCGGCGCTGGTGGCCGAGGCGCGCGACCGGGGTCTCGAGGTTGCAGGCCTCATGGCCGTGGGGCGAGCAGGTGCTTCCGAAGGCGCCCGTCCGGGGTTCCGGCTCCTGCGGGAGCTGGCCGACCAACTCGGTCTGGCCGAGCGCTCGATGGGCATGAGCCGCGACCTCGAGGTGGCGGTCCAGGAGGGCTCCACCATGGTCCGGGTGGGTGAGGCCCTGTTCGGACCCCGTCCGTCGCGAATCAGCCGCACGCGCGCCGGTGCTGGTGTCGGAAGTAACCTCGGCGAACTCAGGAGGACGTGATGGCAACCATGTGGCGACGGGCGATGATGTACCTCGGGCTCGGACCCGACGACGAGTACGAAGACTACGACTACGACGTCCCAGCCGACCCCCAGCCCCGGTCGGCGCCGCCGCGTTACGCACCCGAGCCCGAGAGCGCAGTCGGCTCGGTGAGGCCCCTGGGATCCCGAGACCGGGAGCCGGAGCCTCCACCTCCGCCGCCGCCGCCGCAGTCGCCGCTGCGGCCTCGGGGCGCGGTGGTCCGGCCCATCGTGGCTCAGCCCAATCCCAAGCCCTTCGCGGTGTCACCGGCGTCGTTCAACGAAGCCCAGGAGGTCGCCGACAAGTACATGGCGGGCGTGCCGGTGATCATGAACCTCCAGGGAGTGGAGCGTGAGCTGTCGCGCCGGCTCGTCGACTTCGCCAGTGGCCTGTGCTACGGCCTGCGAGGCCAGATGGAGCGGGTGACCACCCAGGTGTACCTGCTGACCCCGTCGGACGTGCAGGTGTCAGAGGAGGACCGACGACGGCTACAGGAGCGGAGCTCCTAGATGCTGGGCACAGTGCTGTGCTGGTTGCCCACCCTCTACCTCGTCGCCGTCTTCGGCCGGATCCTCCTGAGCTGGTTCCCCATCGCTCCGGGTGGGTTCGTGGCGTCGGTGTTCTCGTTCCTCTACAAGATCACCGAGCCGGTGCTGGGTCCCATTCGTCGAGCCCTGCCCCCGGTGGCCTTCGGCGGCATGGGTCTGGACCTGTCGCCCATCATCGTCATCTTCGCCCTGCAGCTCTTCATCGGCCCGCTCCTCTGCCAACTGGCGTGACCCGGTCATCCCGAGCGGCATCGCCGACACCTGCCCGCTCGTTCGTTAGCATCGCGGGATGGCTCTCGGTGTGTCTCCCGAGCGTGTCCGTGAGGTTCGCTTCGCCGAGCAGTGGCGGGGGTACCGGACCGACGAGGTCGACGAGTTCGTCGAGCAGGTGGCCGAGGCCTTCGATCAGCTCGAGGCTCGCGTCCGTGAGTGCTCGGCACGGGCGGCCGAGGCCGAGCGACGGTTGCTCGAGCGTGGTCCCGACGAGGACCTGAGCCGCACCCTGGTCCTCGCCCAGCGCACAGCCGACGCGGCCCGGCGGGAGGCGCAGGCCGAGGCCGACGCGCTGGTGGGCGCCGCCCGGGAACGGGCCCGGGCCATGGTGGAGGAGGCCGAGGCGCGACGAGCCCGGCTCGACCAGGAGATCGAGGCGCGGATGGCGTCGGGGCTCCACGAGTTGGCCCAGCGCCGGGCCGGCCTCGAGGCCGATGTGGCTGCCTTGCGTGCCTACGTCGATCAGCACCGGCGCCGACTGGCCGCCGAGTTGCAGGAACAGTTGGCGTGGCTGGAGCAGCCGGGGCGGCTCGGTCTCCCGCCCGCGCCAGCGACGACCACCCGTGCCGCGGCATCCGACAGCCCCGTGGTCCCGGTGGCGTCCGGAGCTTCGGCCGTCGGCGACTTCGCCGATGGCAGCGGCTCGGCGGACTCGAGCACCGTCGTGGCCGAGCCGGTCGTCGCAGAGCCAACCGTCGCAGAGCCGGTCGTCGCAGAGCCAACCGTCGCCGAGCCAACCGTCGCCGAGCCAGACGTGCCAGAGCCAGACGTCCCAGAGCCAGACGTCCCAGAGGTCGCCGAGCTCTCTGCCCAAGAGCGGCGGGACGACACCGCCCTGGACGACCTTGCCATCCCGTGGCGCCGAGACGCGGACGACCCCACCGGGACCGATGGCGCCGACGCCTCATCCGGCGACCGGGCCGCCGCGCTGGTGGCCGGCGGCGCCGAGGGAACGCACCTCGATGGTGAGCCCGGCCCAGCTGACGAACGGTCCGACCAGGCGATCGCCGCTGATGTCGATCCCTTCCTCGCCGAGCTGCGGCGCGCCGTCGACGACCCCGAGCCGCTCGGGCCGCGCGACGACGTGCCGCCGGGGGAGTGGCACACCGAGAGCCATCCCTACGAGGAGGCCAAGTCGGGCGCACGTCGCCGGCGGCGCCGCCAGCGCTGAGGATCCCGCGCTCCACGCGGCGCGAGGCGTGCGGATGAGGTGGGCGCGCGCCCTGCTTGTCTAGGATGCACACCTTCGCGGTTGGTATTTCTTCGGACGCCGCACGAGCGAGGGAAGCGGGCTGGCTATGGAGTCGGGACGGTGAGGCGCAGGTGTTAGTACTGATCAGCTTCGGACTCTTGCTGGTGGCGACCGTGCTGTTGGTGCTCGGCCTGCTCGCCGGCTCGGGCATCGGCCTGATCTACGCCTCGATCGCCAGCAGCCTCCTGGCCGGCATCGTCCTGGTGGTGGCCACGGTGAGGCGCCGTCCCCGTGAGGAGGCGGCGCCGACGTACTCGGGCGCACAGACGTCCCGGGAGCAGGAGCCGGCCAGCATCTCCTACACGCCGAGCATGCCGCCCCGGGCGGCACCGGCGGAGACCACCGCGCCCGTATCGGCGACGCCGGAACCGGCCTACACCACCCCCGCAGCCCGGCGTCCGGTCCTGGCCACGGTGGGTGGCGCGCCCGCCGGCGGCGACGAGGACGACTTCTTTCCCATCGAGGACTACGACGATCTCAAGGTCGTGGAGATCCTGCCGCTGCTGCCCGAGCTCTATCCCGACGAGCTCGACATGGTGGAAGCGCGAGAGCGGGCGACCAAGGGTCGGGTGTCGGTCTTGAACCGCATCGACGAGGTGCGTCGGGGAGCCGCGGGGGACACCTCGGTCGAGGCCGGTGCGCCCGAGGACGGCACGACCGCGACGAGCGAAGGGACCGGGTCGATGCCCGAGGACG
>JADDRA010000019.1 GCA_016781105.1 Actinomycetota bacterium | reverse complement strand
CTTCTGCCGCTACGGCGGCCACACGTCGTGCCTGGCCCTGGCCCACGACGGCGAGACCCCCTCGCTCGTCCTCGACGCGGGCACGGGTGTGCGCCAGGTGAGCGGCCTGCTCGACGGCGGTCCCTTCCGAGGCACGCTCCTGCTCGGGCACCTGCACTGGGACCACACCCAGGGCCTGCCCTTCTTCCGGGCTGCCGATCGGCCCGACGCCCGGACCACCGTCCTGCTGCCCGCCCAGGGCGACCCGGTCGCGGTCCTGGCCCGAGCCATGTCGCCGCCGCACTTCCCCATCGACCCCGGCGGGCTGCAGGGAGCGTGGCGCTTCGAGGCCCTGCAGCCCGGGCGCCACCAGATCGAGGGCTTCGAGGTCCTGGCCCTGGAGATCCCCCACAAAGGGGGCCGCACGTTCGGCTACCGGGTCTGCGACGGCGCCGCGTCCCTCGCCTACCTGTCTGATCACAACCCCATCGCCCTCGGCCCCGGTCCCGAGGGCCTGGGTCCTTACCACGACGCCGCCCTGGCCCTGGCCGAGGACGTCGACGTGGTGGTCCACGACGCCCAGCACACCGCGACCGAGCTGGCCGAGCGGGCCCACTTCGGCCACTCCGCCGCCGAGTACGCCCTCGGCCTGGCCGCCGCCGCCGGCGCCCGCTCGGTCCTGCTCTACCACCACGACCCGGCCCGCACCGACACCGAGCTCGACCGGCTGGTGGCGTCGCTCTCCCACCCCCGGGTGCAGGTGGCGGCCGCCGCCGAGGGCATGGTCGTCGACCTCCCTCCCGGGCCCGCCGGTCGGACCTCCTAGCCTGACCACCAGTGGCTCCCGGCTACGAGGTCGTCGGCATCGGCAACGCCCTGGTCGACGTCATCGCCCACGTCGACGACGCCTTCCTCGCCGAGCATGGTCTGGTCAAGGGGTCGATGGCCCTTGTCGACGGGGAGCGGGCGGTGGCGCTCCACCGGTCGATGGCGCCGGCGTTCGAACGCTCGGGCGGATCGGCGGCCAACACCATGGCCGGGCTGGCCTCGCTGGGGAGCCGGGTCGCCTTCGTGGGCCGGGTGGGCGCCGACCGCCTGGGCGCCGTGTTCGCCGCCGACATCCGGGCCACCGGCGTGGACTTCACCACCGAAGCGGCCGACGGTCCCACGCCCACCGGCCGCTGCCTGGTGGCGGTGACGCCCGACGCCGAGCGGACCATGTCGACCCTCCTCGGGGCCGCCGCCGACCTGTCTCCCGGCGACGTCGACGACGACCTGGTGGGCGACGCCTGCCTGACCTACCTGGAGGGCTACCTGGTGGAGCAGGAGCAGGCCCGCGATGCGTTCCACCGGGCGGCCGAGACCGCTCATCGGGCCGGGCGACGGGTGGCCGTGACGCTGTCGGACTCGTTCTGCGTCGATCGCCGCCGCCGGGAGTTCCTGACCCTGGTCGAGGCCGGGGCCGACGTCGTCTTCGCCAACGAGGACGAGCTGCGGCTGCTCTACGCCACCGACGACGCCGACGAGGCCTTGTCGCGCGCCGAGCGTCACTGCCCCCTGGTGGTCATGACCCGGGGGGCGGCGGGATCGACCGTGGTCGACCGGGGCCGGCGCCACGACGTGGCCGCGGTCCCCGTCCCCCGGGTGGTCGACACCACCGGCGCCGGGGACCTCTACGCCGCAGGCTTCCTGCACGGCCTGGCCCGGGGCTGGGACGTGACCACCTGCGCCCGCCTGGGCGCCGTGGCCGCCGCCGAGGTCATCGCCCACGTCGGCGCTCGCCCCGAGACCTCCCTGGCCGACCTGGTCGCCCCCCTGCTGGCCTGACCTCTGCTCCCGGGCACTCCGCTCTACGGGTCGTTGCTCTCCTCGGGAGGCAGGAACTCGAAGCTGAGGTCGCCCAGGCGCACGAGGGTGGATGCCACCCAGCCCCCGATCCCGCCGAACTGGTCGTCGAGGACCGAGCCGTCGGCCAGCGTGCGCTCGTCGAGGGGGATGCTGCCCTCGTAGGAGACCTCGATGGCGAACTCGCCCCCGCCCGGCTCGTCCCCGGCGAAGACCTGCTCGATGGTGTGGCCCGAGCGCACCAGGGCCTCGGTGGCCGTCAGCGGGGTGGACTCGGGGAGCACGGCCAGCACCTGGTCGGGGTCGGGGCGCTGGGCCAGGCGCTGGACGCGCAGGGCCACCTCGACCAGGACCTCGGGCGGCTCGTCGGGCGGCTCGTCGATGTACCAGCTCCGGTAGGCGGTCTGGGACCAGGTGGGCCAGTCCAGGGTGATGTCGGCCTGCACCCGGGGGGGCGAGCCCTCCCCGGGGATGCCGTAGCTCGTCTCCCAGCTCACGTCGCCCAGCAGGACGTCGACCTGGAAGCGCTCCTCGAAGGCCTGGCGCTCGAGCAGGGCGTTCTCCAGGGCGTCGCGCAGGGCGCCGATGGCGTCGGTGAAGACGTGGTCGAGCACGGCGCCGAGGTTAGGGTGCCCGCCCCTCCAGCGTTCCCTCGGCACCGGCAGGGACGGGCTGCCCCGAGCCCCGCCCTTCGCTGCGGTGGTCGGTCTCGAGGATCCTGAGCACGGCGCGCTCTCCTCGACGGAGGTAGGTGCTCGACCGCGACGTCCGCCAGGCCTCGGCCAGCGAGCCGTCGAGGTAGGCCTCGGGCACGCCCGGGTGGACGTAGCCACTGCGGGCCACCGCCCGGGTGTTGGCCAGGCGCTCGGCGGCGGCGTCGATGGCGGCGAGGATGCGCCGGTCGGCCTCGCGCCGGGTCTCGGCCGGGCCCAGCTCGATCAACGTCTCGGCGGCCACCACCGTGCCCCCCCAGGTGCGGAAGTCCTTGGCGGTGCGCTCGCCCTTGGTCAGCGAGCGGAGGTAGTCGTTGACGGCGGTGGACGTGACGTCGACCACCCGGTCGCCCTCGAGGTACTGGAACAGGTCCTCCCCCGGGAGCTCCTGGCACCGCTTGACGACGTTCGCCAGCCGGCGGTCCCGCAGGACGACGTCGATCTCCGAGCCGCTCTTGCCCCCGAATTCGAAGGCCAGGGTGCTGCCCGAGACGGTGACGTGCTCGTCCTCGATGGTGGTCAGGCCGTAGGAGTCGTTGGTGACGGCGTACTCGTCGTTGCCGATGCGGATCAGCGTCTCGTCCAGCAGGCGCACCACCGCGGCCAGCACCTTCTCCTCGGGCAGCCCCGGCCGGGCCAAGTGGGCCTCGACCTGGGCTCTGACCTTGGGCAGGGTGTGGCCGAACTCCCGCAGTGAGTCGAACTTGGTGGCGTCGCGCACCTCGTGCCAGCGGGGGTGGTAGCGGTACTGCTTGCGGTCCCGGTCGTCCCGGCCCGTGGCCTGGATGTGGCCGTCGGGCCGAGGGCAGATCCACACGTCGGTCCACGCCGGCGGGACGACGATGGCCTCGATGCGGGCCCGCTGGTCGGGATCGTCGACCAGCGAGCCGTCGGGGTGGTGGTAGGAGAAGCCCTTGCCCCGGCGCCGCCTGGTGATGCCCGGCTGGGCGTCGGAGACGTAGCGCAGGCCGGCGCCCTGGGCGACGGCGGCGAGATCGAGGAGCGCCACGGGTCGTGCTGTTACCCCGGCGGCGGGACCTCCACCCCGAGCTGGTCGAAGACGAAGGCCAGCACGTCGGCCGCCTCGTCGGCCTGCTTGCCCACCGGCTTGCCCTGGCCGTGGCCCGCCCGGCTCTCGACCCGCAGCAGCACCGGTCGCTCGTCGCCGCAGGAGGTGGCGACCTGGAGGCGGGCGGCGAACTTGCGGGCGTGGCAGGGGTCCACCCGGCTGTCGCTCTCGGCGGTGGTGAGGAGGACGGCGGGGTAGCAGGTGCCGTCGGCCACCCGGTGGTAGGGCGACCAGGCCGACAGCCAGGCGAAGTCCTCGGGCTCGTCGGGGTCGCCGTACTCGGCGATCCACAGCCGGGCGATCAGGAAGCGGGGGAAGCGCACCATGTCGAGCAGGGGCACGGCGCAGTGCACCGCCCGGCACAGGTCGGGGCGCTGGGTCAGGGCCGCGCCCACGAGGAGGCCGCCGTTGCTGCCGCCCCGGATGGCCAGGCGGTCCCGGGAGGTCAGGCCCTCGGCGACGAGCCAGTCGGCGGCGGCGGCGAAGTCGTCGAAGCTCTGCTGCTTGTGCTCGCGCATGCCCGCCCTGTGCCAGTCCTCACCGAGCTCGGATCCGCCCCGGATGCCCGCCACCGCGTAGATGCCTCCCGCGTCGGCCACCGCCACCGCCAGGGGCGACCAGGCCGGGCCGTTGGTGATGGCGAAGCCGCCGTAGCCGGTCAGCATCACCGGCGTGTCGGGCGTGGGACGGGTGCCGGCCCGCCGGACCAGGAACAGGGGAACCTCGACCCCGTCGGTGGAGGGGTAGGCGACCTGGTCCACCCGGTAGTCGTCGGGGTCGAGCGGCCGCTGGTCACCGGCGACCCAGGGCTCGAGGCCGGCCGGGGTCCAGCGCCACAGCGAGGGGGGACGGGCGAAGGAGCCAAAGGCGACGAAGGCCACCTCCCGGTCGGGCTCGGCGTCGAAGCCGGCCAGGGTCCCGAGCCCCGGGAGCTCGACGGCGACGTCGCCGCTGGTGTCGAGGCGGTAGCGGTGCAGGCGGGCCACGGCCACCTCGGTCGACGCCACCAGCAGGGAGGCACCGGCCACCATCGCCCCTTCGATGACAGCCTCGCTCTCGGGCACCAGGGTCTCCCACTGCTCGGCCCGGGGGGCGGCGAGGTGGGCGCCGACGACCCGGCCTCGCGGCGCTCCGAGGGTGGTGGTGCCCACCAGGCGGTCGCTGAAGACCTCGAGCGAGCTGACGGCGTCCTCACCTTCGATCAGCGCCGTGCGGACGCCGGTGTGGCGGTCGAGCAGGTGCACGTCGACCCGGCTCCATCCGAGGGACACGTGCACCAGCAGCCAACGGCCGTCGCGGCTCAGGGAGACCTGGGGCCAGGCAGTGCGATCGGGCATGTCGTCGTCGCCCCACACCGACTCGTCCCCGGCCGGGTCGTCGCCCAGCCGGTGCCACCACACCGAGCGGTGGTAGCCGGCCTCCTCCTCTCCCACCTCGCCCGGATCGGGGTAGCGGGTGTAGGCGAAGGCCGAGCCGTCGGGCAGCCAGGCCACGCTCGCCGCCCGGGTGTGGGCGATCAGGTCGGGACGGTGCTCGCCGGTGGCGACGTCGAGGATCCGCAGGGTGCTGCGCTCGTCACCGGAGGTGGAGGTGCCATAGGCCACCAGGGCGCCGTCGGGCGAGGGGTGGAACCAGTCCAGGGCGACGGTGGGGTCGCCCCCCGCTCCCGGGTCGACCAGGGTGCGGGCCGGCACCTCGGGGTCGACGGCCGAGCGCACCACGAGCACGGCCTGGTCGCGCCCTCCCCCTCGCTCCCGGGTGAAGACCCGCTCCCCGGCCAGCCGGGGCGAGGTGATCGACGGGGCCCGCAGCAAGCGCTCGAGCCGCTGGCGCAGGTGGGGACGGCCGGGCAGGCCGTCGAGCACGGCCCGGGTGCGCCGGTTCTGGGCCTTCACCCAGTGCCGGGTCTCGTCGTGCTCGCCGTCCTCCAGCCACCGGTAGGGGTCGGCTACCTCCACGCCATGGAGGCGCTCGACGATCGGGTCCACCCGCGTCTCGGGCGGAGGCGGGACCCTCAGCAAGGAAGGGCCCTCAGCGAGGATGGGAACGAGCGAGGGGCGGCGAGGGCCCGCTCACCCGCGCCCGGCGTTGGGCTTGCGCCAGTAGTTGGCCTTGGACGAGCGGGCCTTGGCCTTGCGCTTGGCGGTCTTGTTGTACATGGCGGGCCACGCTACCCGCGGCACCGGCAGCCCGTCAGGCGTGGGACCCGGTCCAGGCCAGGAGGTCGGCGGCGGTGCCGGCGTTGACGACGCGCTCGGGTCCCACCCCGGTGGCGGCCAGGCGGTCGGCGCCGTAGGGCTGCCACTCGAGCTGGCCCGGGGCGTGGGCGTCGGTGTCGAGGCTGAAGCAGCACCCGGCCTCGGCGGCCAGGGCCAGGAGCCGCCGGGGCGGGTCGAGGCGCTCGGGCCTGCAGTTCACCTCCACCGCCGTGTCGAAGCGGGCACAGGCGTGGAAGACCAGCTCGGCGTCGAAGCTGGACTCGGGGCGGCCTTTGCCGGTCACGCCCCGCAGCCGACCGGTGCAGTGCCCCAGGACGTCGACGTGGGGGTTGGCCACGGCCACGGCCATGCGCCGGGTCATGGCCCGCTCGTCCATGCGCAGGTTGGAGTGGACACTGGCCACGACCAGGTCGAGGTGGGCCAGCAGGTCGTCGTCCTGGTCGAGGGCGCCGTCGTCGAGGATGTCGACCTCGATGCCGGTCAGGACCCGGAACGGGGGCTCAGCGCCGGTCGACGCCTCGGCGGCCAGGGTCTCGTTGACCGCCGCCACCTCCTCGAGCTGGGCCCGCAGGCGCTCGGGGCTCAGACCGTTGGCCACCCGTAGCCGGGGGGAGTGGTCGGTGAGCACGACGTACTCGTGGCCGAGGGCCCGAGCGGCCCGGGCCATGGTGGCGACGGGCGCCCCGCCGTCGCTCCAGGTCGAGTGCGTGTGGCAGTCACCCCGCAGGGCGGCCCGCAGGCCCGCCCCCGCAGTGGACGCCGGGGCGACCACCGTCGTCTCCTCCAGCTCGACCAGGTACGGGGGCACGTCGCCGGCGACGGCCTGGGCCACGATGGCGGCGGTCTTCGGTCCCAGGTGCTCGAGCTCGGTCAGGCGTCCACTGCGGGCCCGCTGGGCCACCTCGTCGGGCGCCAGGGCCGCCACCACGGCCGCGGCCCGGTGATAGGCCCGGGCCCGGTAGGTGGGCGCGTGGGCCCGGTCGAGCAGGTAGGCGATGCGGGCCAGAGCCTCGGCCGCGTCCACTGCCCGACCGTAGCCCCGCCGGTCTCGAGGTCGAGGGCGGCGACCGGCACCGGCGGGAGGCGCCGCGGGGCTAGTCCGTGGTGTCGGTGAGGGACACCCACTCCCGGGGCCGGAAGGTCCAGTCGCCGTAGCGGCCCTCTCCGAGGCGGTCGGCCGGCAGCTTGCCCGAGAAGACCTCCTCGAAGGTCCAGTCGGGCTGCTTCTCCCGGAAGCGACCGTCGAGCACGGCCACGCCGTCGCTGATGTCGACCAGCTCGGCCACGAGGTACGGAGGCACGCCGTCGGCCCGGCCCGAGAGGTGAGCCTCCAGCTCCTCGGGGAAGCGCTCGAGCACGCTGTGGACCACCGCCTCGTGCTGGTGGGCCAGGTAGCAGCGGGCGCTGTCGGCCACAGCGGCGACGCCGGCCTCCACGGCCGGGAAGGTCCGGTCGTCGGCCTCGGACAAACTCAGCTGCTGCAGCAGGCCGCTGATCTTCAGCCCGCCCTGCTTGCAGGGGGTGCACTGCCCGCAGGACTCCACCCCGAGGAACCGGGACACCCCGGCGGCCACCGCCACCAGGTCGACGGTGTCGTCCATGACGATGAAGCCCCCCGAGCCGACTCCGCTGCCGATGGCGTTCATGGCCTCGTAGGAGACGGGCGTGTCGAGCAGGTCGGCCGGGATGAGCCCGTTGGCCACGCCGGGCATGACGGCCTTGATCTGGTGGCCTTCCCTGGTGCCGCCCCCGATGCTCTCGATGACCTCGCGCAACGGCGTGCCCATGATGACCTCGGCCACGCCGTGGCGGCGGGTGGAGCCGGTGACGGTGCACACGATCGTGCCCGGCGACTGCTCGGTCCCCACCGTGCGGAACCAGTCGGCCCCCCGCTGGACGATGCGGGGGACGTTGGCCAGGGTCTCGACGTTGTCGACCAGGGCGGGTGGGGCGTCGGTAGCGCCGCCGGGGCCGGCCATCTGCACGGTGGCCGCGGACGTGACGCCGGGACGGGCGCCGCCGTGGCGCTCGGTGGCGCTGCGCACGCCCCGGCGGAAGGGTGGCGCCAACCGGGGGAAGGGGTAGCGCCCGTCGATGGTCTCGAGCAGGGCGGTCTCCTCGCCGTAGAGGTACTCGTCGGGGCCCTCGAAGACCTCGAGGGCGATCTCGCCCGACCACCCCGATGCCTCGGCCTCGACGATGGCCGCGCGCACCCGGGCCACCTCCAGGGTGAAGGAGCGCTTGAGGCCGAAGATGACCCGGTCGGCGCCCACCGCCTGGGCGGCGATGAGCGCGCCCTCCAGGACGTGGTAGGGGCTGCGGCGCAGGATGCTGCGGTCCTTGAAGGTGCCGGGTTCGCCCTCGGCCCCGTTGACCACGACGGTGGTGCCGACCCGGCTGGAGCGGTTCTCCACCATGGTGCGCCACTTGACGCCGGTGGGGAAGCCGGCCCCACCCCGGCCTCGCAGGCCCGAGGCCTCCAGCGTCTCGACCAGGACCATGGGGTCGACGGTGCGGGCCGCGGCCAAGCCCTCGCCCCCACGCTTGGACAGGTACTCCTCCAGGCTGCTGATGGCGCTGGCAGGCAGGACGCGGTGCACCTTCCTCATGACCCTCAGTCTGGTCCTGGCCCGCAAGAAAGGAGAAACCGCGAACCGGCCTCGGGCTCCTGGGCATGGGTGGGAACGAGGCCGGGCAGGCACCAGGCATGAAGCAGCTGAGCGTCCTCGACCCTGCCACCTCCGAGACCCTGGCCACCCTGGACGTGAGCGACGTCGACGAGCTGGTGGCCACCGCCCGGTCCGCCCACCCGTCGTGGTCGCGCACGGCGCCGGGGGAGCGGTCGGTCATGCTCCGGGCCGGTGCCCGCCTCCTCGGGGATGCGATCGACGAGCTGGCCCGGTTGCAGAGCCGTGAGTCGGGCAAGCCCCTGGCCGACTCCCGGGGAGGGGTGGAGGCCGGCATCGCCGCAGTGGAGCAGTACGCCGAGCTGGGCCCGCTGCACGGGAGCCGGTCGCTGCAGGGAGGCGTGGGGGCGTCCGACTGGATGACGCGGGTGAGCCGGGGGGTGGCCGTGCTCTGCCTGCCCTGGAACGATCCCGTCGCCATCGCCTGCGCCCAGATCGCCGCCAACCTGGTCGTGGGCAACACCGTGGTCTGCAAGCCCAGCGAGAAGACGCCGCTGGCCACGGCCGAGGTGGTACGCCTGCTGGCCGCCGAGCTGCCCGCGGGCGCGGTTCAGCTGGCGGTGGGCGACGGCTTGGTCGGCGCCGCCCTGGCCGCTCATCCCGACGTCGACGTGGTGGTCCACGTGGGGTCCCGGCGCACGGGTCGGGAGGTGGCCCAGGTGTGCGCGGCCCGAGGGGCCAAGGCGGTGCTGGAGCTGGGGGGCAAGGACCCCATGCTGGTCGATGCCGGCGTCGACCCGGCCTGGGCGGCCGAGCAGGCGGCCACGGGATGCTTCGCCAACGCCGGCCAGATCTGCACCTCGATCGAGCGGGTTTACGTCCACCGGGAGCTGGCCGAGGACTTCGTTGACGAGCTGGTGGCCCGGGCCAAGGCCATGCGGGTGGGGCCGGGCACCGACCCCGCCACCGAGATGGGGCCGTTGATCGACGACGGCCAGCGCGAGGTGGTCCACGACCACGTGCGCCGGGCGGTCGAGGCCGGGGCCGAGCTGCGCTGCGGCGGGGCGCCGGTCGAGGGGCCGGGCTCCTACTACCCGCCCACCGTCGTGACCGGGGTCACCCCCGGCATGCTCCTCGCCGAGGAGGAGACGTTCGGCCCGGTGGCCGCCGTGCAGGTGGTGGACTCCTTCGCCGAGGCGCTGGCCCTGGCCGACGGCACGCCCTACGGACTGGCCGCCGTGGTGCTCACCGCCGACATGGCCCACGCCCAGCAGGCCATCGACCAGCTGGCGGTGGGCACGGTGAAGGTCAACACCGCCTTCGGCGGCGCGCCGGGCGGGGCCGCGTCGCCCCACGGGGCCTCGGGTGAGGGCTTCGGCTACGGGCCCGAGCTGCTCGACGAGCTGACCCGCGTGCGGGTCGTGCACCTGGAGCCGCCTCCCGCCCGCTAGCCCACGGTGACCTCCCCGCCGGCGGCCACCAGGGCGTCGGCCTCGGCCACGGCGACGTCGAGGTCGGGCAGCGGGCGCTCCACGGCGCCGTGGGGGGTGAGGAACACGAACGTCACCCGGACGACGGCCTCGCCGGTGGCGACGGCCACGGCCAGGGCGTAGGACGCGCCCTGGAGGCGGTAGACGCCCACCCGGCGGTCGAGCTCGTCCGGATCCGAGGTGCCCGCCGTCTTGTAGTCGACCACCACGAGGCCGTCGTCACCTCGGTAGAGCAGGTCGACGTAGCCCTCGAGCAGCCGGTCCCCGACGGGGGTGCAGGCGTAGACCTCCCGCCAGTGGGGACGGCCGGCGGCCTCGCGCACGGAGGCCGAGGCCAGCGCGTGGCCGACCAGGAGGCGGACGTCGGCATGCCGTTCGGGCACGGCCTCGGCCTGGCACTGGGCGGCCACGGCCGGTTCGAGCCCGGCACCCGAGGCCAGGTCGATGCGCTGGAGCACGCCGTGCACGGCCCGGCCCACGGCGCTGCCGTAGCGGCCCTTCAGCCAGGGGGGAAGGTCGAGGTCGTAGGGCCGCTTGCGCAGGCCGGCGTCGGGCCCCTCCCAGTCCCCGGCACCGTCCCCGTCCTGGGCGTCTCGCCTCACCTCCTCCCGGTCGCCCGCCGAGGACACGTCGGGCCGGCCCTCGTCGCTGAGCACGGTGGCCGCCACCGTGGTCGGTCGTGCCGCCCGGGCCAGGATCGCCTCCCGCTCGGCCTCCCACACCTCGAAGGCGAGCACGGGCTCGGGCCGGGCCACCCCCACGGCGGGCAGCGCCCCGGGGAGCTCCTCGGCCCCGTCGGGCAGCTCGTCGAGCTGCGCTCCCGTGCCGTCGACCAGGAGCTCGGCGTTGGTGCGCGTGTTGCGGCCCGCCGGCGCGGCCCGGGCCCGTCGGTGCAGCGACACCACCAGGTGATCCCGGGCCCGGGTGCAGGCCACGTAGAGCAGGCGGATGCGCTCGTCGAAACCCATCTGCTCGTCGACCGGCTTCCAGTCGGTGTACTCCTGGGTGGCCACGTGCTGTCCGAAGCGGTAGCCCACCCCGCCGGGGGCCGGGAACACCACCTCGGCCGCGGCCCGGCGACCCTGGGGCACGGTCGACATCCCCGACACGATGACCACGGGGAACTCGAGGCCCTTGGCCGCGTGGATGGTCAGGATTCGTACGGCGTCGTCGTCGGTTTCGGGCAGGACCGATTCGGCCACCCGGGCGCCCTCGGCGGTCTGCAGCTCCACCCAGTGCAGGTACTGGCGCAGGCTGCCGCCGGTGGCCTCACTCCACGCCCGGGCCTGGTCGATGACGAAGCGCAGGCGGCGCCAGACGTCGCGGGGCCGCCCCTCAGCGAAGCCCAGCTCGAAGGCCCTGCGATCCTCGGCGATGCGGCCGAGCAGTTCGGCGGGCGTGGACCACTGGCGCCGCTCGTGGAGCGCCCGCAAGTAGGCGAATCCTGCCCGCACCGGGTCGTCGACCGGCACCGAGTCGGGCTGGGAGGCCAGGTAGCTCCAGCGGCCCCGCCGCTCCACCTTGAAGCGGAAGAGGTCGTCGTCACCACAGGCCAGCAGGGGCGTGCGCAGGGCGGCCACGATGCGGAGGTGGTCGGTGGGGTCGGCCACCGCCCGCAGCACCATGAGCAGGTCGCGCACCGCTCTGGTGGCGTACACGAGCGAGCTGGATTCCGCCCGGTAGGCGATCCCGGCCTCGTCGAGGCGGTCCTCGAGGAAGGGCAGCGAGGTCCGGGCCGGCACCAGGATGGCCACGTCGCCCAGCCGGACCGGGCGCTCGCCGCCGTCGGCGGTCCGGACGCTCCACCCCTCGGTCCGGGCCCGGATGACGCTGGCCACCACCTCGGAGGCCTCCCGCTGGCGCAGCTCGTCGGCCCGGACCTTGCTGCCATGGGGTGTCCGGCCGATGAGGGCCACGGCCGGCCCGCCTCCAGGGGCGGGGTGCACGGGGTCGAGGGCGACGTAAGCCGGCTGTGACGCCACGGGCAGGTCGACCTCGGGTGGCTCGCCCATCAGCGCGGCGAAGACGTGGTTGACCCACTCGAGGATCGGCCGCGCCGTGCGGAAGTTGGCGGTGAGGCCGACATGACCGCCGTCCCTTCCGAAGCGGGCCTGGGCGGCCAGGAAGACGGCGATGTCGGCCCGGCGGAATCGGTAGATCGACTGCTTGGGGTCGCCCACCATGAACAGGTGACCGGGGCGGACCTCGAGCTGGTCCCAGGGGCAGGTGCTCGTCTCGGCTGCGCCGGGCCGGACGGCGGCGATGCGGGCGGCCAGCTCGACCTGGATGGGGTCGGTGTCCTGCAGCTCGTCGAGCAGGAGCCGTCGGTAGCGGTGGTGGAGTCGGGTGCGTACCGCCGGGCCGTGGTGCGGGTCGCGCAGCAGGGCCCGGGCCATGACCAGCAGGTCGTGGAACTCCAGGCGCCCCTCGGCTCGGCGCTCCTCG
>JADDRA010000013.1 GCA_016781105.1 Actinomycetota bacterium | reverse complement strand
GGCTCATCCACCGTTCCCGGGTCCGGAGCGACCGGGCCGGTGCTAGGGGGTGGCGGTACCGTGAGGCGTGCCCGTCCCACCGGTCGTCGCCGCCTACCGGGGCGAGCCGCTCGAACGGGTGCCGGTGTGGTTCATGCGCCAGGCCGGGCGCTCGCTGCCCGAGTACCGGGCCCTGCGCCGGGGGCGCTCCTTCGCCGAGGTGGTCCGCACCCCCGAGCTGGCGGCGGAGGTCACCCTGCAGCCGGTGCGCCGCCTCGGGGTCGACGCCGCCATCCTCTTCAGCGACATCGTCACCCCCGTCCAGGCCGTCCTCGAGGGCATCCACATCCGCCCCGATCGTGGCCCGGTGGTCGACCAGCCCGTGCGCACCAAGGACGACCTGGCCCGCCTCCGTCCCCTCGATCCGGCCACCGACCTGCCCTACGTGCTCGAGACCGTGCGCCTGGTGCGCCAGGCCCTGCCTCCCGAGGTGGCCCTGATCGGCTTCGCCGGCGCCCCCTTCACCGTGGCCAGCTACCTGGTGGAGGGGGGCAAGTCGAGCGACTACCGCCAGACCAAGGCCCTCATGCACGCCGAGCCCGACGTCTGGGACGACCTGCTCGACCGGCTGGCCGGCATGGCCCTCGCCACCCTGGCGGCCCAGGTGGAGGCGGGAGCCCAGGCGGTGCAGCTCTTCGACTCCTGGGTCGGCACGCTGGCCGAGGACGACTACCGGCGCTTCGTACTGCCCGCCTCGCGGCGGGTCCTGGAGGGGCTGGCCGACCTGGATGTCCCCCGCGTCCACTTCGGGGTGGGCGCCGGCCACCTGCTCGAGGCCATGGCCGAGGCCGGGGCCGACGTGGTCGGCGTCGATTGGCGGATCCCCCTCGACCAGGCCCGGGAGCGCCTGGGTCCCGGCGTGGCCGTCCAGGGCAACCTCGACCCGACGACCCTGTTCGCCCCCCCCGAGGTGCTCGACGACCGGGTCCGGCGGATGCTGGCGGCCAACGGGGGCCGGCCCGGCTACGTGGCCAACCTGGGCTGGGGAGTGCTGCCCGACACCGATCCCGACGCCCTGCGGCGGGTGGTCGACCTCGTCCACGGCTCCTCGCCGTGAGCCCCACCGGCCTCGTGGTCATGGCCTACGGAACACCGGCGCGCCCCGATGACGTCGAGGCCTACTACACCCACGTGCGCCGGGGCCGGCCACCGGCGCCCGAGCTGCTGGCCGATCTCGTCCGCCGCTACGAGGCCATCGGCGGGGTGTCGCCGCTGGCCCAGCGCACCCGGAGGCAGGCCGCCGCCGTGGCCTCGGCCCTGGAGGCCCGGGCACCGGGCGGGTTCCGGGTCGAGGTCGGCTACAAGCACGCCCCGCCCTTCCTGGAGGACGCGGTGGAGACCCTGGTGGGCTCCGGGGTCGAACGCCTCGTCGGCCTGGTGCTCGCCCCTCACTACAGCGCCGCCTCGGTGGGGGAGTACCAGCGCCGGCTGCGTGCTCGCGCCGGCCAGCTCGACCCGGCTTTGCCCGTGGCCGCGGTCGACGAGTGGCACCTCGACCCCGCCTACCTGGCCTTCCTGGTGGCCGAGGTGCGCCGCTGCCTGGCGGCGCTGCCCGAAGCCACCAAGGTCCTCTTCAGTGCTCACTCCCTGCCCGTGCGGGTGCTGGCCGGCGCCGACCCGTATGCCGACCAGGTGCGGGCGACGGGCGCCGCCGTCGCCACCGAGCTGGGCTTGTCACCCTGGGCCGACTGGGCCGTGGCCTGGCAGAGCGCGGGGCGCACACCCGAGCCCTGGATCGGACCCGACATCCTCACCGTGCTCGACGACCTGGCCGGCACGGGCCGGGCCGAGGGGGTGGTCGTGTGCCCCTGCGGGTTCGTCTCGGACCACCTCGAGGTGCTCTACGACCTCGACGTCGAGGCCCGGGCCCGGGCCGCCGAGCTGGGCCTGGCCTTCGCCCGCACCGCGGTGGTCAACGACGACCCGGATGTCCTGGGCGCCCTGGCCGACCGGGTGCACGCCCTGGCCGGTGCCGAGCCGACCGGCTCGGGCTCGGGCAGCGCCGGCCCGGCGGGCGCCGGCTGGGCCGACGCCCCGTGACCGGTCGCCTCAGTCCGGGCGTCCGCCCTCGGCCAGCTCGGCGATGACGTCGGTGCGGGCGGTGATCGACCGGGCCTGCTCCAGGCGCTCGGCCAGGGCGTGGGGGGTGAGCCCGAAGGTGCCGGCGGGGATGCTGATGGAGCCCTTGGACGACCGCACCACCAGGGCGTCGCCGTCGCCGGCGTCCATGGCCTCGATCCACTCCCAGCGGACGGCGGTGCGGTCCTCGCCCGGGCCGTACAGGCACACCCCGTGGAGGTCCACCCGCAACCGCTGCTCGCCTTCCCGTCCGGAGCGGATCCGGGTCTCGACCACGCGCATGCCCATCCACCCATCCTGGCAGGCCGGTCGGCCCGGCGCGACGACGGGGTGCCGCAGTCGGGGAGGGAGGGGGGGAAGGCGGCCGTGATCCGGGTGGCGGTGGTGGGCGGCGGCATCGCCGGCCTAGCCGCTGCCCACCACCTGGCTGACCGGCCCGACGTCCGGGTGACGGTGTGCGAGGCGGCGGCGCGCCTGGGAGGCAAGATCCGTACCGAGGACTTCGCCGACGTGTCGCTCGACCTGGGTCCCGACGCCTTCCTCGCCCGGCGGCCCGAGGCGGTCGAGCTCTGCCGGGAGCTGGGGCTGGACGGTGAGCTCGTCCCCCCTGCCACCAGCACCGCCTACGTGTGGCGCCGGGGCCGCCTGCGCCGGCTGCCCGCCGGCCTGGTGCTCGGGGTGCCCACCCGCCTCGGGTCCCTGGCTCGCTCGCGTGTGCTCTCCCCTTGGGGCTGGAGCCGGGTGGCGCTCGAACCCCTGCTGCCCGGCAGGAAGCTGCGAGGCGACGAGGCCCTGGGCGCGGTGGTGCGCCGGCGCCTGGGCAACGAGGCCCACCACCGCCTGGTCGACCCGTTGGTGGGCGGGATCAACGCTGGGGACACCGACCAGCTGAGCATCGAGATGACCGCGCCCAGCCTGGCTACCGCCGCCCGGGCCGGGTGCAGCCTGGTGCGCGGCGCCGCCCGGGTCGCTCGCGCCGGCTCGGTGCCCGGGTGCCCCACGGCTCACCGAGGCCGGCCTGCGGTGGGTGCCGACGAACCGGCGCAAGGCCCGGTCTTCCTCACCCTGCCCGGCGGGTTGGGCTGCCTGGTCGAGGCGCTGGAGTTCCGGCTGGTGGGCGCCGGCGCCGAGGTGCGTACCGGTGCCCCGGTCACGGTGCTGGAGCCGACAGGGAGGAGGGGCTACCGGCTGCACCTGGAGACCGGCGTCCTGGAGGCCGACGCCGTGGTCCTCGCCACCCCGGCCCACGACGCTGCACCGCTGCTGGCACCCCACGCGCCGGGCTCGGCGGCGACCCTGGCGTCCCTCGGCTACGCCTCGGTGGCCCTGGTGGCCCTCGCCTTCCCCCCCCTCCCGGTCGGCGCCCGGGTCCCTCCGCTCGACGGCAGCGGCTTCCTGGTCGCCCGGGGCGAGGGACGGCTCATGACGGCCTGCTCGTGGGCGTCGTCGAAGTGGTCCCACCTCGACCGGGGCGACCAGGTGGTGCTGCGGGTCTCGGCCGGCCGGGCAGGTGACGCCCGGGTCGAGGCCCTCGACGACGACGCGCTGGTGGATCGCCTGCGCCTGGAGCTGGGGGAATCCCTGGGCATCACCGTCGCCCCGAGCCAGGTCCGGGTGGCCCGCTGGACCCGGGCCTTCCCCCAGTACGCCCCGGGGCACCGACCGCGGATGACCGCCACCGAGGCCGAGCTGCGCCGGCGCCTTCCTGGGGTCGTGCTGGCCGGGGCCGCCCTGGCCGGTGTTGGCCTCCCGGCCTGCATCGCCTCGGGCCGCCGGGCCGCCGAGCTCGCCACCGCAGTGCCCGAGCAGGCCCCCGGTTGACGGCTTCCCGCGAGGGTGGCGTTCAGGTCACGAGGCCGTTCAGCTCACGACGCGCTCTCGCCGATGCGCCGGCGAGCCAGCTCCTGGCCCTCCTCCGGAAGCTGGCCGATGTGGGTGTTCTTGCTCTGGCAGCAGTGACCATCGGCGTCGGTGTGCTCCTTCCACGTGCGGCCGTCGCAGCACCAACCCTCTCTGGCGTTGACGTGATCCATGGTTCGCGTCCTCCTCGTCGTGGGAACCGGGCCCGATGCCTACCCCGGAACCTCGGCCGGGCCGCTCGGCCAGCCTCGTGAACCCCCGCCTGGCCCCTGCCGGCGGCCGCACTTACACCCCTGTCATTTGTCCCACCCCGCACCTACTCTGGGCTCGTGACCGAGCGGCGCCCCTGGCGACTGGTCGACGGTGAGCTGTTCCGCTTCACCACCACCGACCTGCGCGAGCTGCACCTGGCGGTCATGGGTGCGTTCGAGCAGGCCGCGGTCCTCGCCCCCGCCCTGAACGTCGACCAGGTGCGCGGCGCCCTGGCCGCGAACGGCTGGGACGAGCCGGTCGACGACGACCTGCTCCAGCGCGCCCTCGCCTCCCTCACCGGGTGGGGCCTGCTGGAGGCGACCCAGGACCACGCCGCCCGCTACGCCACGCCCGAGGAGTTCGAGCGCAAGAACCTGCAGTGGTCGCTCACCCCGAGGGGCGAGGCGGCCGTGAGCGGGGTGCTCCACGCCCTCGACTCGCTCCGCCAGGCCGTCGGGCTGCAGACGGCCGTGCTCGACGCCATCGGCGACGGTCTCCACGACCTGGCCGACCTGGCCACGGCCCCTCGCACCGCTACCGACGATGCCCGCCTGCACATCCAGCTCACCCAGGTGGAGCGCAACCATGCCGCCCTGGTCACCAGCGTTCGCCAGTTCAACGGGCACCTGCAGCGGCTGCTGCGGGAGGACGCCACCGACGACGCCGTGTTCGCCGATGTGAAGCGCCGGACGGTCAACTACCTGGAGGAGTACGTCGAGGGGGTCGAGCGCCCGCAGCGGCGTCTGGCGGCGGCGATCCGGCGGGGCGAGTCCCTCGGCCTGGCCACGCTGTTCGATCGGGCCCTGGCGGGCGCCAACCTCGCTCCCGTCGCCGATGGCGACCCCGGGCCGGCGTGGCTGGCCGAGCGGCACCGGCGGTGGGCAGCCCTGCGAGCCTGGTTCGCGCCCGACGACGGCGCGGTGGCCCGGGTCGAAGGGCTGGTCGACGTGGCCCGCACGGCCATCGTGGAGCTGCTGCGCGTCCTCGAACGTCGCTGGGACAGCCGCCGTCGCTCGGCGTCGGTGGCCAGCGACTTCCGAGCCCTGGCGCAATGGTTCGCGACTGCTCCGGGCGAGGCCGAGGCGCATCGCCTGTTCGCCGCCGCCTTCGGTCTGTGGCCGGCCCGCCACGCCCACCTCGTCCCGCTCGACGGCGAGGAGCGCTCGCCTACCAGGTCGTGGCTGTCGGCCGACCCGGTCGAGGTGGCTCCCGCCCTGCGCACCGCCGGCACCCTGGCCAACCGGGGTCGCTCGCACCCGGTCGCCGACCCCTCGTTCGTGCGCGCCGCCCGCCAGCGGGCCCAGGCCGACGCCCTCGTCACCCACGACGAGCTGCGCCGGTCGCTGGTCACCGACGGCGCGGTCCGCCTGTCGGACTTCGCCGGGCTGGCGCGCCCCGCCTTCGGCGAGCTGCTCGCTCTGCTCGGCGTCGGGCTCGACGCCCCCCTCGGATCCGACGGCACCCGCCGTGCCCTGTCAGCCGACGGCCGAGTCGAGGTCGTGCTGCGCGACCCGCACGACGGCCGCATGGCCGGCCTGGTCACCGACGACGGCGTGCTGCAGGGTCCCGACCTGCTCGTCTCGATCGTCCTCGACGGTGCAGGAGCGGGCGAGTGGGGGGAAGGCGTCGACTGGCGGGAGGCGGCCGGTGGCTGAGCCCGCCCTCTCCGAGCACCTGGCCTCCGAACGGTCCCTGGCGATCCGGTCGCTGCTGTCCCAGCCACTGCTCGACGCCGATGCCGACCCCGACGCGTTCCGTCTCGTCGCCCGCCACGCCGGCTGGCTGGGTGAGTGGTTCGAGCGGACGTGCGGGTGGGTGTGCAGCGTGGACGTCGCCGCTGGCTACGCCCGGCTGGCCAAGCGAGCGGGCACCGTCGAGGTCCAGCGTCCCCTGAAGCGCACCCGGGGCGCCGCCGGCCCCTTCGACCGCCGCCGCTACCAACTGCTCTGCCTGATTTGCGGCGAGCTGGTGCGCCATCCGATCACCACCGTCGGCCTGCTGGCGAGCGCGGTGGCGGCCGAGGCCGGCCTCGACACCAGCCGCCAGGGCGAGCGGGCCGCCTTCGTCGATGCGGTACGGGCCCTCCTGGCCTGGGGCGCGGTGCGGGCCACGGCGGGCGACATCGACGACTTCGTGGGTGACGAGCAGGGCAACGCCCTCCTCGGGGCCGACACCGGCCGCCTCCACCGCCTGCTGGTCAGCGCGGCCGCCCCGAGCACGCTCCCCGCCGAGCTCGGCACCGAGGAGGTCATCGAGCGACTGGCCGACGAGCCCCGCTACGGCGACGTACCCCAGGTGTCCGACCAACCCGGTGGCGCCGACGAGGCCCGCAACCGTTGGGCCCGCCACCGCCTCGCTCGCCGGGTGCTCGACGAGCCCGTCGTCCACCTAGACGAGCTGACCGAGATCGAGGCCGACTACCTGGCCAGCCTGAGCGGCCGGCGCTGGCTGCGCGAGCGAGTGGCCGACGCGGGCTTCGAGCTCGAGGAGCGCTTGGAGGGTCTCCTCGCCGCCGATCCCGAAGGGATCGCCTCCGACCGTCACTTCCCGGCCCCTCTGGGCAACGCCCACCAACTCGCCCTGCTCCTCGCCGACCGCCTCGTCACCACCGACGGGCTCGGCCGCCGCCGGCTCGGCCGACTCGGCTCTCGCGAGGTCCACACCGAGGTGACAGCCATCTTCGCCCGCTTCCCCACCTGGGCCCGGGGTCAGCGCGACGAGGGTGGTCCCGAGCGCCTCGGCCGAGAGGCGCTCGAGCTGCTGGCGTCCTTCGGCCTCGTCCGTCTCGACGCCGACGGTGGTGTCGAGGCCCGGCCCGCCCTGGCCCGCTACCGGGTGGGCGAGCCCACCCTCAGCGGCGCCGCCCCGAGCCTGTTCGAGGAGGACCCATGAACACCCTGGCCGACGTGGCCCGCACCGTCGCCCCCGCCGACCCACCGCGGTGGCGGCCGAGCCGGGCCGGGCTCGTGTCGCTGTGGCGCTACTGGGACGAAACCTTCACCTTCCACGGCGGGCGCCTGCTGCTGCGGGGTCCCAACGGGTCGGGGAAGTCGATGGCGCTCGAACTGCTCCTGCCCTTCCTGCTCGACGCCGACGCCAGCCCCACCAAGCTCACCTCGGCGGCCAAGTCGAGGGGCGGCCTGTTCGACCGGGTGATGACCGGCACGGCCGACGCCTCCCGTACCGGCTTTGCCTGGGTGGAGTTCCGGCGGGGTCGAGAGGCCTTCACCGTCGGTGCCCGCATCCGAGCCTCGCAGGCCACGCGCAAGGTCGACCTCGACTTCTTCACCACCTCGCTCCAGGTCGGCCACGACCTCCGCCTGCTCGACGCCAACCGTGCACCCCTGTCCCGCAAGGCGTTGGTCGAGGCGCTCGGCGACGCCGGTCGCGTCCACGGCTCGGCCGACGAGCACCGGGCGGCGGTGCGCGAGGTCCTCTACCCCGGCTTCTCCCCCGACCGCTACCGGTCGGTGATCTCCGCCTTGCTCGCCCTGCGCAAGGAGAAGCTGTCCCAGCACCTCGACCTGGCCAAGCTGTCCGACACGTTGTCGGAGTCGCTCCCACCGATGGACGACCACGACATCGCCGCCGTGGCCGAGGGCTTCGAGCGACTCGACCGGCGCCGCCGGGAGCTGGACACCCTCGAAGCCGAGGTGGCCCAGGCGCGCCTGCTCGCCGCCCGCCAGCGCGACTACGCCCGGGCGGTGGTCGTCGGGGCAGCCCGCCACGTCCGCTCGGCCGAGACCAGGCGGGACGACGTGACCCGGGACGAGCGCCAGGCCAGGGCCGACCTCGAGGTGGTCGAGGCGGCGTCGAGGGAGGCGAGCGGCGAGCGGCGGGCCCTCGACGAGCGCATCAGCGCCATCGACGTCGAGGTCGACGCCCTGAAGGACAGCGCCGCCTACCGGGAGGGCGTGGCCCTGGCCGACCTGCAGAAGCAGGCCCGCCGGCTCCGCCAGTACGCCGAGCGATCCCGGGCGCGTTCCGGCGAGCGGCAGGAGGCGCGCGCCGCCAGCGCCGGCGAGCTCGACGACGTGGCGGCGGCCTGGCAGGCGGCCAAGTCCAACCTGGCCCTGGCCGAGCGCGACGTCCGGGAGGCGGCAGTGGCGGTCGGCGCCGAGCAGGTGGTCGGCGAAGCGGTGGCCATCGCCGACCCCGACGACGCCGAGCGGTTCGTCCACGCCTGGACCGAGGCCCGGCGAGCCCGGGTGAAGGAGGTACGGGTCGCGCTCGAGGCCCACACCCGAGCCGTCGAGACCCGCGGCCTGCGGGAGGCGCAGGTGGCCGACGACGAGGCGGCCGTCGACGCCCGCCTCGCCGTTCGTGAGGACGCCGAAGCCGCCGAGGAGGCTGCGCTCGACCGCTACCGCCGCGCTGTCGAGGGTTGGGCCGCCCGGTGCGAGACGATCGGCCCGGGTCGGGTGGCTGCCGCGGTGGGGCACCTCGACCTCGTCGAGCCGGCCGCGGTCACCGCCGCGCTGGGGAGCCTGGCCACCCAGCTGGGCGCCGAGGATGCGGTCGCTCGCCGGGACCTCGTTGCCGAGCGCGATGCCGCCGGACGGGAGCGGGAGTCGCTCCTCGAGGAACGGGCCCGCTGGGCGGCCGGCCGCCTGGTCGATCCCGACGGACCGCCGTGGCGCTCGCCCCGCCCTGGTCGTTGCGGCGCTCCTCTGTGGCGCCTGGTCGACGTCCGTCCCGAGGTCGAGCCCGGCCACGTCGACGGCCTGGAGGCGGCGCTCACCGGTTCGGGCCTGCTCGACGCCTGGGTGCACGCCGACGGCTCGGTCGATCTCGAGGGGGACCGGGTCGACGTCGTGCTCGGCGTGCGCTCGCCCTCGGGTCCGTCGCTGGCCGACGTGCTCGCTCCCGCGCCTGGCGCCGACGAGGTGAGCGTGCCGGCCGAGGTCGTGGCCGAGGTGCTGGCGTCGGTGCCGGTGCGGGCCACGGCGCTCGACGCCCTCGACTCCGCCGGCGACGTCGAGGTCGTGGTGGCCACCGACGGCACCTACCGCCTGGGCGCCGCCACCGGCCGGGGACCGCGGCGCCCGGCGTTGCTGCTCGGTGCCGTCGCCCGGGAGCGCCACCGGGTGGCCCGCCTGGCCGAGATCGACGCGTCGCTCGCCTTCGTCGAAGCCAGGCTGAGCGACCTCGACCGGCGCGAGGCCGACCTCGATCGCCGGGCCGCCGCCGTGGCCGCCGAGCTCGCCGACGTCCCCGGCAGCGGCCCGGTCGAGTCCGCCCGGCGGACCCTGGCCGACGCGCTCGTGCGCCTCGGCGAGGCTCGGTCCCGGCTCGGCCAGAGCCGAGACGTGCTGGCCCGGGCCGAGGCCGCGGTGCGAGAGGCCCTGCGGGCGCTGACCGTCCGGGCCGCCCGCCACTCGCTGCCCACCGAGGCTGACGCCCTGGCGGCCGTGGAGGAGGGGATCGCCCGGGTCGGCCAGCAGGCCACGACCTGGGGCCGGCGCCGACGCGACGCGCGCCGGGCCGAGGGGGACCACGATCGGGCGACAGCCCGGCTGGCCGACGCCGAGCGGGCGGCGGGGCGCGCCCGGGACGACCTCGAGCAGGCCGAGCACGACGCGCTGGCCGCCGAGGGCCGGGTCGCCGGGCTGGAGTCGTCGGTGGGCAGTGAGTACGCCGAGGTGCTCCGGCGGCTCGCCGCGCTCGACGACGAGCGCCAAGGAGCCCGGCGGCGCGAGCGGTCGCTGGGTGAGGAGATCCCCGAGCTCGAGCGCCGGGTGGGCACCCTCGCCGGCGCGTTGGCGGCCGCCGAGGCCGAGCGCTCCCGAGCCGAGGAGGAGCGGGCGGGCGCCCAGCGTCGCCTGGTCGAGGTGATAGCCGCACTGGCCGACGACGCGGGGATCGAGCCGCCTGAGCTCGTCGACACCGCCTCCGCCGTCTTGGCGGCCGCTCGCGCCATCGCCGCCGACCACGAGGCCCTGAGCACCGAGGCGCAGGCGGTCGAACGCCACTCCGAGCGGGTGCGGGAGCGGGTACATGCGGCCCAGGCCGTGCTCGGCGCACGGGTCGACCTCGCTCGGGAGCTGGCCGACGGCGGCTGGTGGGTGCTGCGCAGCGTCGTGGGCGGCATCCGGCGCGGGGCGGCCGCGCTGGCGCGGACCCTGGCGAGCGAGCTGGACGAGGGCCGGGCCGAGCTGGCCGCCGACGAGGAGCGGCTGTTCGAGCAGACGCTGGCCGGCAGCGTGCGCCGGGCGCTGGCGGCTCGGATACGCCAGGCCAACGCCCTCGTCGACGCCATCAACGACCAGCTGGCCCGGGTGCGCACCATGGCCGGGGGAGTGCAGGTGCGGCTGCGCTGGGAAGTCGACCCCGAGCAGCTCGACGCGGTGAAGGCGGCCCGAGCCCTGTTGCTGCGCGACCCGGCCGACCTCGCCGAGGCCGAGCGGGCGTCGCTCCAGGCCTTCGTGCGGGCGCGCGTCGACCAGGCCCGGGCGGAGCTGGAGGCCGACGCGCCGTGGGAGACGAGGCTGCGTGAGACCCTCGACTACCGGGCCTGGCACCGCTTCAGCCTCCAGCTCGGGCATCGCGACTGGGAGGGTTTCCAGCCGGCCACCTCGCGGCGGCTGCAGAAGCTCTCGACCGGCGAGCGGTCGATCGCCCTGCACCTTCCCATGATCGCCTCGGTGGCCGCCCACTACGCGGCCGACGACGGTGGCCCGGCGGGCTGTCCCCGGCTGATCCTGCTCGATGAGCTCTTCGCCGGGGTCGACACCGCCAACCGGGCTCAGCTCTTCGGCACCTTCTCGGCGTGGGACCTCGACGCGGTGTTCACCAGCGACCACGAGTGGTGCCAGTACGCCACCCTCGACGGCATCGCCATCCACCACCTGCACCCGCCGACCGCCGACGAACCGGTCACCTCCACCCGCTTCACCTGGGACGGTCGCCGCCGCCAGATCGATCCACCGGCGGCGTGAGCGGTGGGCGCGCCGCCGGCGCCGAGCGCCTCGCCCGCCCGGCCCTGACGCCTCTGGTCGACGAGCTGGTCCGCCGCTTCGGCGACGGGGGCGAACCCGTGATGCTCTCGCTGCGGCACCTGCCCCTCGACGCCCGGCACGCCCTCGCCGACCTCTTCGGGCACGAACGGCTGCCGCCCGCAGGGGGAAGCGTCCGGGTGGCTCGTCTGGCCGAGGCCCTCGGTCTCGCCTCGGTCGCCCAGCTCCGGGTGGAGGTGGAGTCGTTGCGCGGGCCGCTGCCCGACCGCCGCGCCGAGCGGCGGGCCGAGCGAGTCGCCCACGACCGGCTGTGGGACTGGCTCGCCGGGGAGGCGGCGACGTTGAAGCTCTTCAGCGCCGGCTCGGCGCCGCAGCGGCACCGGGCCTGGGTCGAGCGGCTGGGTGCTCAGGGCGCCAGGGGCGGTGTCGACGCCCACCAACGCCGGCTCGAGCGCGCCCTGCGGGTCCTGCGTGCCCTGCCCGCCGACGGCGTCCCTCTGGCCGCCTTCGCCAACGATCTCCTGGACGATCCCCACGCCCTCGACCGGGGCAGGCGCCTGGCGGCCATCGTCCTCGACGCCGTGGCCCTGGCCGGGGGCATGCCCCTGGCCGGCGACGCGGCGTCGGCCCGCCAGCTGTGGGAGTCGGTCGGGGTCGCCCCCGACCCCCTGTCGTCCACCGTCCTGGTGCTGGGTCTCGGGGTCGACGCACCGCCACCGCTGGGCCCCTGGCTGGGAGCCACGCGCTCGGCGGGCGAGCCGGTGGTGCTCACCCTGGCCCAGCTCCGGCGTTGGCCCGTCCCTGCCCTGGCAGCCAGCGAGCGGGCCTATGTGGTCGAGAACCCGTCCCTGGTGGCCGAGGCCGCCCGTCTCGGCTGGTCCGGCCCCCCGATCGTGTGCAGCTCCGGCCGTCCCACCGTGGCCGTGGTGACCCTGGTCCGCCAGCTCGCGGCGGCCGGCGCCGAGGTGCTCCAACATGCCGACTTCGACGCGGCCGGGCTCGCCATCACCGGTTGGCTCACGGCCCGGGCAGGCACGACACCCTGGCGCATGAGCAGCGACGACTACCTCGCCGTCACCTCGCCGGGCTGCGTGCAGCCTCCGGCGCTGGCGGCACTTCCCCCGACCCCCTGGGACCCCTGCCTGCAGGCCACCATGGAGCAGATCGGCAGGCCCGTGTACGAAGAGGAACTGCGGGCCGAGCTGCTCGGCGCCATGGTGGACCCGTCGACCTGAGCTCCCGCGGCCACGCCCGACCT
>JADDRA010000059.1:8473-12517 GCA_016781105.1 Actinomycetota bacterium | reverse complement strand
TACTTCGACTGGGCCAACGACCGCCACCCCCGCACCCCCTGGCACGAGACCGTCGTCTACGAGGTCCACGTCAAGGGCTTCACCGCCACCCACCCCGCCATCCCCGAGGACATGCGGGGCACCTACGCCGGCCTGGGCACGCCCGAGGCCATCGGGTACCTCCAGAGCCTGGGCGTCACCGCGGTCGAGCTGCTGCCGGTGCACGAGTTCGTCAACGACGCCCACCTGGTGGAGAAGGGCCTGAGCAACTACTGGGGCTACAACTCCATCGGCTTCCTCGCCCCCCACCACGCCTACAGCTCCTCGGGGACCCACGGCCAGCAGGTGCAGGAGTTCAAGCAGATGGTGCTGCGCCTGCACGACGCCGGGATCGAGGTGATCCTCGACGTGGTCTACAACCACACCGGTGAGGGCAACCACCTCGGTCCCATGCTCTCGTTCAAGGGCATCGACAACGCCGCCTACTACCGGCTGGTGCCCGAGAACCGCCGCCACTACATGGACTACACCGGCACCGGCAACACCATGAACATGCGCCACCCGCACGTGCTGCAGCTCCTCATGGACAGCCTGCGGTACTGGATCACCGAGATGCACGTCGACGGCTTCCGCTTCGACCTGGCCGCCACCCTGGCCCGGGAGCTGCACAGCGTCGACAAGCTGTCGGCCTTCTTCGATCTCATCCAGCAGGACCCCGTGGTCAGCCAGGTCAAGCTCATCGCCGAGCCCTGGGACGTGGGTGAGGGTGGCTACCAGGTCGGCAACTTCCCCCCGCTGTGGTCGGAGTGGAACGGCAAGTACCGCGACACCATCCGCGACTTCTGGCGAGGGCAGCACTCGAGCCTGGGCGAGGTGGCCTACCGCATCACCGGGAGCCCCGACCTCTACGAGTCCAACGGCCGCCGGCCCAAGGCCAGCATCAACTTCATCACGGCGCACGACGGGTTCACCCTGGCCGACCTCGTGGCCTACAACGACAAGCACAACGAGGCCAACGGCGAGGGCAACCGCGACGGCGAGAGCCACAACCGGTCCTGGAACTGCGGGGTCGAGGGACCCACCGACGACCCCGCCATCCTCGCCCTACGGGCCCGCCAGCAGCGCAACTTCCTGGCCACCCTGCTGCTGTCCCAGGGCGTGCCCATGCTGCTGGGCGGTGACGAGCAGGGACGGACCCAGCGGGGCAACAACAACGGCTACTGCCAGGACAACGAGGTCTCCTGGTACGACTGGAGCGACGTCGACGAGACCCTGTTGGACTTCACCCGCTGGCTGATGCGCCTGCGCCGGGAGCACCCGGTGTTCCGCCGCCGCCGCTGGTTCCAGGGTCGCCCCATCCGGGGCAAGGGGCTGGCCGACATCGCCTGGTTCCGCCCCGACGGCGAGGAGATGTCCGACGACGACTGGCACGGGTCGGCCTCCACCCTCGGCATGTTCCTCAACGGCCTCGCCATCGCCGCGCCCGACGCCCGGGGCGAGCAGGTGGTCGACGACAGCTTCATCGCCTTGTTCAACGGCCACTTCGAGGACGTCACCTTCGTCCTGGCCCGGCCGTGGGGCGACCGCTGGGAGGTGGTGCTCGACACCGCGCTGGCGCTGCCCCCTGAGCTGGACCCCGAGAACGAGGCAGCCGTGCACAAGGGTGGCGGGACCGTGCCGGTGACGTCGCGCTCGCTGGTGCTGCTTCGCAGGCTGGATTGACGGACATGGTGGAGAGCTGATGGCGGCGTTTCGTGTCTGGGCGCCGCGAGCCGACCGGGTCGAGATCGAGCTGAGCGCCCGCCGGGTGCCCATGGAGGAGGCCGGCGGGGGGTGGTTCGAGGTCGAGGTCGCCGGGGTGCAGGCCGGTGACGACTACGCCCTGCGCCTCGACGGATCCGAGCCGATGCCCGACCCCCGCTCGGCCCACCAACCCGAGGGCGTGCACGGCCCGTCCCGACTGGTCGACCACGCCGCCTTCGCCTGGAGCGACGCCGGCTGGCGGGGCTTCCACCTCCCCGCCGCCGTGCTCTACGAGCTGCACGTCGGGACGTTCAGCGCCGAGGGGACCTTCGAGGGCGCCATCGCCCACCTCGACCACCTGGTCGAGCTCGGGATCACCGCGGTGGAGATCCTGCCCGTGGCCCAGTTCCCCGGCAGCCGCAACTGGGGCTACGACGGGGTCGACCTCTTCGCCCCCCACCACGGCTACGGCGGTCCCGACGGCCTCAAGCGCCTGGTCGACGCCTGCCACTCCCGGGGCCTCGGCGTGGTCCTCGACGTGGTCTACAACCACCTGGGTCCCGAGGGGAACTACCTGGAGCGCTTCGGCCCCTACTTCACCTCCTTCTACGCCACGCCCTGGGGCCAGGCCGTCAACTTCGACCAGCCCGGGAGCGACGAGGTCCGCCGTTTCGTCATCGACAACGCCCTCGGGTGGCTGCGCGACTACCACGTCGACGGCCTGCGCCTCGACGCAGTGCACGCCATCGTCGACACCTCCGCTACCCACGTGCTCGAGCAGCTGGCGGTCGAGGTGGCCGAGCTGGCGGCCACGCTGGGCCGGCCCCTGTGGCTGATCGCCGAGTCCGACCTCAACGACCCCCGGGTGGTGCGCTCCCGCGACTGCGGCGGCTACGGCATCGACGCCCAGTGGAGCGACGACTTCCACCACGCCCTGCACACGGTGCTGACGGGCGAGGGCGAGGGGTACTACCGCGACTTCGGCTCCCTGGCCCACCTGGCCACCGCGCTGGAGTCGGTCTGGGTCTACGCCGGGAGGTGGTCGGCGTGCCGGGACCGCACCCACGGGCGCCCACCGGTGGGCCTGCCCGGCTGGTGCTTCCTCGGCTACCTGCAGAACCACGACCAGGTCGGCAACCGGGCGGTCGGTGACCGGATCAGCGATGCCCTCACGCCGGGCCGGACCAAGGTGGGAGCGGCGCTGTACCTGAGCGCGCCCTTCGTCCCGATGCTCTTCCAGGGTGAGGAGTGGGCCGCTTCCAGCCCCTTCCAGTACTTCACCAGCCACGAGGACCCCGAGCTCGGCCGGTTGGTGCGCCAGGGCCGCAGGTCGGAGTTCGCCGCCTTTGGCTGGACGGCCGAGCAGGTGCCCGACCCCCAGGATCGAGGGACCTTCGAGCGCTCCCGCCTCGACTGGGACGAACCGGCCCGCGGTGTGCACGCCGAGGTGCTGGAGTGGTACCGGGCCCTCATCGCCCTGCGCCGGCGGGTGCCCGGCCTGGGCGACGGCCGCCTCGACCGGGTCCGCGTCCGCTACGACGAGCAGGAGCGCTGGCTGGTGGTCGAGCGGGGCAAGCTGCGCATCGCCGCCAACCTGGGCGAGTCCGAGCAGAAGCTCGACCTGGGCGAGGGGGCCGGGACCGACGTCCTGCTCGGCTCCGACGAGCGCATCGCCGTCGACGCCGGCCTAGCCACGCTGCCCCCCGACACCGTGGTCATCTGCGGCCCACCGGGCTGACCGGTCTCTCGCGCTGGGCCTGGCGGAGCCTCACCTAGGAGCCCAAGCGCAGCACGGCGCCGGCGTAGATGCGCCCGGCCAGGCGGACCAGGGCGTAGGTGGCGGCCACGGTCAGGGCCACCGAGAGGGGGACCTCCCACCACGGGACCTCGGCCAGAGCCGCCCGGGCCGGCATGGCCAGCGGCGCCGTCGTCACCCACGAGCCGGGGCACGAGCACCGCCGCCAGCAGGGCGAGGGCGATGAACCCGGTCGACACCTTGAAGGACCTCTGGGGGAACGCTCCCGCAGCTCCCTCGCCGCCACCAGGCGGACGACGGCCGCCCCCTTCACCCGGCCACCGCCTGGCGGAACAGCTCGGACAGCAGGGGGAGCTCCCGGCTGAAGTGGGTGAGCGGCGCCACCCGCTCGGCTGCGGCCAGGACGGCCCGGGCGTCGACACCCGCCTCGAGGTCGACCACCACCACCCCCTGGCCCCGGTGCTCGAGCTCGTCCACCTCGCCGGCCAGCACCACCCGGCCGCGGTGCACGATCACCACCTCGTCCCAGAGGTCCTCCACCAGATCGAGCTGGTGGCTGGAGAAGA
>JADDRA010000059.1:0-8276 GCA_016781105.1 Actinomycetota bacterium | reverse complement strand
GCCGCCGTCGGGCACGAGGATCCCCATGACGGCGCGCCCGGCCGTCGTCTTGCCCGCCCCGGTTGGGCCCGAGGAAGCCGCAGATGCGCCCGGGCCGCACGGCGAAGCTCACGCCGTCGAGGGCAGTCACGTCGCCGAGGCGCTGGGAGAGGTCGAAGAGCTCGAGCAGGGCTCCTCCCGCAGGGGCGATCGACGGCGAGGGGACAGCTCGGCCCAACCCACCCCCCGCTCCGCTGCGGCCCGGGCGGCCCACGACCCGGGCAGCCCACGACCGGGGCGAGCCGCCAGACTGGCCGCCATGGCCTCCCCCCTGCGGCGAGCCCTGGCCCGCCCGGCCTTCCGCCGGCTGTTCTGGGCGCAGACGATCAGCCGCTGGGGCGACACCTTCAGCGCCGTCGCCCTGGTCGTCCTCGTGTACCGCCTGACCGGCTCGGGTCTCTCGGTGGCCATCACCGTCGCCCTCGAGGTGGTTCCCGTCCTGGCCTTCGGCCTGTTCGCCGGATCGGTGGTCGACCGCTTCCCGCGCGCCCGGATCATGATCGGCGCCGACCTGGGCCGGGCCCTGGTCGCCGTCGCCCTGGTGCTCGGAGGCGACCACCTCGCCGTGGTGTACGCCGCCGCCTTCGCCGGCTCCACGCTCACCACGTTCTTCAACCCGGCCGCCTCCAGCCTGGTGCCCTCCCTCGTCGACGACGACGACGTCCTGGGCGCCAACTCGGCGCTGTGGTCGGCGGCCGTGGTGTCCCAGGTCGCGCTCGCTCCGGCGGCGGGCGGGCTGGTCGCCCTGGCCGGCGCCGGTCCGGCCTTCGCCCTCAACGGCGCCTCGTTCGTCGTGTCGGCCCTGCTGCTGCGGGGCCTCGACCCCCCATCCGGCGTGCCCTCCGCCACCGCGCCCCAGGCGGGGGCCGGCCGCCGCCTGGCCGAGGTGCGCGAGGGCCTGTCGAGCGTGCGCCGCAGCCGCCTGCTCGGCGTGCTGGCCTGCGTGCAGGGCCTGGCCGCGCTCTCGGCCGGCGCCACCAGCGCCCTGCTGGTGGTCCTGGCCGAGCGCCACCTCGATGTCGGTCCCGGCCGCTTCGGCCTCCTGCTCGGAGCCATCGGGGTCGGGGCCGGCCTCGGCCCGCTGGTCCTGCAGCGGCTCGTGGCCGAGGTCCGACGCCCGGCGCTGCTGTTCGGTCCCTACCTCCTGCGGGGCGCGGTCGACCTGGTGCTGGCCGCCTCCACCAGCTTCGGCGTGGCCCTGGGCGCCCTGGCCACCTACGGCGTGGGTACCAGCACGGGCCACGTCACCTACCAGACCGTGCTGCAGCGGGCGGTGCCCGACCGCCTGCGGGGGAGGGTCTTCGCCCTCTACGACGTGGTGTGGCAGTCGGCCCGCCTGGTGAGCATCGCCGGAGGCGGCCTGCTGGCCGACGCCGTGGGCATCCGGTCCGTCTACGTCCTGGGCGCCGTCCTGGTGCTGGCCGCCGGGGGCCTCGGGTTGGTCGCCGTGCCTGCGGGGCACCTGCGGGGCGAGGAGGTCGCTTCAAGCTACGTTGCAACCCGGTGACCGACCCCCTGATCGCCCGGGCCGAGGAGGCCGCCCGGCGCCTGGCCCCCCTGGCCGGGCGGACCGAGCGCCAGGGCGTGGATCGGCCAGCGCTCGACGCCCTGGCTCGCGCCGGGCTCCACGGCGTCCTCGGGCCCGAGGCGGTCACTGGCCGAGCCCCCTCGGCGCCGGTGTATCGCAGGGTGGCCGAGGTGCTCTCGGGGGCCGACGGCACCACCTGGTTCGTGTGGTTCCAGCACCACCCGGTGGTCAAGATGCTGGCGGCCAGCGCCAACCAGGAGCTGGCCGGGCGTTGGCTGCCCGGCCTGTGCGCGGGGACGACCCAGGCCGGCGTGGCCTTCAGCCACCTCCGCCGCGAGCAGGTGGCCATGCCCGCCACCCGACTCGACGGCGGGTGGCGACTGTCGGGCGTGGCCCCGTGGTGCACCGGCTGGGGCCTGCTGGACCTGGTGCTGGTGGGGGCCACCACCGCCGACGACGAGGTCCTCTTCGCCCTGGTCCCGCTGGCCGAGGGGGACGCGATGGCCCACGGTCCCCCGCTGCACCTGAGCGCCATGGGTGGCACCCGGACCTTCCCCCTGCACCTCGACGGCTACGTGGTGGCCGACGACGACGTGGTCCTGGTGGCCCCCAGGGCCCAGTGGGGCGTGGCCGACGCGGCCAACGGAGCCAACGTGCAGCCGTCGACCTTCGGCATCGCCCTGGCCGCCCTGGACGAGCTGGCCGCGCTCGATCCGCCCGCCGCCGCCGCCCTGTCGAGCCGGGTCGAGGGCGTGCGGGAGCGGGCCTACGAGCTCATCGACCTCGTCCCCGCCGCCGAGGCCATCGACGAGCGCCTGCGCCTGCGGGCGGAGGCCCTGGCGCTGGGGGTGACCGCCACCGCGGCCCTGGTGACGGCCGTGGGCGGGCGGGCCGTGACCGGCGAGCACCCGGCCCAGCGCTGGGCCCGGGAGGCGACCTTCCACCTCGTCTTCGCCCAGACCGCCGACGTGCGCGCCGCCACCCTCGCCCACCTGGGCGCCTGACCCGAGCGCTCCGGCCCCCTCGACCTACGCTGGCGCCCGTGGAGGACCGCACCCAGTACCTCAAGCTCCTGGGGGCCTGCCTGGTCCTCACCCTGCCGCTCGAGGTCGCCTACCAGGCCCGGGTGTGGCGCCGGCCTCGCCGCCTGGCCCGGGCCCTGGTGCCCACGCTGGCTATCTTCGTGCCGTGGGACGCCCTCGCCTTCCGAGCCGGGCACTGGCGCCTGAACCCGGCCTACTCGAGCGGGGTGGAGCTGCCGGGCGGGCTGCCGCTCGACGAGCTGGCCTTCTTCGTGGCCGTGCCCATCTGCAGCCTGCTGTCCTTCGAGGCGGTGCGCCGGGGCCTCGCCGGCGACCATCCCTGGTCAAGGCCTACCCGCTGACCTCGCTGGCCGCCGCCGCCGGGGTGGTGGTGGCCGAGCGAGCCTGGTTCCGCACCGGGGTGTTCCGCACCCCGGGGTACTGGATCTCGATGGCCATCTGCGGCGGCTTCATGGTCGCCGTCGACGGGTGGATGTCGAAGCTCTCGGCCCCCATCGTCATCTACGACGAGGCCCACACCAGCGGGCTGCGCTTCCCCTGGGACATCCCCACCGAGGAGTTCCTCTACGCCTTCGCCCTGCTCACCTTGCCCGTCCTGGTCTGGGAGCGCGACCACCAGATCGCCACCGGCGCCCGCCGGTAGGGTGGAGGCGATGACGGTCCTGCTGGTCGTCGGCGCCTTCCTGGGGATGGAGGTCCTCGTCTACCTCTCCCACCGGTTCGTGATGCACGGGCCGGGCATGCCCATCCACAAGAGCCACCACCAGCGCCGGCCCGAGCCGGGCTGGGAGCGCAACGACCTGTACCCCCTCATGGGCTCGCTGGTGGCCATGAGCGCCTTTGGCCTCGGGCTCAACGTGGGCGGCCTGGCTCCGCTGGTCCCCATCGCGGTGGGCCTGACCCTCTACGGCGCCGCCTACTTCTTCGTCCACGACATCTACATCCATCGCCGGCTCCCCTGGTTCGAGGTGGAGCTGGGGGTGTGCGAGCGCCTCAAGGCGGCGCACCGCATCCACCACCTCTGGGGCGGGGAGCCCTACGGCATGCTGTTCCCCGTGGTTCCCGCCGCCCTGCGCAAGCGGGCCGAGGCGGTCGACTACGACCCGTTCCCGCCCTCGCGCCGCCGGCGCCGGGCGGTGGCAGTCGAGGGCTGACGTCGCTCACCTCCCGCGTTCTGGCAGCAGGAGTGGTCGAAAAGGCAGCCGTCCGCGTGGCCAGAACGATCAGGGGTGGTGCTGGGCCGTGACTGCCAGCGGGTCGCTGCCGTCCCAGGTGCCCGTGGAGCCGTAGGGGCGGAAGCGGGCGAAGAGCTCCTCGGCGAACCAGCCCTCGGCCCGGGTCCGGCGCACGACGGCCTCGTGGGCCGAGCCCCGGTAGGCGAACGCGTCCATGTCCGCCGCCGAGCGCCACAGGCTGAAGGTGGCCTGGAGGCCGACGGGGGCCTCGCCCACGCCGACCACGGCCAGCAGCCCCGGTTGGCGGCGCAGGTGCTCCTCGACGGCGGGGACCGAGCGGTAGAACGCCGGCCAGTGGTGCATCCCGATGCGGGCGCGGGTGAGGACCGCCACCGGCCCGCCGTCGTCGCCGGGAGCGGGCTCGATCCCGGCCAGGGGGCGGCGGCCTCCCCAGGACCCGTGCTCGGAGAGGGGGACCAGCCGGACGCTCCAGGTCTCCTCCCCGTGATCGGCCCAGCGCCGGGCGAGGGGCGAGGCCACCAGGAAGGCGTCGAGGTCGGCCTCGTCCTCCCACACGAGGAAGGTGGCCCACCGGCGCAGGTCGGCGCCCAGGCCCATCTGCGATCCCCGTCCCGTCCCCAGCTGGCGGGCGAAGCGCAGTCCCGGGGTGGCGGCCAGGGCCCGGGCGCGGGTGGCCAGCCCGGCCATGGTGCCCAGGGCCTGGAGCCAGGGGTAGCGGGTCAGGTGGAAGGAGGCGACGGCGGCCATGGCCGAGGCGACGGTACCGGGCGCCGGCGGCACCCCACCGTGGGAGGCTGTCGAGGTGCGCAGGGCGACCGTGGTGGCCACGGCGGGGGCGACCACCTTCGGCTACCTGGTCGGATCGATCCCCGTCGCCGTCATCGTGGGACGCCGCCACGGCGTCGACCCCCGCCAGGCGGGCGACGCCAACCCCGGCTACTGGAACCTGCGGGAGCTGCTCGGGGCTCGCGCGGCGGCGCCCGTCTTCGCCGGCGACGTGGCCAAGGGAGCGTGCGCCGGGCTGGTGGGCCGGGCGCTGGCCCCGGCCGGCGCCTGGGGGGTGGGCTACGCCGCCGTGGGGGCAGCCATGGCGGGCCACGCCTGGCCGGTCTTCGCCCGCTTCCGGGGCGGGCGGGCCATCCTCACCTGGTCGGGCGGCATGTGCGTGCTGTCCCCGGTGGCCGGCTCGGTGGCGGTGGGCCTCTTCGTCACCGTGGCCCTGACCCGCTCCTTCGCCTGGGGGGCCCGCCTGGGCGTGTTCAGCTTCCCCCTGGTGCAGCTCGCCGTCGAGGGCCGGCACCGGGTCGCCGCCACCGGTGCCCTGATGGCGATCATCGGCCTGCGCTTCGCCACCGCCGGGCGCCGCCGTTGAGGCTCAAGGGTCCACGGCGCCGGTCGGATCGGCCAGCCGGCGGCTCGGCCCGCCTCCTGGGCCGTGGGTACCCTTCGACGGCATGGTGTCGCCCGTGCCCGCCGAGGAGGCGCTGGGCCGGCTGGATCCCAGCGAGCGCCGGTGGGTGGAGGAGCTGCGCGACGGGGTGCGAGCCCGGTTCGGGCCTCGGGTGCGGGACATCCGTCTCTACGGGTCCAAGGTGCGGGGCGACGACCACGACGAGTCCGACATCGACGTGCTCATCCTCGTCGACGACAACGACGAGGCCACGTCGAGGGCCATCTGGGACCTGGCCTGGTCGATCAGCACCTGGCTGTCGCCCATGGTCATCGACTTCGAGCGCTACCACGAGCCCATCTCCCGGGCCTCGGGCTTCTACGAGGAGATGCGCCGGGAGTCGGTCCGGCTGTGACCCCCGGCCAGGGGGAAAAGGCCCTCGACGAGCTGCAGCGGGCCGACCAGGCCCTGCGGGCAGCGCGCCTGCTGTTGGGTGCCGATGCTCCCGAGGACGCCACCAGCCGGCTCTACTACGCCGTGTTCCACGCCGCCCGGGCCGCCCTCACGGTGCGGGGCCGCTACGCCAGGACCCACTCCGGACAGATCACGCTCTTCAGCGAGCTGATGGGCCCGGCCCCGATCCTCGGTCGGCTGTTCACGCTCCGGGGCTACGCCGACTACTCCACCGAGAGGTTCCGGGCCCCGGCCGACCTGGGTGACCTGGTCGAGGAGGCGGCCGCCTTGGTGCACCGGTGCCGGGCGCTGGTGGACGAGGCGCGGGAGGCCGGCCCCGATGAGCCCGACCCACCACCCGACTACTGAGCGGCGCCGGCCCGGCGGCGGAGGCGGGGGTAGGTGCGGCCCCGCCAGGTGGTCCCCGGCCGGAGGGTGCCCCAGGTGAGGCGGGCGGCGACGGGGAGGTCGGCCAGCGGCGACAGCCAGTAGGCGACGCCTCGCCGGCGGTAGGCCCCGGCCGTGGCGGCCAGGAGGCCCAGGCGCACGGCGACCAGGGCGAGGTCGAGGCGGTCGCCTCGGCGGGCCAGGAGCCGGGCCAGGGGGAGGGCCTGGGCCAGCCACACCACGGCCAGGTCGGCCCCCTGGTGCGACCAGGGCGTGACGTCGGCCAGGGGCAGCGAACGGCCCCAGTGCCGCCACACCTCGCCGGCCGAGGCGTGCATGCGCACCTCGAAGCACCGGGTGCCGTCGAGGAAGCCCACCCGCCAACCCACCTGGGCCAGGTGGCGAGCCAGGGCCACGTCGTCGGTGAGGTGGCCGGCGATGGGCCGGTAGCCGCCCTGGGCGGCCAGCACCGGCCGGCGGGTGAGCGTGCACTGGCCGTTGGCCATCACCCGCGGGGGCGGGGGAGGCCGCCCGCCGGGAGGTCCGAAGCGGTAGACGAGGGTGGCCAGCATGGCCGGGTGCAACAGCCGCTGGCCGGAGGTGTCGCACACGAAGCGGCCGCCGGCGCTGAGGTGGTCCCACCCTTCCTGCTCGGCCACCGTGACCAGCGCGCCCACCAGCCCGGGCCGGGGCTCCACGTCGGCGTCGAGGGTCACCAACCACTCCCCGGTGGCCGCCTCCAGGCCCTGCTGGAGGGCCCAGGGCTTGCCCACCCACCCCTCGGGCAGGGGGCGCCCGTGCACCACCCGGGCACCGGCGGCGGCGGCCACCTCGGCGGTCCGGTCCGTCGAGCAGTCGTCGACCACCACCACCTCGGCCACCTGGGGATCGCCGGCCAGGGCGGCCAGGGCGGGGCCGATGCGGTGTGCCTCGTCCCGAGCGGGGATCACCACCGACACCGGCGCCGGAGGTGGCCGATCCGGGTGGGGCACCAGTGCCGCCCGGCGTGTGGCCCCCCGCGCCAGGCGAACCAGGGCCACCGTGGCGGCCCCGGCCCGGGCTCCGGTCCACACCAGGCGAGCGGCGCGCCTCCCGGTCAGGGTCGGGACGCCGGGTGGCGTTCGGACCCGCGCTCCTGGCCCGTCGCCACGTCACCGGGCCCGGCCGGGTCCGTCTCTGCCGCCTCGGCTGGGACCGGCTCGGCGGGCCGGGGGGATGACCAGCCGCGGGTGCGCTCGCGGGCGGTGTGGCGCAGGAGCAGAGGCCAGCCCACAGCGCCGACCGCGGCGAAGGTGAACCACTGGAAGGCGTACGAGAGGTGGCTCCCCTCGCTCTGCTCGGGCTCGGGCAGCGGGATCGGCAAGTCGCCGCCGGGCGGGACCTGAGCCTCGAGCTGGAGGAAGACGGGCTGGAGCTCGGCCGGGTACTGCTGCTGGAGGCGGGCCAGGTCGACTCGGGCCACCTCGGTGAGGACGCCCTCGGGGGGGTCGGTGGGGCCGATGCCCTGGCGCTCCTGGGTGGTGAAGAGCAGGCCGGTCACCTCGACGGTTCCCGGCGGTGGCCGGGTGGCGGCAAGGGCCTCGGCCGGCTCGGCGGTGAAGGGGGCGAAGCCGCGGTTGACCACCAGCGCCGACCCGTCGTCGAGCACCAGGGGGGTGAGGACCCAGAAGCCCGGCCGACCGTCGAGCGAGCGGGAGCGGACCAGCACCGAGGCATCGGCGTCGTAGGTCCCCTCGGCCGTGGCTCGCCGGTACTCGAGGCCCTCCACGTCATCCAAACCGGTGCCGGCGGGCACCAGGTCGTCGACGGGCTGCACCGGGAGCGACGAGCGGGCCTCGACGGTGGCGTTGGCCGCCCGGCGCTCGTCGAGGCGGCGGAGTTGCCAAAAGCCGAAGTTGACGAAGGCCACCACCAGGACGACCACCAGCACGTGGCCCACCACCCACTTGGGCCGCAGCCAGAACGGTCTGGGGGCACGGGTGACGGTGGCCACGTCGTCCGACGCTAACGGCGGCTGCTCAGCAACGCCGGACGGCCACGTCGTAGGCATCGAAGGCGCGGTCGCGAGTCACCAGGGTGAGGCCGTCGAGCTGGGCCTGGGCGACGAGCAGGCGGTCGAACGGGTCCCCATGGTGGAGGGGCAGGCCGCCCGCCCGCTCGGCATGCTCCAGGGAGATGGGCAGCCCCTCGAAGCCTCCTCGCTGGCCGCCACGATCAGCGGCTCGGGGGGATCGAGCTTG
>JADDRA010000007.1:12547-12789 GCA_016781105.1 Actinomycetota bacterium | reverse complement strand
CGTGCCTCCGCAGCGATCGCCGGGACCCGTTCTCGTCCTGGGCCTCAGTGCCGCAGCGCGTCGCGCACCTTGTCGACGACGGCAGCAAACGCCCGGCGGCGACGTTGCCGGGAGGCGTGTTGGGTACGTGCGGATGCGGATGGGTCGGCGCTGCTTTGCGGGCTGCCCCATCTGCTGCAGGCGCTCCTGTCCGAGTGCCCCGCGCAACCGTGACAGCTCACCCTCCTCCTCTTCGACGTGAT
>JADDRA010000007.1:0-12501 GCA_016781105.1 Actinomycetota bacterium | reverse complement strand
GGATTGGGGGTCCTTGCCGTCGATCCTGGTGAGGAGCTCCTTCGCCTCCTGGTGCTCCTGCAGCGCCTCATCGACCAACCGATCCCCGTCCGGGAGCACCTCGCGCATCGCCGGGTAGAGGATCTCTTCCTCGATGACCGCGTGCACGGAGAGATCCTCTACGACGTGCTCGGCTACGTAGCGCTGCTCGTCGACGTTGCCCGTCGCCCGGGCCGTATCCATCATCCTGAACAGCTGCTCGACCTCCCGGTGATCGCTGATGAGAAGTTCGATCACGTCAGCCGACGCACCGGTCGTTGTCTCTGTCATCTCGCATCTCCCTGGGATCCAGTGGTCCCGGCCCGCTCAATTCCTGCCGCCGGCGGGGGAAACCGACCGGCGTTTGGGGTAGGGCGCACCAGCAGGAGCCGCCGAGGCTCCCCAACGACCAGCTCCAGGGAGGACGCCATGCCCGAGCCCCAACAGCCGGAGCTCCGTCGAAGTGCGCGCGGTGCCACAAGCGACGCCAGCGCCAAGACCAAGCTCGACGTGGAGCAGGTGACCAACGAGGAGACGAGCGCCCACGTGCCCGAGGACAACCAGCCCGGTCACCACCCCGAGCGCGAGCAGGACAAGCCTGACCCCGAGGCGTTCATCGAACGGGCCCAGGGAGGCGATCGGCCTTCCTGAGGGGGTCATCCCTTCGCTAGGGACTGGGGAGTGCGAGCGGGTGTGAGACGCTCCGGGTCAGCTCACCCCCCGATTCGGCTGCGCAGCAGCCCGAGAATCCGCTGGCTGAGCTGGCGGTCCTGCTGCTCCATCTCCTCGAAGAACTGCACCAGCTCCTCGTCGCCCGATCGCTTGGCGTCCTCGGCGTAGCGCCCGTAGTTCTCTGCGCCTTGGAGATCGTGGTACAGGATGCTCACCAGGTTGTAGACGTCGTTGCTGACACCCGTCTCGCTCATGTTCTCTCCCTCGTCGGTCGGGCTCGATCTGTCCTCGCTTACCCTCTCGGCGGCTCGGATGCCCCTGCCAGGGCCGACGGCATGGGGGTGCCGATGGTCGGAGCAACGGGCGAGGTCCGCATGCCTGGTCGAGGCGCCGGGGAACCCCGGTCGTCAGGCGCCCCACGGCTCGGTCTCCTGCTCCGCCCCCGCTGGGCCGCCTCCAGGTGCAGCGGATGGAGGGCCTCCGTGTCCGGGAACCACAACCAGGCGTCGTAGCGCTGCCCCAGCACCGACGGCACCCAGTTGCCGTAGGCGTCTCGAGCGGGGTCGTAGACCACCCCGATGGCCCGATGGCACCGGCGGTTCGACAGCCAGGCTCCCGACCGGTCCGCGGGGAACACCAGGAGGGTGGGGACGTCACCGACGGTCTCTCGGACCAGCTCCTCGTGGGTGCCGGCCGGCGCCGGGGGGACCGCCATCTGCTGCATCGGTCGGCCCCACTGCTCGGCGGCGATGACGCTTCCTCGGTGCCCGGCGAAGCCGACCAGCACGACGCCCTCGTCGCCGTGGCGCTCCCGCACCAGCTGGCCCACGTTCACCATGCCGGCGCCGGCCATGTCGGTGGCCCGGGCGTCGCCGATGTGGGTGTTGTGCTCCCACACGATGGCCTTGGCCTCGGGCCCGTGGTGGTCCATCAGCCGATCGAGCGTGTCGGCCATGTGGCAGTCCCGGACGTTCCAGGACTCGCCGTCGGCGCAGACCATGCTGCGGTAGTAGCGCTCGGCGCCGGCGATCACCTCGGCGTTCTGGCGGGCATCCAGGGGCGCCTCGGAGTCACCGTCGGGGACGACCGCTCGCTGGCGGAGCTCCACCAACAAGCGCACCACGTCGTCCTCACAGAACTGGGGCACCAACCGGGTGGACCAGGCATAGCGCTGCGGATCCTCGCCGTAGGGCTCGAAGCAGTGGTAGGCCCGGCGGGCCGCATCGAGCGCCTCGGGATCGTGCTCGCCCAGGTGCTCGAGCACGACGCGCAGCGAGTCCCACAGCGAGTACACGTCCAGGCCGTAGAAGCCGACGTCGCCGCCGTGTTCCTGGTTGTGCTGGCGCAGCCACTCGGCGAAGGCAGCCACCTCCTCGTTGGCCCACATCCACGTCGGCCAACGCTCGAAGGTCCCCAGCAACTCAGGAGCGCTGCGATCGTGCTCGGCTCGGCCCTTCACCCACCGGTTCAGGCGCAAGCAGTCGGGCCAGTCGCCCTCGACGGCGACGAAGGAGAAGCAGTGCTCGGCGATGAGGTGGCGGCTCGACCTTGCCCGCCCGCCGTAGTGCTCGGCGGTCCCGTGCGAGGCTTCGCCGAGGAGCACGAAGCGCGCCTCGCCGGCCACCGCCACCAACGGGTCGAGGTCGCTCGGGTCGCGCAGCGGGCGGGCCAAGGATGCGATCTCCCGGCGGGCAACGTCGTCGTGGGTCCGGGTCATGGCATCTGCCACCTCGTGGCTGGGAGCTCTCGTCGGCTTGTGTCGTCCTGCGGAGCCTTGGGAAGGACGGGACGGTGGAGCACAGCGGTCTGACTCCGCCCGGCGCCGTCGTTGCCGCCGACCTGGCCCAGGTCGTGGCCCGACCGGGGCCCTTCGCCTCGGTCTACCTGAGCACCGAGGCGGAAATCGACAATGCCAGCCAACGGTCGCAGACCCGGTGGAAGACGCTGCGGCGCGATCTGGAGGGGGCGGGGGTGCCGGAGGAGATCCTGGCCGGCGTGGAGGAGGTGATCGGCGACGCCCACCTGAGCGGCCAGGCGCTGGGAGTGGTGGCCGACGCCGGTGGCCGCCTCGTCGAGCACTCGCCCGAGTCCCTGCCCCGAGACCGGGCCACCTGGGCACCGGCGCCGGCCTTGGTTCCCATCATCGCCTGGCGCCAGTCGTCGCCTCCCTGCCTGGCCGTCCTGGCCGACCGCACCGGTGCCGACCTCCTCGTCTTCCGCCATGAGCTGCCCGACGTCCAACGCGAGGCGGGCGGGGAGCACGGGCCCGTCACCCGCGCTGGGCCGGGGGGCTGGTCCCAACCCCGCTACCAGCGGCGAGCCGAGAACACCTGGGAGCACAACGCCGGCGACGTCGCGGCCGAAGTGGTGGCCCTGGTCGAGCGCTTCGAGCCTCGGGTGATCGTGGTCGCCGGCGACGTGCGGGCGGTCGAGCTCCTCCGGGGCCAGCTCCCGTCCGAACTGGCGGCGCGCCTGAAGGTGGTCGAGGGGGGACGGGCCGAGGACGGATCCCATCGGCACTTCATGGCCTCGCTGCGACAGCGGGTGGACGAGGCGGTCGATGCCGACACCGCGGCCCTGCTCGGCAAGTTCGCCCAGGAGCTGGGCCAGTCAGACCGGGCGGCCGACGGACCGGAGGCCGTCCTGGCCGCCCTGGCTCGCGGCCAGGTCGAGGTCCTCTTGGCCGCCGGCCAAGCGGACGACGAGCGCCTCGCCTACTTCGGCCCGGAGCCCACCCAGGTGGGGCGCAGCCAGGCCGACGTGGCCGCCATGGGTGCAGAGGACCCCCAGGAGGCTCCGCTCGTCGACGTGGCCGTGCGCGCCGCCCTCGGCACGGGTGCCGGGGTGCGCGTCGTGCCTCCCGACAGTGGGCCCACGGGAGGCCTCGGTGCCATCCTCCGCTGGTCGTCCTGACCGGCCCCGGACGGCCGGCGCACCGGCAGCTGGGTACGAGCGTGGGCGGAGAGCCAACGGGACGTGTGCCCCTCGCAGGGAGCGGGTAGCGGTCGAGCGGCCTGTGCCGTCCAGCCAGGAGGAACAGCGATGCCGACGAAGCCGACCAAGGGTGACCACGGCCACCGCGACCAGGGGAGTGGCGGACGAGGACCGCAAAAGGCGTCCTTTGGAAGTGGCGTGTCTCCGGAGTTCGCCGAGGGGCAGGACGACGCCATCACCGCGGAAGGCACATCGCTCGGTGACGACGAGCGCGATGACCCGGACGTGGAGGAGACGACGGCCACGTCGTGAGCCGGATGGACGATCAGTTGCATCCCGAGGACGACGACCACTCCGTGGTCGAACAGGAGAACCTCGGCCTGGCTGCGGGCCCGGGGAGAGGTGGAACCACCACGGCGAACGCCATCGCCGGGCGCGACACGGGGACCGGCGCGAACCGGCCCGGCGCCGAGGGTGGGGCCGCGCCCGTCGGCGAGGACCTCGGCCGCGGAGGCGAGACCGCCGCCGGGCCGACGTCGCCAACCCGCCTGGGAGGACAGACCAGCAGCGGCGACGACAACCCTGGCAACGCCACCTCCAGCTGAGCGATCTCGGCCGTCTCCGGCTTAGCGGCCGCCGTGCTCGGAGCACGTGGTGGCGATGGCCACGTCGAGGAAGCGATTGACCCCCGAGGCGGTCGTGCCCTCCTCCTGGAGCGCCCGGGCCAGGATCTCGTCCCTCGAGTAGCCCCGGTCGAAGGCCGAGCACACCGCCTTGGCCAGCGACAGCTGCTGCTCATCGCTCGCCCGAGCGATGCCCTTGCCGTCGAACTCGTCATCGACGGCGGCGGCGACCTGGGCCGGAGGGACGGCGCCGACCGACGGCGGGCGGGCGTCGACCGCAGCCCGGGTGAGGGGGACCGAAGAGGCCGGAGGAGCCGACGGGAGCGCTGGTGCCACCGGCGTGACCACGGCGGCAGGGACGCGCCGTCCGGGCGCGGGAGCGCCGGTGGTGTGCGTCGTGCGCACCCCGCTGTCGGCGTCGACGTCCGGGTGCTCCGCCCGCGATGCCGGGGCCGGCGCAGTCGCCAGCTCAGCGATCACCGCATCGAGCTTGGCGTCGGCGATGTGCTGGCCGACCTGAGGGACCACGACCACGCTGGTCACCCCCACGACGAGGTTGGTGAGCACTGCTCCGGCGAGCAGGGTGATCCGCATGGACATGGTCGCTCCTCGAGTGCGCCGGCGCACCGGCTCCCGCACCTGCACCGTCCTGTGCAGTATCGGAACCAGTCGCCCAATCCTTGAGGATGTTGTCGCGGTGATCTCAGCGGCCAGGAAGGTCCGTCAGGCCCCTGCCCTCCCGACGCCGGTGGCGTCGAGGGTGGCCATCTCGGCCAGGATTCGGGCCGCAGCCTCCAGCACCGGCACGGCCAGGCACGCCCCGGTGCCCTCACCCAGGCGCAACCCCAGGTCGAGGACGGGATCCAGGCCGAGGTGGTCGAGCACCACTGTCGCTCCGGGCTCGGTCGAGCGATGGCCGGCCACGCAGTAGGCCAGGGCGGAAGGAACCAGGGACACGGCGGCCAGGAGCGCCGCACCGGCGATGACGCCGTCGATCACCACCGGGACCCGGGCGGCCGCCCCACCGACGATGAAGCCGGCCAGGGCGGCGATCTCCAGACCGCCCAGCGAGGCCAGGACGCCGAGCGGGCCGGTCCAGGGGGAGACCGACGGACGGGCCAGCGCCCGCTCGACCACCGCCACCTTGTGGGCCAGCATGGCGTCGTCGACCCCGGTGCCCCGGCCCGTCGTCTCGCGGGCCGAGCGCCCGGTCAAGGCGGCGATCAGCGCGGCTGCCGCGGTGGTGTTGGCCATGCCCAGGTCACCTGTGACCAGGCAGCGGGCACCGCCGGCGACGAGGTCGCCGGCGACCTCGGCCCCCACGTCGAGCGCCCGCTCCGCCTCTCCGAGGTCCATAGCCGGGCCCAGGCCGAGGTCGGCGGTGCCTGCCCGTATGCGCCGGTCCAGGACGCGGGCGGGTCCCTCCGGTCCGGTGACCACGGGGTGGGCGACGCCGACGTCGACCACGGCCACCGAGGCGCCCACCTGGCGGGCGAGGACGTTGATGGCGGCCGATCCCCCGGCCACCGTCTCGACGATCCGGGCGGTCACCTCCTGGGGCCAGGGCGTCACGCCCTGGGCATGGACCCCGTGGTCGGCGGCGAACACGGCCACGGCGGCGGGCACCGGCAGCGGCGGTGGGCTGGTCCCGGCCATGGCCGCCAGCCGGCATCCCAGCACCTCCAGCACCCCCAGGCTCCCACGGGGCTTGGCCAGGCGAGCATGGTGCTCCTCGGCGGCCCGAGCCGCGGCCTCCTCGACCGGCCGCACCTCGGCACGAGCCCGGGCGAAGGCACCAAGCGAACAAGGTGGCTCGCCCGGCGAGGTACCCGGACCGGCTCCTGCCGCTCTGCGATCCGTCGAACGCAGGGAGGGATGGTGCGGGACGGGGGTGGCGCCTTGCACGATGATGGCCTCGAGGGCGTCGACGTCGAGGTGGGCTTCGAGCAGGTCGGCGAGGCGGTCGAACTGGGAATCCCGAGCCACGGCGAAGTCCACGCCGGCGGGGACGAAGCGACGGCCCGCCCTCCGGCCCACCTCGCTCAGGAACGTGGCCCGGAAGGTGTCGCCCTCGAAGAGCCCGTGCAGGGCGGTGCCGAGGAAGCGACCGTCCGGGCTGGCCGAGCCCTCGTCCTCGACATCCCCGGGGTTGGACGCCTGGTCGTCGTCGAGGTGCACCCAGGGCTCCACCCCCTCACCCCGCACGGTTCGGCCGTGGTGGATCTCGTAGCCGGTGACGGGCTGGCCCAGGGCCGTCCCCCGCCGGCGGCGGGTGACCTTGTCGGGCGCGAAGGTGGTGGCGAGGTCGAGCCAGCCCAGCCCGTCGACCGACCCCGCCCCCGACTCGACCTCGTCGAGGATCGTCCGGCCCATCATCTGCTGGCCGCCGCAGATGCCGACCACGGTGGCACCGGAGGCGAGGATGGCCCGGTCCAGGCCCCGCGTCCTCAGCCAGGCCAGGTCGGCGACCGTGGCCTTGGTGCCGGGCAGGACCACCAGGTCGGGCTGACCCAGGGCCGAGGGGTGGGTCACCAGGCGGACGTCGACCCCCGGCTCGAGGCACAGGGGGTCGAGGTCGGTCACGTTGGCCACCCGGGGGAAGCGAATCACGGCCACGTCGAGGTGGTCGGCCCGGGCCGGGCCCGGGGGGCGGGGCCGGGGCCCATCGAGGGCAAGGGAGTCCTCGGCGTCGAGGGCGACGTCGTCGAGCCAGGGCAGCACCCCCAGGGTGGGCACCCCGCAGCGCCGCTCCAGCTCCTCGAAGCCGGCACCGAGCAGCGTCGGATCACCCCGGAACTTGTTGACCACGAAGCCGTGCACCCGCTCTCGCAGGGCGTCGGGCAACAGGGCCACCGAGCCGTGGAGCGCAGCGAAGACGCCGCCCCGGTCGATGTCGCCCACCACCACTGCCGGCAACCCGGCGTCACGGGCCAGGGGGAGGTTCACCAGATCGCGGTCGAGGAGGTTGATCTCGGCACAGCCTCCCGCTCCCTCGGCGATCACGACATCGACGCGCGCCCGCAGGTCGGCCAGGGCGTCGAGCACCACGGCCCGCAGCCGAGGTTGCTCGGCGTGGTAGGCGGCGGCGTCGAGGTGGGCCAGGGGCCGGCCCATGACCACGACCTGGCTCGCCCGCTCGCCGGTGGGTTTGAGCAGGACGGGGTTCATGGCCACCTCGGGCTCGCGCCCCGCCGCCAGCGCCTGCACGCCCTGGCTCCGAGCGATCTCGTCGCCGGCGGTGGTGACCCAGGAGTTCAGCGACATGTTCTGGCCCTTGAACGGGGCCACCCGCACCCCTCGGCGAGCCAGCAGCCGGCACAGCCCGGTGACCACGTGGCTCTTGCCCACGTCGCTGGCCGTGCCACAGACCAGGAGCCCGCCCCTCATGTCACGGGGTGCGGAGGCGCCACCAGGGCGAGCGTAGGCTGAGGCCATGGCTCGCGTTCCCTCGGTGGTCGTGGTCAACACCGGGCACGGCAAGGGCAAGTCGTCGTCGGCCTTCGGCGTCATGGGCCGGGGGTGGGCCCGGGGCTGGCGGGTCGGCGTCGTGCAGTTCGTCAAGGGCGGCACGTGGCAGACCGGTGAACGCAAGCTCGCCGACCACCTGGGTATCGAGTGGCACACCCTCGGTGACGGCTTCACCTGGGAGTCCGACGACCTCGACGAGACGGCGGCCAAGGCCCGCCACGCCTGGGAGGTGGCGTCCGCCATGCTGGCGGCGGGCCAGCACGACCTGGTCATCCTCGACGAGCTCACCTACATCGTCACCTACGGTTGGGTGCCCGTCGAGGACGTCGTGGCCGGCATCCGCGGTCGGGCCGAGCGCACCAACGTGGTCGTCACCGGGCGCGACGCCCACGAGGCCCTGGTCGAGGTGGCGGACACCGTGACCGAGATGCGCAAGGTGAAGCACGCCTACGACCAGGGCATCCTGGCCAAGAAGGGCATCGAGTACTGAGCGCGGCGGGGTCGATCCAGCAGGTGGGGGCCGAGCTCCGGCGCCGGCGTCGGGCCCTGGTCGGCTACGAGCAACCCACACGCGAGGGGTGGGAGGCCGACCTGGTCGCCTACGACCGGCTGCTCCTCGACGCCGCCGCCATGCTCGATGTGCCGGCGCCGGAGCCGCCTCCCGGGCTGGAGCCCTTGACCGCGAGCCAGCGCGACCGGTTGGAGACGGGCTTGGCGGCGGCGGGGATGGACGTCCGCAGCGACGACCTCTGACGCTCACCGACCGGGCGGCCGGGGCTGGCCGGCGCTCGCTCCGGCCGCTCACGCGGTGGCGGCCAGGGCAGCGGCGAGGTGCTGGAGGCCGGCCTCGTCCGGCACCGCCACCCGGGCGCAGCCGGGGAGCCCGAACGAGGTGGTGTCGCGCACCAGCACCCGCTGGGGAGCGAGCCGTTCCCGCAGCCCTCGGGCCCCCTCGACCAGGAGCCAGTTGGCGTCCGAGGGCAGTGGTCGCAGCCCGGCGCCCGCCAGCACCGTGGCCAGCGCCCGGCGATGGACGGCGATCTGGCGGGCCCAGGAGCCCAGATCGGCCCGGGCCAGCAGCCGGGGCACGAGGTCGAGAGCCAGGGAGTTGACCGACCAGGCCGGCTGGCGTCGCCGCAGGCGCTCGACCAGGTCGACGTCGTCGGCCAGCACGTAGCCCACCCGCAGGCCGGGACAGGCGAAGAGCTTGGTGAGCGAGCCCACGACGACCGCGCCCGGGTCGGCGCGGGTCCAGCACCCGGTGGCCAGGGGGTAGAAGGCCTCGTCCCACACGTCGGCCCGCTCGTCGGCGCGGGCCAGGCGGCCGGACGGGTTGTGGGGGTTCGACCGCCACCGGGGGGCGTCGACGGAGGTGGCGGCCAGGTGGTGGTGATAGAGGGAGAACTCGGGCTCGTCGACCCGGCCGTGCGGTCGCTCGGCGGCCAGCAGGGCGATGGCCTGGGACCCTCCGTTGGTCAGCAACAGGTGCTCCTCGCCGACGCCGATGGCCTCGGCCAGCGCGGCGGTGGCCCGAGCGGGGTCGGGGTAGTGGCGCAGCGACTCCAGCTCGCTCGCCGCCAAGGCGGCTACGTCGGGGGCGAAGGGGTTGGTGCTCATCGAGAGGTCGAGGACGCTCGACGGCGGGACGCCGAGGGCGGCGGCCAGGCGGGGCCCGTCGCCCCCGTGGCCGGCGGGCAGGGGGATCGACCGCGTCACCGAGGATGGGCCACGAGGGCCGTGGCCGCCGCGCTCGTGGCCAGCAGCACGCCCACGTCGAGGGAGAGCCGCACGGCCCGGCTGATGTCGCCCGGAGCGGCCGGCCGCCCCTCGCCCAGCGCTGGGCGGTGCTCGACCCGCTCGCCGTAGCGGTTGGCCCCGCCCAGCCGCAGCCCGAGCGCGGCGGCGAAGGCCGCCTCGGCCACTCCGGCGTTGGGTGAGGGGTGGGCGGGGGCCTGGTGGCGCACGGCCCGGGCCACGGGGCGGGCGGCGGAGGGGCGGGCGGCGACGACTAGCAGGGCGGTGAGCCGGGCGGGGACCCAGCCGGCGAGGTCGTCGAGGCGGGCGCTGGCCCAGCCGTAGCGCAGGTGGCGGGGTGAGCGGTGGCCGACGACGGCATCGAGGGTGTTGAGCGCCCGGTAGCCGAGCGCACCGGGGGCACCGGCCAGGGCCGCCCACAGCACGGGGGCGACGACGGCGTCGACGGTGTTCTCGGCCACCGACTCGACCACGGCCCGGGCCACCTCGGCGGGGTCGAGCCCCTCGGGGTCGCGCCCCACCAGCGCCGGCAGCAGGCGGCGGGCGGTGGAGAGGTCGCCCTCGGCCAGTGCGGCTTCGACCGCCGTGGCCGCCTCGGCCAGGCTCCTGCCACCCACCGCCAGGTAGGTGGCCATCGTCGTGGAGGGCACCAGCCGCCCGAGCGCGCCGGCCACCCCCAGCCCGATGGCGGCGTGGACCACCCCGGCCAGGCGATGGTCGCGATGGAGCCGGCGCTCGACGGCGTCCATGAACCGGCCGAAGCACACCAGCGGGTGGGGCTCGACGTCGGGCTCGCCCAGGGTCCGGTCGAGCATCACGGCGGCGGCGGCCGCCAGGGCCCGGTCGGCCAGGGCGCGGTCAGCCGGGCCTCTCTGTGCCGGAGACCGCCTGCCGGCCCGACAGGCTGACCGGGCGGCGGCCGTCGTCCAGCCCGTGGCCGTCGACCCCGCCAGCCGGAGCCGTGCCGCGCTCACCAGCGGGTGGCCGCAACCACGAGACCGGCCGTCTCGGCCACCATCCCGGCGGCGCCGAGGACGTCGCCGGTGTACCCGCCGACCCGCCGGCGAGCGAGGCCGACCACGCCGGCTGCGGCCAGCACGGCGACGGCCACGGCGAGGATGACCGGGCCGAGGTCCGCCCGGTCCGAGGCGACCAGTGTTGCGCCGGCGATAAGGGCCAGGACGGCGACCAGGCCGATGACGGTGCGGAAGGCGGCCGGTGTCCCGCCCCGGAACGACGTGGCCAGGCCGCGGTCGCGGGCGTAGGGCTGGGTGTGCACGGCCAGGGCCATGGCGGCACGCGACGTCGCCCACAGGGCGGCCAGCAACCCGGGGCTCGGGCGCAGCGCGGACAGGGTGGCGATGCGCATCCCCAGCACGAGCACGACCGTGCCGAGGGCGAAGGCACCCACGCTCGGCTCGGCCATCACCTCCAGGCGACGGCTGGGCTCGAGGCCGTGGGCCAACAGCCCGTCGGCGCTGTCGGCCAGGCCGTCGAGGTGCAGCATCCCGGTCACGGCCAGGTCGGCGGCGACCACCAACGTGGCCGCCAGCAGGGGTGGCCAGAGCGCCTCCGCCACCCACCAGGTGGCGCCCAGCACCAGCCCGAGGCCGGCGCCGACCACCGGGAACCAGGGCAGGGCCCGGGGCGTCGGCGGCACCGGACCACCGAGGCAGGTGAGGAAGGCCAGGGCGGCCCGCATCAGGGCGCGGCGAGCTCGCTCAGGGCCAGGGTCCGCCCGGCCACCACGAGCAGGACCTGGTCGGCGACGCCGGCCACGGCCTGGTTGAGCTGGCCGAGCACGTCGCGGAAGCGCCGGCCCACCTCGCTCGAGGGGTGCACCCCCAGGCCCACCTCGTCCGACACCACCACGCTGTCACCGCCGCGAGTGCGCAGGGCGTCGCACAAGTCCACGGGGTCCACACCGAGGTTGGGAGTGGCGGCCACCCACGCCCCGAGCGCATCGACGAGCACCGTGCCGGTGGTGGCGCGCAGCACCGAGGTCAACGTGGTGGGCGAGGCCTCGACGATGGCCCACTCGGGCGGCCGCCGCTCGACGTGGGCGGCGATGCGGGCCTCCAGCTCGGGGTCGTCGGGATTGGCCACGGAGGTGGCCACGTAGGTGACCGGCGCCGGGGACCGGCGGGCCAGCGTCTCGGCCACGGCCGACTTGCCCGAGCGGGCCCCGCCCAGCACCAGGATGATCACGACGGCGCCGACGACGCCCAACCCCTGGCCCCGGCCAGCACCGCGGCGTGGACGGCGCGGGCCAGCGGGGCTCCCCAGCGTGAGCGAGGACCTCCGAACTCCCACGCGGCTCCTTGATCGGGGCAGCAGATGCACAGGGCGTCGGTGGCGGTCCCGGTGGCCTCGATGCCGGCGTCCCCCAGGGCCTGGGTCTTGGCTTCGGTGACGGTGCCCACCGCGTTGACCAGGGCGGCTTCGCTCAGCCGCTCGGGAACCATGGCCACGACGTTGATGGTGCCGACGGGGTTGATGGTGCCGACGGGCGTGGCCTGGACTGCACTACCAGGACGCCCGTCGCCCGTCTCGGCGGCCGCGGCCCACGTCGGGACCCGCAGGCCGACGGTGGCGGCCACCTCCACGCCGCCGTTGGCTCCGTACTCGACCGCGCTCACCTCGGCCGCGGTGAGCATGCCCACGCCAGGCCTGTCGAGCCCCAGCCCGGCGGCCAGGACCGCCACACTGGCCTGGGGATCACGGCGGGAGTAGCTGAGGGGTACCTGGGCATTGAGGACCCAGGAGCACGGTCCCACGCCGCCGCCGAAGGGGGCGGAGGAGATGCTGCGGATGCGTGCCCTGCTCGTCCACACCAGCACCGGCCAGGGGCGCCCGTCCTCCTCGTAGCGCCGGAGCTGGGGACGCAGCACCTCCACACGCAACCCCCCGTGCCAGTCGAGCGAACGACGGTCCGACGCCGATGTCCGGGACAGGGCTGGGCGTCGAGGAGCGATCGTACCGCCCTCGGGCCGGCGCTCGGAGGAGGCGGTACCGTGGGCCTCCTGCTCCT
>JADDRA010000101.1 GCA_016781105.1 Actinomycetota bacterium | reverse complement strand
ACCCTCACCGATCCTGAGCTGTCCGACCTGCTCGCCGCGCTCAAGGCCTGCGAGATGACCGACACCATCCGCAACTCGCTGGAGTGGATCCTCCAACAGCTCATCGAGACGGAGGTCAGCGTGGCTATCGACACTCGCCCCTACCAGCGAAGCGAGGCCCGCACCGCCCAGCCCAACGGGCACCGACCACGGCTGTTGTCCACCCCATCCGGCGATGTCGAGCTGAAGGTCCCCATGCTGCGGCTGCTCGTCCAGGAGCACCACGGAGACCCGTCACCGCGGGCGAGCCACCAAGAGCCCGTCCGACCGCGGCGAGGGACACCGCTGCTGGTCAGGCGCCTACCCCGCTTCGTCGATGAGGCCCACGTCCCCGGCGCTGCGGTGGTAGACGACGGCGCAGCGGCCGGTCTCGGCGTTGGAGAAGAAGTAGAAGGAGTGGCCCAGCAGCTCCATCTGCATGACGGCCTCCTCCGGCGTCATGGGCTTCATGGTGAAGCGCTTGGACTTCACGATCCGGTAGCGGTCCGGACCCGGGTCGGCCTCGTCCGGCATGCCGGCGGGGACAGGCGGCGGAGCCAGCCCGTCGAGCGGCGTGACCAGGTCGACGGCGGGGGCCTCGACGCCTCGGGGCTGCGAGCGACGAGGGTGGCTGCGGCCCACCAGCTTGGTCTTGAGCTTGTGGAGCTGGTGCTCCAGCTTGTTGACGGCGGCGTCGACGGCGGCGAAGGGATCGGCGGCGGCCACCTTGGCCCGCACGTGGTGGCCGTGGCCGTCAATGGTGACCTCGCACACGTCCTTGTCGGCGATGCGGGGGTTGCGCTCCTCGAAGAAGTGGACCTCCGCCCGGTCCATCCCGTCGAGGAACCGGCTCAGCCGACCGATCTTGTCGGTCGTGATGTCGCGCAGGGCCTCGGTCAGCTCGATGTTGCGGCTGCTGACGCTCACGTCCACGAGCAACTCCCTTCGTCGGTGGGCAGGCATCGTCGTCGCGCACGGCTGACCTGGTCTTTGACCCCACACTCGCCTGCCGAGGAGGTGACACGGTCCGGGCGCCGGCGGCCAGGACGGCCCAACGGCACCACGACGGGACGTGCTTGGCTCCTTCTCGCACCCGGGCCGAGGGCCGGCCCGTCGTGCGGCAGGGCTTACCTCTAAGCCGCACCATGCTCGGCGACCACGGGTCGCCTTACGTGGGTCGTTTCGCCTGCGACTGGCTTCGACTTGCAACCACAGACCCGTACGCAACGCCCGTCAGTGTAGGACAGCCCCGGGCTGGGGCGTCCGGGCCGCGGCCAGGACCACCACGGCGCGGGCCCCCGCCGAGCGCAGGACCTGGGCCGAGGCTCGCACGGTGGAGCCGCTGGTGACCACGTCGTCGACCAGCAGGACGGCCGCCCCCTCGACCCGGCGCCGGGCCACCAGCTGGGGGCCCCGGCCCCGCTCCGACAGCGGGCGCCCCGTCTGGGGCGGCCCGGGCCGGCGGGCCAGGAGCCGGGCCCAGGGGCGGCCGAGGTGAAGGGCCACCGCTCGGGCCAGCAGCTCCGCCTGGTCAAAGCCGCGCTGGCGGCGGCGTGCCGGTGTGGTCGGCACCCAGGTGACCACATCGATGATCGCCGGGGGATCCGACGCCTCGAGGAGCGAGGCCATGGCCGCCGCCAGCCCCGGCAGCACGGCCCGGTGGTTGCGGTACTTGAGCCGGGCCACCAGCTCCCTACCCGCCCCCTCGTAGGCGAGCAGCGCCAGGCAGGCCTCCACCCCGTCCGGCGATGGCAGCGGCGGTGCCGGACGGAGCCGGGCTGTGCACGAGGCACAGGGGGCGCGGCCGCACGCTCCGCACACCGGGCACGTCACCGCCAGCAGCACCCGCCGCAGGCTAGGGACGGGTTGGGACAGTCAGACGGCCAGGAGGTCGCGTGCCCCGGTGTCGCTCGACGGGTGACGGAGCTTGCTCATGGCCCGGGCCTCGATCTGGCGGATGCGCTCCCGGGTCAGGTCGAAGTGCTCGCCCACCTCCTCCAGGGTCCGCGGCTCGCCCCGGTCGAGGCCGAAGCGCAGGGTGAGGATCTCGCGCTCCCGGTCGTCGAGCGGGGCCAGGAGCCGGGCGATCTCCCCGGGGAGCAGGGCGACGGCGGCCACCTCGAAGGGCGACTCGGCCGAGCGGTCCTCGACCACGTCGCCCAGCTCGACGTCACCGTCCTCCCGCAGCGGCTCGGAGAGCGACAGGGGGTCCGAGGCGAAGCGCAGGGCCTCGACGACCTTGTCCTCCGCCAGGTCGACCTCGGCGGCGATCTCCGGCACGGTGGCCGGACGGCCCATCCGCAGCTCCAGGGTCGACCGGGCCCGCTGCAGCCGGGCCAGCGTGTCCCCGGCGTGGACGGGCAGGCGGATGCAGCGGCCGGTGTTGGCGATGCCCCGGGTGATGGCCTGGCGGATCCACCAGGTGGCGTAGGTGGAGAACTTGAAACCCTTGCGCCAGTCGAACTTCTCCACCGCGTGCATGAGGCCGAGGTTGCCCTCCTGGACCAGGTCGAGCAGGGGCAGGCCCGAGGCCTGGTACCGCTTGGCGATCGACACCACCAGGCGCAGGTTGGACTGGACGAAGCGACGCTGGGCGTCCTCGCCGCGCCGGGCGGCGCGCCCGAGCTCGCGTGTTCGCGCCGGGGAGAGGCCGGTCCCTGCGGACAGCTCCTCCCGGGCCTCGGCACCGGACTCGATGAGCCGGGCCAGGCGGACCTCGTCGTCCTTGGTGAGCAAGGGGTAGCGGCCGATGTCGGAGAGGTAGAGGCGAACCAGATCCTCGTCGTCGCGCTCCAACCGCTCCTTGGCCACGTTGCCACCTCTTGTCCGTTGGCGTGCCCCGGAGGCGGCGATCACGAAGGCCGCCTCCGTCGGCGACGAGCTGTCGGTTCGCCACGATACCGAGCCGCCCAGGGCCCCGGGCACCGATCCGGGACCGCCCACCCGGGAGCTGGCCGCCACGGTCTGGCCGCCTCACCCCCGGCGACCTCGGCGGCCGGTTACCCGGTGATGCCCCCGGCCGCGAGGAGCCGGCGCTCCAGCTCGCCCTGGTGGCGAGCGGCCTGGATGATCAGCTCGTCGGTGTCGAGCACACCCTGGAGGGCCAGCTCGCCGTCGTGCCAGTCGGCGACCTGGTCGGCGAGCACCAGCCGGCAGGTGCGGGCGAAGGCCGCGCCGCTCACGTTCGACGCTCGGGCCAGCGCCGCCGAGTAGCTGCTCACGGCCCGGGGGGCGAGCACCCGGAAGGCGCCCACGAGCCGAGCCACGGTGGCACCGGGCCCGGCTGGCGCGGCCACGGCGTCGACGAAGGCGGACAGGCCCGGTCCCGCCGGAGCCGTGCCGGGCGCCACGTAGCCGCTGCGCCGGGGCAGGTGGCGCTCCCACACCGAGGCGTGCCAGGCGTGGTGGTGGGCCTGGGTGGCCAGGAGCTGGGCCACCTCGGGCTCGGGCGTCGACGTCACCCAGGCGCCCAGCACCTCGAAGCGCCGCCGCTCCAGCCAGAGGTAGCGAGCCACCAGCCGGTCGGCCTCCTCGATCGGCACCGGGCCGGGTCGCGCCATCCCGTCGGGGCTCACCGCGGCATCCGGAGGGTGATCAGCCCGGGTAGCGGTTGGTGATGGGGACCCGCCGGTCCTTGCCGAACGCCTTGGCGCTGACCCGCACGCCCGGCGGGGTCTGACGCCGCTTGTACTCGGCTCGGTCGACCAGGGCGATCACGCGCCGGACCAGCTCCGGCTCGAAGCCCTCGGCCTCCAGCTCGGCTGCGGTGCGATCCTGCTCGACGTAGCCGGCCAGCACCGGGTCGAGCACGTCGTAGGGCGGCAGGGACTGGTCGTCGCGCTGCTCGGGTCGCAGCTCGGCCGAGGGGGGCTTGGCCAGGACCTCCTCGCTGATCAGCTCCCTGCCTGCCTGGCGGTTGCGGTGACGGCACAGCTCGTAGACGAGCCCCTTGGGGACGTCCTTGATCACCGCGAACCCCCCGACGGTGTCGCCGTAGAGGGTGGAGAACCCCACCGCCGCCTCGCTCTTGTTGCCGGTGGTGAGCACCAACCAGCCCAGCTCGTTGCTCAGCGCCATCAGCACCACGCCGCGCACCCGGCTCTGGATGTTCTCCTCGGTGAGGTTGGGGGGCCGTTCACCGAGCGTGGACGCCAGCATCTCCAGCAGGGCCCGGTGCGCCGGCTCGATGGGGATGCTGCGCAGGTCGATCCCCAGGCGCCCGGCGAGATCGGCGGCGTCGGCGGCGGAAGCCGGGCTGGAGAAGCGCGACGGCATGATGATCCCGTGGACCCGCTCGGGACCGAGGGCGTCGGCGGCCACCACCGCCACCAATGAGGAGTCGACACCACCGGAGAGCCCCAGGACCACGTCGCTGAAGCCGTTCTTGACCACGTAGTCGCGAGTGCCGAGCACCAGGGCTTGGTACTGCTCGTCGAGCGGGTCGAGCAGGGGGCGCACCGGGGCGCCCGCCCGAGACGTGCGTCGGGCGGCCTCGTCATCGGCTCGCTCGCCGACGGCCACGACGTGCAGCGGCTCGACCGGCGGTCGTCCGCGAGGATCGAGCAGCCGGGCCCGGAACGGGTGGGGCAGCTCGAGATCGGCCACGAGGACCTCCTCGTCGAACTGCCGCCCCCGCGTCACCAGGACCCCGGTCCCGTCGAAGATCGTCGAGGCACCGTCGAAGACGAGCTCGTCCTGGCCCCCCACCTGGTTCACCGACACCAGGGCGCATCCGGCATCGACGGCCCGGGTGCCCAGCATGCGCTCGCGCTGCTCCTGGCGCCCGGCGTGGTAGGGCGAGGCGTTCAGGTTGCACACCACCTGGGCACCCCCGGCGGCGGCCCGGGCCACCGGGCCGGTGGGGTTCCAGGCGTCCTCGCAGATCGCCAGGCCGACGGGGACACCGGCTACGGTGAAGAGGACCGGGTCCTCCAGCCCGGGACGGAAGTAGCGCTGCTCGTCGAACACCGAGTAGTTGGGCAAGTGGCGCTTTCGGTACACGCCGTGGACCTCTCCCCCGGCGCACACTGCGGCGGCGTTGTGCAGGTCGTGGCCCCGGTCGACGAAACCGACCACGGCGACGCAGCCCCGGGTGTGTCGTGCCACGGCGTCGAGGGCACGCAGGTTGTCGGCCACGAAGCCGGGCTTGAGCAGGAGGTCCTCGGGTGGGTAGCCGGTGACGGCCAACTCGGGGAAGACGGCGAGGTCGCAACCCGCGACCTCGGCGTCGTGCAGGGCGGCCAGGATGCGCTCGACGTTGCCGTCCAGGTCGCCCACCACGGTGTTGATCTGGCAGGCGGCGACCCGCAGGACCTGCATCCGGCGAGCGTAGTGCCGGGGGCTCAGCGACCAGACTGGTGCCATGGCGGCGAGCGACCTCGGTCTGCGCCGGCTGCGAGACCTCGACGAGGCCATCGAGCGCTCGGCCGCGCCCGGCGCCGTCCGCCTCGGCGTCGAGCGCCTGGAGGCGGCCCATCCCGGTCTGGCCGCCACCCTCGACGAGGACGACGGCGCCCGGGCCGTCGTCCTGGCCGTCCTCGGGGCCAGCCGCTCGCTCACGCTCCTGCTCGAGACCGACCCGCAGGCGCTCGAGGTGCTGGCTGACCTCGCCACCCGGCCGGCGCCACCTCGGGACGGATCGCTCGACGAGGAGGGCCTGCGCCGCTGGAAGGCCCACGAGTACCTGCGCATCGCCGCTCGCGACCTCGTCGGCCTCGACGACCTGCCGGTCACCGCCGCCGCCCTGTCGACCCTGGCCACCGACGTCCTGGCCGCCAGCTGCACCCTCGCCGGCGCGGGGGAGGTGGTCGTGGTGGGCATGGGCAAGCTGGGGGGCGCCGAGCTCAACTACGCCAGCGACGTCGACGTGATGTTCGTCGCCGACGACGCCGACGGGAGCGGGTCGACCCGGACCACCAGCGCGGTGCGCCAGGCGATGCGCATTGCTCGGCGCTGCTTCCGGGTCGACGCCAACCTCCGCCCCGAAGGGCGCGACGGCCCCCTGGTCCGCTCGCTCGACTCGTACCGGGTCTACTGGGAGCGCTGGGCCAGCCCCTGGGAGTTCCAGGCCCTGCTCAAGGCCCGGCCCGTGTCCGGACCACCGGAGCTGGCGGCCACCTTCGCCACCGCCGCGGCCGAGGTCCTGTGGGGCCGGCCCCTTCCTCCCGGCGACCTGCGCTCGCTACGGGCCATGAAGGCGCGCACCGAGGCCGAGGTCGCTCGCCGGGGGGGCGAGGGACGCGAGCTCAAGCGAGGGGCGGGGGGGATCCGCGACATCGAGTTCGCCGTGCAGCTCCTCCAGCTCGTCCACGGTCGCCACGACCCCGCCCTGCGCTCGCCCACCACGCTCGACGCCCTGGCCGAGCTGGCCGCCGCCGGCTACCTCGACGGCGACGACGGCGCGCGCCTGGGGATGGCCTACCGGTTCCTGCGCACGGTGGAGCACCGGGTGCAGCTCGTCGACGAGCGCCAGGTCCACGAGGTCCCGGCCGACGAGGCTGAGCGGGAGCGCCTGGCCCGGGTCCTGGGCTTTCGGGGCTCGCCCGAGGGCAGCGCCCTGGCCGCCTTCGAGGCCGCGCTGGCCCAATGCCGGGTGGGCGTGCGCACACTGCACGAGCGGCTGTACTTCCGCCCCCTCCTCGAGGCCTTCTCCGGGGCCACCGAGGGACCGCTGAGCGCCGAGGCCGTCGAGGCCCGGCTGTCGGCGTTCGGCTTCACCGACGCCGAGCGCACCCGCCAAGCCGTGCGCGAGCTCACCCGCGGCCTCACCCGCTCGTCCCGGCTGATGGACCAGCTCCTGCCCCTGCTGCTCGGGTGGCTGGCCGACAGCCCCGATCCCGACCGGGGCCTGCTCGGCCTGCGGACCCTGGCCTCGAGCCCGAGCGTCGGCCCGGAACTGGTCCGGGCCTTCCGGGAGTCGGCCGAGACGGCGCGGCGCCTGTGCCTGATCCTCGGCACCAGCACCCTGCTCGGCGACCTGCTGCGGCACAACCCCGATCTGGTGGCCCCCCTGGGCGACGACCGGGCCCTGGCCTACCGCCGCCTCGGCGAGCTGAGGGAGCGGGCCACCTCCTCCCTGCGCTGGCGCCAGGCCGGGGACCACAACGCCGGCCTGAAGCGCTTCAAGGAGCGCGAGCTGGTCCGCATCGCGGCACGCGACCTGGTGGGCCTGGCCGACGTGGAGGCGACGGCGCGCGAGCTCACCGGCCTGGCCGAGGCCACGGTCGGCACCGCCCTGGCCGCCTGCGAGCCCGGCTTGGCCTTCGCCGTCGTAGCCCTGGGCCGCTTCGGTGGCGCCGAGCTGTCCTACGCCAGCGACCTCGACGTGGTCTTCGTCTACGACGGCGGTGAGCCCGCCGACGTCACCGAGGCCGAGCGGGTGGCCGGCGCCCTGATGCGGATGCTCAAGGGCACCACCCCGGCCGGGCGGGTCTACCTCCTCGACGCCGACCTGCGCCCCGAAGGCAGGCAGGGCCCGCTGGCCCGCAGCCTGGAGGGCTACCGCACCTACTTCGAGCGCTGGGCCGCTCTGTGGGAGCGCCAGGCCATGTCGAGAGCCCGTCCCGTGGCCGGGAACGAGGAGCTGGGCCGCCGGTTCCTGGCGCTGACGGCTTCCTTCGTGTGGGGCGAACCCCTGGGAGAGGCCGGGGTGCGGGAGATCCGGCGGATGAAGGCCCGCATAGAGCGCGAGCGCATCCCGGCCGGCGAGGACCCCCAGTTCCACCTCAAGCTGGGCCGGGGCTCTCTCTCCGACATCGAGTTCTGCGTGCAGCTCCTCCAGCTCCAGCACGAGGTGGCGGCTCCGGGGACCATGGCGGCGGTGGAGCAGTTGGTCAGCGCCGGCGCGCTCGCCCCCGCCGACGCCGACGTCCTCACCGACGCCTACCGCTTCTGCGAGCGCACCCGCAACCGGCTCTACCTCCTGGGGGGCGACCGGGCCGACGCCCTGCCCCAGGCCAGCGACGAGCTGACCCGCCTGGCCCGCTCCCTCGACACCGCCCCGGTGGAGCTGCGGGAGCACTACCGGCGCGTCACCCGCCGGGCCCGCAGCGTGGTCGAGCGGCTGTTCTACGGACGCCCTTCCTGAAGCCGACCGTCTGGCCCGTCCCCTCGGGCGTCGGCCTCGCGCCCACTCCGAGCCCGTGGACCCGTGCCCGCTGGCGCCGTCGGGGCCTCGACCGGAGGCGGGACCAGGACCTCCTCCAGGGCCGGCGCCGGCGCGGCATCTGGCGTGGGCCACCAGCCGGCGGCCATCCCGGCGAAGAGCGCCGCCCCCCGCGCGGCTGCCTCCCCGGCGCCCGAGCGCCACACAGGCATGCCGGCTGCTTGCTCGGCCCCCACCTGGGCCTTGGCCGCCAGCCAGGTCCGGCTCCGGCTTCCCCCGCCGAAGACCACCAGGCGCGACGCCGGCCCCACCACCGCGCCGGCCCGGACCACCGCGTCCCAGGTCCGCTCCGACAGCGCCCGCAGCACCCCGCCCCAGAGCGCTCCGGGAGCTGCGGGCGGCAGCGCGGGTCGCCCGCCCCGGGCCACACCGTCCACCAGGGCGCAAGCGTCGACCAGGGCCCGGGCGTCGACCGTTCCGGCCCGCTCGGCCAGGGCGTCCAGCTCCGCAGGTGGAGCGCCCAACGCCTCGCTGAGCACCTCCAGGACGCGACCGGCCCTGGCCGCGCCGGCCAGCACCACCCAACCCTCGCCGCGCGGATCTACGGTCACCGCGACGCGCCGGGCCAAGGCGAGGTCGAGGTCGGGCAGGGCGTCGGAGGCGGCCACCACCGTTTCGGCCGTGCCCACCGAGTTGCCGTGGTCGCCGGGGCCGGCGCCCGAACCGGCCAGGGCGGCCAGGTGGTCGTGGCCGGCCAGGGTGACCGGGACGCCGGTAGGGAGAAGGCCGGTGGGCAGGCCGGCGGCGCCCAGTGCCGCCGCCGAGGTGCGGCCGAGCACCGCGCCCGCAGCCGCCACCTCGGGGAGGACCGTGGCAGGCACGTCGATGGCCTCGGGCACCTCGGGCCACCAGCGCCGGCTCGTGATGTCGTAGCAGCCGGTGCGGGCCGCCAGGGAGTGGTCGGTGAACTGGGCGCCGGTGAGGGCGAACACACACAGCTCGGGCACGCCCAGCCACCGGTGGACGCGCTCCACGCCGTGGGCCACGAGCCACCCCAGCTTGGCCACCGAGGACACCGTCCGCAGGCGCTGGCCGATGCGCCGGGACAGCTCGTCGCCGAAGCGAGCCTCGAGGGCCCGCACCGCCCCGGCGCCCCGGGGGTCGTGCCAGGCGATCACGGGGGCGAGTGCCCGCCCGTGGGCGTCGAGCACCGTCCCACTCTCGGCCATGCCGGCCACACCCACCGCCGTCACCTGTCGCCGGGCGCCACCCAGGCCGAGGATGGCGCGGCCCAACCCGTCCCACAGGCACTCGACCTCCATGTCGACCTGCTCACCCCGCGGGCGGAACGGCGTCGCCACCGCTGAGGTGGCCACCTCGATCCCCTCACCGTCGACCAGCACGGCCTTGAGCCGGCTGGTCCCCAAATCGAGCCCGAGCAGGAGGGGCTGGTCACCCATGCCGTCCAGTTGAGCGCACGGCAGGGCTCGTCGGGGTCCTCGTCCCGGAAAGGTGCCGGTCAACGCGGAACGCCTAGCCTCGGAGGCATGGAAGACGACCCCTACCTCTCGGCCGACGTCAAGCTGCGCGCCACGACGACGGCCAAGGCCGGCGAAGCCACCGTGGAGAACCCCGAGGGGGTGGGGGCCGAGGGCGCCGCCATCCTGGAGGGCGCGGCGACCGGAGAGCCCCCGGCCTCACGGGCCAGCTCGCCCGCCGACGTCGCCGTGCCCACCTCGGGCAGCGACCTGGCCCGGGCCAAGGCGTACTTCACCAAGGCCGGCTTCGAGGTCCACGCGCCCCTCGGCACCTCCTTCTCCATCGGCAACCGCAAGTCACGCTTCGAGACGTTCTTCGGCCTGACGCTCGCCCTCGACCCCGAGGTCCTGGGCAGCCCGGTGACCGTCGAGGGCGGCGGGCGCGACCTGCCCGTCGAGCCCCTACCCGAGGAGGTCCGGGCGATGGTGGAGTCGATCCGCCTGCCCGAACCGCCCGACCTCACCTTCGGCATGGGTGGCGTGGGCGGCTTGGGCGGCGGAGGCGGCGCAGCCTCGGGTGCCGGGTGACCCAGGGACGGATGTAGACGGACCATCCCGTCCTTGGCCAGACTCAAAGGCCGTGGACGCCGCTCCCACGCCGGTTCGCCTGGCCCGGGCCACCGCCGCTGCCGCCGTGGTCCTCACCACCGTCGGCCTGGTGCTCCAGGCCCTGACCCGCGCCACCCCGGTGCCCCTCGACTTCGGATCCCGGGAGGCAGCGTCGGTCACCGCCCTGGTGTACCTCGGTCTGCCCGTGCTCGGGGCGCTCGTGGCTGCCCGCCAGCCCCGGATGCTCTACCCGTGGGTCTTCATCGTCACCGGCCTGACCATGACCCTGTGGGTGTTCGCCGACGGCTTCGCCGTCTACGCCCTGCTCACCTCGCCGGGCTCGCTGCCCGGGGGCCACCTGGCCGCCTGGCTGGCCAACTGGATCTGGATCCCGGGCTGGACGACGGCGGGCCTGCTGCTCCTGCTCTTCCCCTACGGCCGGTTCCCGTCGCCCCGGTGGCGACCCGTCGCCTGGATCTTGGTCGCCGCCGGTGTCGTCTTCGCCGGCGCGACCATGCTCGCCGAGGGCGAGCTGGCCAACTACACCTACGTCGACAACCCCCTGGGGGTGCTCGAGGCGGGCCCGGCCGAGGTGAAGCTGGTCGGCACCCTGTCGATGCTCGCCCTCGGGCTGGTGATCCTCGCCTCGCTCGTGCCCCGGATGCGACGGGCCAAGGGGGACGAACGCCAGCAGTACCGGTGGGTGAGCTACGCCGGCATCGTGGTGGTGGGCACGATGGCGCTGGGCTGGACCCTGTTCGGCCTGGGGGTCCGCAACTTCATGGTCGAGAACGCCACGCTCGCCGTGGCCGGGTTGCTGCCCATCGCCGCCGCGGTCGCGGTGCTGCGGTACCGCCTCTACGACATCGACGTCGTCATCAACAAGACCCTGGTCTACGGGGCCCTGGCCAGCTTCGTGACCGCGGTCTACGTGGCCATCGTCGTCGGCCTCGGCGACGTGCTCGGCAGCCCGGGCGAGCGCGACCTGCCCCTGTCGATCGCCGCCACCGCGGTGGTGGCCGTTGCCTTCCAGCCGGCCAAGCAACGGGTCCAAGCCGGCGCCAACCGCCTCGTCTACGGCAAGCGGGCCAACCCCTACGAGGTCCTCGCCCAGTTCTCCCAGCAGATGGGCGAGCTGCGGGGACACCGAGAGGTGTTGGACCAGACCGCCCAGCTGCTCGGGCAAGCCACCGGGGCGGCCCGGGCCGAGGTGTGGTTGCGAACCGAGGAGACCGTGCGGGCGGTGGCCTGCTGGCCCGAGGGGGACTGCAGCACCGAGGTGCTCGCCCACGACAGCGCCGAGGTCGTGCTCGCCGGTCGCTACGACCTCGCCATCCCGGTGCGTCACCGGGGGGAGCTCCTCGGCGCCCTGACGGTGACGACCGGCCCAGCTGAATCGGTACGGCCCCTCGAGGTGCGCCTGGCCTCGGACCTGGGGGCCCAGGCCGGGCACGTGCTGGCCAACATCCGCCTGACCGAGGAGCTCCTCCGGCGGCTGGAGGAGCTGCGGGCGTCCCGCCAGCGGCTGGTGTCGGCCCAGGACGAGGAGCGCCGGCGCCTGGAGCGCGACCTCCACGACGGCGCCCAGCAGCACCTGGTGGCCCTGCAGGTGCACCTCGGCCTGGCCGGTGCGGCCGTCGACGACGGTCCCGACCAGCTCCGAGCGGTGCTCGCCGAGCTCGAGCACCTGGCCAGCGAAGCTCTGGAGAACCTGCGTGACCTGGCGCACGGGATCTACCCGCCCCTGCTCGCCGACGAGGGCCTGGTGGTGGCCCTGCGGGTGCACGCCCGGCGCTGCCCCCTGCCGGTGCAGGTGGAGGGCGACGTCCGGGCGCGCTACCCGAGGGAGGTCGAGACGGCCGTCTACTTCTGCTGCCTGGAGGCGGTGCAGAACGCCGCGAAGTACAGCCGAGCCTCGCAGGTCGAGGTGCACCTGAGCGAGGGTGACGGCGCCCTCGGCGTGCGGGTCGTCGACGACGGCGAGGGCTTCGATCCTGGCTCCCTGCGGTGGGGCGCCGGACTGCAGAACATGAGCGATCGGGTCCAGGCCCTCGGGGGCGAGCTGCGTGTCTCCTCCCACCCCGGCCAAGGGACGACGGTCGCCGCCGAGCTTCCGACGTCGGCGCCGTACGTCCCCAGCCCGACCGAACCGACCCCCCGGTGGATCGGACCGCGGCTCAGCCCGCCGTCGAGCTCACGACCTCCCGCGTCGGCGGGATCGACGACCTGATCCACTCCGTGGAGCGGGGCCGGTCATCCGCCCTCGTTGGGCACCTCGACGTTGACCATCCACGGGGTGCCGAAGCGGTCGACGCACATGCCGAACTTGGGTGACCAGAACGTCTCGCTCAGCGGCATCATCGTCTCGCCACCGTCTGCCAGCGCCGAGAACACCCGCTCCGCCTCGGCGCTGTCGGTGACGGCGTAGTTGACGAACATCCCCTTCACACCGCTGAAGTTGCCCGTGGGATCGTCGGAGGCCATCAGGAGGTGACCCTCGAAGGTCAGCGCCGCGTGCATGATCAGGTCGGCCTGCTCGGCCGGCATCCCGGCGTCCGGCGGCGCGTCCGACATGGGCAGCAGTACGAGCTCGCCGCCGAAGATCTCCTGGTAGCGAGTGAACGCCTCGCGGCAGTTCCCGCCGAAGTTCAGGTACGGATGAAAGGCCATGGATCCCTCCCGGTT
>JADDRA010000058.1:14126-37553 GCA_016781105.1 Actinomycetota bacterium | reverse complement strand
GTCGTGGTGGTCGACGATGGGCTCGGGGTAGTCGAGCGACCGACGGCGAGCCCGGTCGAGCGCCCAGGGCTGGTGCACCTCAGTGCCGGTGAGCGCGGCCAGCTCGGGCACGTAGCGCCGGACGTAGTCCCCGTCGGGATCGAAGCGCGGCCTGGCGCATCGGGTTGAGCACCCGGTAGGGCCGGGTGTGGGCGCCGGTCCCGGCCACCCACTGCCAGTTGGCCGAGTTGTTGGCGATGTCGCCGTCGAGCAACCACTCGAGGAAGTGGGCGGCGCCGAGCCGCCAGTCGAGGTAGAGGTCCTTGACCAGGAAGGAGGCGGTGACCAGTCGGGCCCGGTTGTGCATCCACCACTCCTGGCGGAGCTGGCGCATGCCGGCGTCGACGACGGAGTAGCCGGTGCGCCCGTCCTTCCAGGCGGCCAGCTCCTCGCCGTGACCTCCCCACCGGTCGGCCCGGCTGCGGTACTCCACGCTGGCGATGGCAGGGAACGACCGGTTGAGCTGGTGGTTGAAGTCCCGCCAGCACACCTGCGTACGAACGGTGCCGCACCGGGCCGGGCCTGCAGCTTGGCGACGACCTCGAGGGGCGACCAGCAGCCGAAGTGGAGGTAGGGACTGGCCCTGGAGGTGGCGCTGGCCAGGTCGTCGTGGGCGGCCTCGTAGCCGCCCAGGCTCGACCGGCTCCAGGCGTTGAGCCGCCGGCGTGCCTCGCTCTCGCCCCCCCGCACGACCTCAGGAGAGTGGGCCCCCGCGACCGGCTCGCTCAGCGCGGGGAGCTCGCCGGGGTCGAGGCCCTCGGGCAGGCGCATCACCGGGAGCACCGCTTCGGGGGCGCGCCGAGGCGCCGAGCACCAGGCTCGCCAGTAGGGCGTGAGACCTGGTAGGGATCACCCGAGGCGGTGCACAGGGCCTCGGGTGACCCCGGGGAAGCCCCGGTGGGCCACGCCGGCCGAGCGGCAGGCAGCCGTGAGGCGCCGCTCCCGCCGCTGGGCGAAGGCCGAGACGTCGGCCGAGGCGAACACGGTGTTCGCTCCGCTCTGGTCCACCAGGGCCATCGTCTCGCGCACCGGGTCCACGCGGCGCACGACCAGATCGGCTCCCCGTCCTCGCAGCGAGTGACGCAGGTCGGTGAGCGATTCGAGCAGGAACCCAGTCCGGTTGGGGCTGGCGTAGCGGCTGGCCAGGATCGCCTCGTCGAGCACGAACAGGGGGACGACGTGGTCGGCGGTGCGGGGTCACCGCGGCCATGGCCGGGTGGTCGTGCACCCCCAGGTCGCGGTTGAGCAGGACGACGACCGTGCTCATGGCGCTGCTCGCCTCCTGCTCCCGGCCGGCACCGCAGTCCCTTACTATCGTGTACGTCAAAGCCAAACGCGCTGTCGAGGACGGACGCCGCGAGCGGAGAGGTCCGGGACGACCTGCGCGGCGAGGTCCCGCCCTGCGTCAGCGCATCGTCACCGCTGGCCGTGGGTAGACGGCGTCGGTGCCGCCCGGAGTCCTCGTCGTCGCTGCCACCGCGGACCGGTGGGAGGGCACGGTGGCCCGCGGCGGACGCACCGGTCGGTAGGCGCGAGCAGCGGTGGGCGAGGGCGACGAGCGACGCCGGCTGGTGCGCGAGGTGGCTCGCTGCGCCCTCGGCTTCGAGACCCTGCGGCCCGGCCAGGAAGAGGCCGCAAGCGCCGTGCTGGCCGGACGGGACGTGCTGGCCGTCCTGCCCACCGGGTCGGGCAAGTCGGCCATCTACCAGATCGCCGGTGCGCTGATCGACGGTGCGACCGTGGTGGTGTCGCCTTTGATCGCTCTCCAACGGGACCAGGTCGGCGCAATCGGTGAGCAGCTGGGGGGCGCGACCCAGGTCAACTCGTCCATGACCGGCACGCAGCGCCGCCAGGCCTTCGAGGGGCTGCGCGAGGGCGACATCGAGTTCGTCTTCGTCGCCCCCGAGCAGCTGGCCAACGACGAGACGCTCGAGCGGATCGTCGCGGCCGAGCCCTCGCTGGTGGTGGTCGACGAGGCCCACTGCATCAGCAGCTGGGGCCACGACTTCCGCCCGGAGTACCTCCGCCTGGGCGAGATGCTCGAGTCGCTCGGATCCCCCCAGGTCCTCGCCCTGACCGCCACGGCCGCGCCGCCTGTCCGCCGGGAGATCGTGGACCAGCTCGGCATGCGCGATCCCGTCGAGGTGATCGCCGGCTTCTTCCGGCCCAACATCCACCTCGAGGTCGCCACCGCCACCGACCCCGAGCAGGCCGAAGCGGCGCTGCTCGAGCGGGCCGCGTCACTGGAGGGGACGGGGATCGTCTACGTGGCCACCCGACGCCAGGCCGAGGAGGTGGCCGGGGAGCTGGTGGCGCGCGGGAGGGACGCCGCCGCCTACCACGCCGGGCTCGGGACCAAGCGGCGCGACGAGGTCCACGACCGTTTCCTGCAGCCCGAGCCCTTCGTGGTGGTGGCCACCATCGCCTTCGGCATGGGCATCGACGCTCCCCACGTCCGCTTCGTGCTCCACGCCGACCCACCGGAGTCGCTGGACGCCTACTACCAGGAGTTCGGCCGAGCCGGACGGGATGATGATCCGGCCTCGGCCGTGCTGTTCCACCTCGTCGGCGACGCCGGCGGCAGGCGCTTCTTCGCCGGGACGGCCGAGATGCCCGGGGCCGTGCTCGAGCGGATCGCCGCCACCGTCGACCGGGCCCTCGAGCCCCTGCCGGTGGAAACCCTGGCGGAGGTGGTCGAGCTGCCCCAGGCCCGGCTCACCGTCGCCCTCGACCTGTTGGAGAAGGTCGGCGCGATCGAGTTCGACGCCGAGGGCACCGTCTCCTCCGTCGAGGGCGGGCCGTCACCGGCGCAGGGGGCCGAGTCCGCCGCCGGCGCCCACGAGCGCTACCGCTCGGCCGAGCGCAGCCGGGGCGAGATGATGCGCAACTACCTGGAGACGGACTCGTGCCGGTGGCGGACGATCCTCGGGTACTTCGGTCAACCGACCGAGGAGGACTGCGGGCGCTGCGACAACTGCGACGACGGAACCAGCGCCGGTCGAGGTGACATCGAGGTCGGCGAACGGCCCTTCCCGCTCGACACCCGGGTGTCGCATGCCACCTGGGGCGAGGGCCAGGTCATCGGCTACGAGGCCGACACCGTGACGGTGCTCTTCGACGAGGGGGGCTACCGCACCCTGTCGGTCACGCTGGTCAACGAGGGGAACCTGCTCGCTCCCGCCTGAGGCCCGTGGCTGGGGCCTACCCGTTGAGCTCGCCGATCGCCGCGCTGACGGCGCTGGGCGATTCGAAGCGCTCACCGGGCAGCTCCTGCAGCGTGGACACCACGTCGTCGTCGGCGCCCTGCTGCTGCGCCCGGGCGACGAGGTCGTCCTTGGAAGCGGGGTAGTCGACACCGCTGAGGAACTTCTGGACCTGGATCGGGTTGACGGCCATGGGCCTGCTCTACCCGAGGCGCGCACCCCATTCGCCTCCGGTGCTTCAGCTCACCACGACCTCGGGGACGACCCTGACGATGACCCGTTGCTCGCCGGGCTGGCGGAAGGGGTAGGTGTCCTCGCCCAGGTACTTCTTGGCCATGCGGTCGATGTGGTCGTCGGCGCCGTCGTCGACCAGCTCGGCCCGGCCCCGGAGCTGGAGCATCTCGTAGGGGTTCTCGTCGTTGACCAGCGAGATGGCCACGGCCGGGTTGCGCTCGAGGTTGCGGGTCTTGGTCCGGCCCTTGGCCGTGTTGAACAGCACAGCGTCGCCGTCGGTGTCGATCCACACCGGGGTCGACTGGGGCGTCCCGTCGGGCATCACGGTGGCCACGTGAGCGAACACCGGTCGGCGCAGGAGCTCGATCTGTTCCTCGGTCAGGTTCTGTCCCATGCCTCGCCCTTACCCAGCTCGGTGGTGCCTCGCCTCCTCAGCCCGGGCAGTCGGGCTCGTGGGGGAGCACGGGACGGACCGCCAGGACGAAGGCGGCGCCGTCGTCGGTGCGCCAGCGGGTGATCTGGGTGGAGTCCGCGAGGGCATCGGCCAGCTCGGCCGCGCCCTCGCCGGCGACGACGGTGCAGACGCCTTGGCGCAGCACGAGGTCGGGGAAGGGCCACGGGCGCTCGTCGGGCGCCACCAGCGGATCGGGGTCGGGTTCGGGGGCGAGGGGGAGCACCCGGAACCGCGCCGGGACGTACCGGCCGTCGCCGGCGCCGGCCACCCGCCGGGAGACGAGGTCCACGAACGCGCTGACCCGCTCCCGGGCCTGGCGTTGCTCGGCGGAGATGCCGGGCCAGGGCGGACCCACGCCCAGGGCGTCGACGGAGCTGGCGCGGGTTTCGCCGTCGACCACCACGGTGATCGTCGTGGTGCCGGCGTCGGCGACGGTGGGCTTGCCCACGTCCGCCTCGATGTCGTCGGCGAGCCCGGCCTGCTCGGCGGCTCGGAGCAGCTCGTCGATCTCGGCAGGGGTGAGCGACCCCTCGGTCACCGCCGGAAGGGCGGGACCGGGGTAGATCTCCACCATCGCGCCGGGCGACAGCACCGTGCCGTCTTCGTAGACCGCGGTGAGCGGCAGGCGGCGGAAGTGCTCGCCCGGAGGCAGCAGGCCCCCGCCATGCTCCACGCTGAGGACCAGGCCACCCTCGGCGCCGCCGAGCCGTCCCGGGCCAGGAGGCGGCGTCGGCTCGGTCGCGGCAGGGGCGTCGTCGCCGGCCCCGGCGACGACCTCCCGGGCGTTGCCGCAGGCGCCGGCGAGCAGCGCCACCACGACGGCGAGGAGCACCATGGTCCGGGGCACCTTCCTTGGACGTCCACCAGCGGCCCGCTGGTTCCCTCGGCGTGCCGCCGCCTCACGTTCTCACCCCGGCCGTGGCGGGGGCATCGGCGGGGTAGCAAGGGACGCACGACCCGCCATCGCCAGGAGGTAGCCGATGGAGATCGAGCGCATCGACGCGAGCGTCGGGGAGGCCCCCGGCGAGCTGGCGTCCTCGTTCCAGGGCGAGGCCCGCATCCAGCGCCTGCCCAACCCCTTCCCCGACGGTCCGGCCGTCTTCGCCGTGCACTTCCGGCCGGGCGCGCGCACCAGGCCTCACGTGCACGGGGAGGGCCAGCTCCTGCACGTCGTGGCCGGACGAGGCATCGTGGCCGATGTCCGGGGCCGGCGGGTGGTGGAGGCGGGCGACGTGGTCGCCGCCCTGCCCGGCGAGTGGCACTGGCACGGGGCCAGCCCCGACTCGCCCATGACCCACCTCACCGTCCAGGCCAGCGCGTCGGGCGGCATCGACTGGGACGTCGAGGAGCGGGACTGGGCCGAGGGCTACGGGGACGGGGCGTGAGCCTCTTCAGCGGTCGTCGTGCACCTCCACCTCGATGGGCTCGAGCGTCCCGCGGTTGGTGATCTCGGCCGAGCAGGCGGCCACGCCCACGACCAGGTCAACCTCGGCCCGCAGGTCGACGTGGTCCCCCGGTCGGCTGCTCGGTGCCTCGATGGTGATGCGCCCGGTGACGGGATCGGGCGTCACGACCATGAACAGGTTCAGCGTGGTGGGGATGCGGCCCGCGGGGACGCCGAAGGGCCCGAGGTGCTCGGCGAGGTTGGACAGGCAGCTCGGGTGGCCGGCCACGCCGTAGAGGCGCTCGAACATCTCCTCCGAGCAGGGGCTCACCAGCAGGTCGTGGCGCCCGGCGGTGTCGGCCGTGATGGTGAGCATCGGGGTGCTGCGGTTGGAGTAGAGGACGCTGCCGGTGGTCACGTAGATGCTCATCCCGTAGTCGATCGTGCGGCCCGAGGAGAACCACTCGTCGGGGTCGGCCCTGGGGCCGGTTCCCGGGGCGTCCCCGGCGCTGCGGGCGCTGCGGGCGGCGAAGGCGACGACGTCGGCTACCTGCTGGCCGGTAGGGGAGCGCACCCGCAGCGTCTGGCCCCGGTCGAGGACCAGGGCGCACCCGGTCTGGGGATCGAGGTGCACCGAGCGCAGCGACGTCATCCTCGACGGGCGGCGTGGAGGCGCCGGTGCGTGTTGTCGGGGTGCACGGCCTCTGGTGTACTACGTCCGGTGACGGGGCCGGCAGCGTCGGGGGTTGGCGCTCCCCGGGCCCGGCGGGGCCTGCGCCTGAGCGAGCTGCTCACCCTGGCCGACCAGACCGACGAGCACGGTCGCCTGCTGCTCGAGGACTCCGCCTCCCGCCAGGCCCAGAAGCGGGTGAAGCGAGCCGGCGTGGCCATGACCGAGGCCCACTGCGACTACGGCGACTCCCCCTCTCGGCAGGGAGGGCGGATGAACGTCTCGGCCTACGAGGCCCTGCGCCACGATCTGGCGGAGGTGCTCCACGGCTTCGCCTGGCTGGCCGAGCTCCAAGCCGAGGGCCGACCCCAGCCCGGCCGGGGCAGCCTCCAGAGCCTGATCGACGTGGCCAACCTGGGTAGCACCCTGCCCCTGGTGCTGTTCCACCGGGCCCACGACCAGGTCCCTCCGCAGGGTGCGCTGCCCTCCTACATCGCCTCGATCTTCAAGGCCAGCCGGGGCTTGTTCTCGGGCGCGGTCGCCATGCTCAACGACGACCGGGAGGCGTCGGCCCGCCTCACCACCGAGGAGGTCGTGGCCTTCGCCGAGGAGCACGGCCACCTGCGGCGGACCGAGACCCAGCGGGTGTGCGCCGCCCCCACCCGCCTGATCGGCCGCACGATCGAGGCCATCCTGACCGGGGCCGGGGCCGAGGCGAGCCGCAGCGGCCTGCCCCGCCACCTGGACCCGGACGAGCTGTGGCGCTTCTTCAGCCTGCACGACTCGTTCAGCCAGGCGTTGAGCAACTACCGCTTCGTGCTGGGTAACCTCATGCGCCAGCACCCGGGCGCCAGCCCCGAGGACCTGTTCGACGTGACGGTGAGCGTGGCCGGCCGGACGGGCACCTTCGGGGACCTGACCGCGGCGCTGGCCCACCACGGCACCGGCGCCCAGTCGGCCATGAACGCGGTGCTGGGCCGGTCGGGCGAGGTCCCGCCCCTCACCCTCCCGGCCCTGCTCCGGATGCTGTAGGTCCCACCTGGACGAGTGCTCCTCACCGCCCGGCGGTCCGTCGCAGCGCGGCCGCCCCCCCGCCGTGCGTTCTGGGCGACCCGTCTGGCTGAGCCACCTCGATCGCCGAGAAAAGGCGGGGCGCGACCGTCGATCAAGAGTGATGTCACACCCCCTCGTCATACTGCCGCCCATGGAGCTCAGCGCGGTGGTGATCGGCCTCCTCGTCCTGGCCGCGGTCGGTGCCGGCGCCGTCCTGGCCGTGTCGGTCACCCGGAGCCGGGCGGTCGCGGGTGGGAGTGAGCTGGTCGACACGGTGGTGGCCGTGGCCGGCCAGCGCCTGGGAGCCACTCACGTCGCCATCGACGGCCAGCTCCGCTCGCTGTCCGAGGAGCTGGCTCGCCTGAGCCAGACGGTCACCCGGCTCGAGGCCGAACGCGGTCGCCAGCACGGTGAGCTGGCGGCCCAGCTCCGGGCCAGCGTCGACCAGACGGCCAGCCTCTCCAGCACGGCGAGCGCTCTGCGGGAGGTGTTGGCCAGCCCCAAGGCCAGGGGGCAGTGGGGTGAGCGCATGGCCGACGACGTGCTGCGGCTGTCCGGCCTGGTCGAGGGGATCAGCTACGTCAGGCAGCGGGCGTTGCCCGGGGGCACCGTCCCCGACTTCACCTTCCTCCTGCCTCGGGGCCTGGTGCTGCACATGGACGCCAAGTTCCCCGTGACCAACTACGCCCGCTGCCTCGGCGCCGGCAGCGACAGTGAGCGGGCGCAGCATCGGCTGGCCTTCCTACGCGACGTGCGAGCCCGGGTCCGGGAGCTGAGCGGGCGGAACTACGTCGACCCGGCCAACGGCACGCTCGACTACGTGCTGGCCTTCATCCCCAACGAGAGCATCTACGCCTTTGTCCACCAGCACGATCCCGAACTGGTGGAGGTGGCTCTGCGCCAGAAGGTCGTGCTGTGCTCGCCCCTCAGCCTCTTCGCCGTGCTGGCCGTCGTGCGCCAGGCGGTCGACACCGCGGCCCTGGCCCGCACCTCGGGGGAGATCCTGTCGGTGCTGGGGGCCTTCACCGCCCAGTGGGAGCGCTTCTGTGCCGGCCTCGACAAGGTGGGCCGGGCGGTCGACGGCGTGGAGTCGGCCTACCGAGAGCTGGCCGGCACGCGGCGCCGAGCGCTCGAGCGGCCGCTCGCCCGGGTCGAGGAGCTCCGGCGCCAGCGCGGGCTCGCCGGCACGGCCCTCGACCGTGCGGGTGACGGCAAAGGCACGGAGCCGCCCGAGGGCCTGCATCTCGTGGCGGCGGCCGAGGGCAGGGCACCGCCCGGCGAACAGGCGGAGGAACCGCTCGGCGACCAGGCGGAGGAACCGCTCGGCGACCAGGCGGGGCAATGGCCGGAGGCCGGAGAGGCCCACCGGTAGATTGACCCGGTGGCCCGGCCGTTCTACCTCACCACGCCGATCTACTACGTGAACGACGCGCCGCACATCGGCCACGCCTACACGACCATCGTCGGTGACGCGGTCAGCCGCTGGCACCGCCTCCTCGGTGAGGACGTGTTCTTTCTCACCGGCACCGACGAGCACGGGCTCAAGATCGTCCGGGCGGCCGAGGCCAACGGAGTGAGCCCCCTCGAGCAGGCCGACCGCACCAGCGCCCGCTTCCTGCAGGCCTGGCGCCAGCTCGACATCAGCTACGACGACTTCATCCGCACCACCGAGCCTCGCCACGGGCGCGCTGTGGGCGCCCTGCTCCAGGCCATCTACGACAACGGCCACATCGAGCTGGACAGCTACGAGGGGCTCTACTGCGTGGCCTGTGAGGCGTACTACGTCGAAGCCGATCTGGTCGAGGGGCTCTGCCCCATCCATCGCCGCCCCGTGGAGGCGTTCGCGGAGGAGAACTACTTCTTCCGGCTCAGCCGCTTCCGACAGCCCCTGCTCGACTGGTTCACCACCCACCCCGACTGCATCCGCCCCGAGGCCAAGCGCAACGAGGCCCTCGGGCTCATCCGGGCCGGTCTCGACGACATCTCCATCAGCCGCACGTCGATCTCCTGGGGGGTCCCGGTGCCTTGGGACCCGGCGCATGTCTTCTACGTCTGGTACGACGCGCTGGTCAACTACGCCACCGCCATCGGCTACGGCGAGGACGACGGGCGTTTCGAGCGGTGGTGGCCGGCGGTCCACCACCTCATCGGCAAGGACATCCTGCGCTTCCACTGCGTCTACTGGCCGGCGATGCTGCTCGCCGCCGGGGTCGACCCACCCCGGCGCATCCAGGTGCACGGCTACCTGCTGGTGAGCGGGGAGAAGATGAGCAAGACCGCCTTCAACCAGATCGCGCCCGCCGACCTGGTCACCGACTTCGGGGTCGACGGCTACCGGTACCACTTCCTGCGCGACATCCCGCTCGGCGCCGACGGCGACTTCTCCTTCGAGGGGATGCTGGCCCGCTACAACGCCGACCTGGCCAACAACCTCGGCAACCTGCTCAGCCGGGTGGCCACGATCGTGGCCAAGAAGTGCGGGGGGACCGGTCCCGCCCCCTCGCCCGACAGCCCGCTCGCCCCTGTCGCCGCGTCTGCCTACCGGGACGCCGCCGACGCGTGGGAGCGCATGGCCACCTCGGAGGCCCTCGACGCCACCTGGCGCCTGGTGCGGGAGGCGAACGCCCACCTCGAGGCCAACGAGCCCTGGAAGGCCGAGCCCGGCCCTGCGGTCGACGCCGTGCTGGGCTCGGCCCTGGAGGTGCTGCGGATCGTCGCCGTGCTGGCCAGCCCGGCCATGCCCGGCGCGTGCGCCGAGCTGTGGCGCCGTCTCGGCCTGACCGGGCGTCCCGACGACCAGCGCCTGCCCGAGGCGGCCGGTTGGGGCGGCTACCCCGGCGGGCTGCCCGTCGACAAGGGCGGGCCCCTGTTCCCCCGCCTGCAGCCGGCCTGAGCCTGGCCGTCGTCGTGTGGACCGACAGCCACTGCCACCTGCCCCCGGGGGCCGAGGCGGCGGTGGTGATCGCCGAGGCCCGGGCTGCGGGGGTCGACCGCCTGGTCGACGTGGGGACCGACGCCGCCGGCTCGCGCACCGCCCTGGAGGTGGCCCGTGCCCATGACGAGGTGTGGGCCACCGCCGGCGTCCATCCCCACGACGCGAGCGGCGGCCTCGACGGCATCGCCGAGCTCCTAGGTGCGCCCGAGGTGGTGGCGGTGGGGGAGTGCGGGCTCGACTACCACTACGACCACTCGCCCCGGCCCAGCCAGCGCCTCGTCTTCGCCGCCCAGGTGGGCCTGGCCCACGCCCACGACCTGGCCCTGGTCATCCACAGCCGCGAGGCTTGGGACGACACCTTCGCCATCCTGGCCTCCGAGGGCACACCGCCAAGGACGCTGTTCCACTGCTTCACCGGTGGTCCGCCCGAGGCGGAGCGGGCCCTGGCCATCGGGGCGGCGCTGAGCTTCAGCGGGATCGTGACCTTCAAGGGCGCGGCCGAGGTACGGGCCGCCGCCGCCCTGTGCCCGCTCGACCGCTTCACGGTGGAGACCGACAGTCCCTACCTGGCACCGGTGCCCCACCGGGGTCAGGCCAACCGCCCGGCCTGGGTCCCCCTGGTCGGCACCGCCGTGGCCGAGGCCAAGGGGGTTCCGACCTCCGTCGTCGCCGCAGCCTCGTCGACCACGGCCGCTCGCCTCTTCGACCTCCCGGTCCCCACCCCGGCCGAGGAGGGCCCCGCAGCCCACTGACCCCGTCTCTCGAAAAGTTGCGGTCTGGTTACAACCGCTCTTAGGGTCGGGGCTTCCGAGGGGAGAGGGTGGGGTCCTGACGGCCAAGGAGAGCACGTTTCGTCGCGTCTGGCTGCTGGTGGCCATCGTCGCCACTGTGGTCCTCGGCCCCCAGGTGTTCACCACCGGGGCCGCCCCGGACGCTCCCCGGGAGGTTGTGGTCGCCGCTGGCGCCTACCGCCCCGACGTCGTCGACGCCCCCGACAGCCCGTCCCCCTCGCTCCTCGCCGCCCCGGTGGCGACATCCGATGCTCCGGCCCCGCCGCCCGTCGCACCGAGCACCACCGCGCCGGCGCCTCCCGAGCCGCCGGCGGCCCAGGCGGCGACCCCATCGCCTGAGGCGTCAGCCTCGACCTCGACCACCGAGGCTCCGGCGCCCACGACCACGACCTCGGCACCGGCGCCCACGACCACGACCGCGGCACCGGCGGCCACGACCACGACCGCGCCACCCGCCCCCCCCACCACGGCACCACCACCACCACCTCCGCCGCCCGAGCCGGTGCCCGCCGCGCTCGCGGCCGAGCACGCCGACGGGGTCCACGAGGGGTACGTGTCGTGGTACGACCTGCCCGGCTCCCGGGCCGGGGTCTGCGCCCACCGCACCATCGAGCGGGGGACGGTCGTGACCGTCACCAACCTCGACACCGGGGCGTGGATCACCTGCACCGTCGACGACCGGGGCCCCTACAGCGGTGACGACAAGGTCCTCGACCTGCACCGGGACGACTTCGCCCGCCTCGCCCCCCTCGACCAGGGGGTCTTCCCCGCCCGGCTCGACTGGTGACGCTGACGGGTCGGGAGGTCGCCGACCTCCAGGCTCGCCACGGTCTGCGGCCGAGCCGGGCCCTCGGCCAGCACTTCGTCGTCGACGCCAACACCGTGCGGCGCATCGCCCGCCTGGCCGAGGTCGGACCGGGCGATCGGGTGGTCGAGATCGGGGCCGGCCTCGGCTCGCTCACCCTGGCCCTGTGCGAGACGGGCGCGGCGGTCACGGCCGTGGAGGTCGACCGCCACCTCCTGCCCGCCCTGCGCGAGGTGGTCGAGCCGGCCGGGGCGACGGTCGTCCACGCCGACGCCCTCAGCCTCGACTGGGACGCCCTGCTGGGGCCGCCTCCCGGCTCGAGCGGCGGCGGGGCCGGCTGGGTCCTGGTCGCCAACCTCCCCTACAACGTGGCCACCCCTCTGGTGGCCGACCTGCTCGACCACGTCCCCGCCATCGCGCGCATGGTGGTCCTGGTGCAGCGTGAGGTGGGGGAGCGGCTCGCCGCTCGGGTGGGGACCTCCGCCTACGGGGCCGTCTCGGTGAAGGTGGCCTACTGGGCGGTGGCCCGGCTGGCCGGGCGGGTGCCCGCCTCGGTGTTCGCGCCCGAGCCGGCGGTCACCTCGGTGCTGGTGGCCCTCGAACGGCGACCGTCCCCGGCCGTCGACCCCGCCCTGGTGCCGCCCGACGAGCTGTTCGGGCTGGTCCGGGCCGGCTTCGCCCAGCGGCGCAAGATGCTGCGCCGAGCCCTGGTCGGCCTGGTCACCCCCGAGGACTTCGCCTGCGCCGGGGTGCGCCCCGAGGCCCGGGCCGAGGAGCTGGACGTGCTGGCCTGGGGTGCCCTGGCCGCCTGCGCCCACCGAGGTGGGGCTCGTCGGTAGTGACGGTCGTGGTGGCGGCCCCGGCCAAGTTGACCTGCTCGTTGCGGGTGTCGGGCACGCGCCCGGACGGCTACCACGAGATCGACGCCGAGATGGTCACCCTCGACCTGGCCGACGAGCTGACCTTCGACGACGAGGGGGACGAGCTCGAGGTGGTCGGGGCCTCGGGCCTGGACGTGCCCGGGGGCGACGACAACCTGGTGCGCCGGGCGCTGGCCGCCCTGGGACGGCGCGCCCGGGTGCGCCTGGTCAAGCGCATCCCCGCCGGCGCCGGCCTGGGCGGCGGCTCGGCCGACGCCGCCGCCGTCCTGCGCTGGGCCGGCTGCACCGACCTGGCCATGGCCGCGTCGCTCGGCGCCGACGTGCCCTTCTGCCTGGTGGGGGGACGGGCCCGGGTCGGTGGGATCGGGGATCGGGTCGTGCCCCTGGCGTCGGTGCGACGCACCTACACCCTGCTCATCCCGCCCTTCGGCGTGGCCACGGCCGAGGTGTACCGGGCCTGGGACCGCCTGGGGGGGCCAACGGGCGCGGGCAGCAACGACCTCGAGGCGGCGGCGCTGCACGTGGCGCCCGAGCTGGCCGCGTGGCGCGATCGCCTGGGCGAGGCGACCGGCAAGGTTCCGGTGCTGGCGGGCAGCGGGTCGACCTGGTTCGTGGACGGGGACCACCCGGGCGGCGGTCGGGTCGTGGTCCGCACGACGGGCGCTGCCGCGCCCGGGCCTACTTCTTGGCCCGGCGCTGGAAGCGGGTGCGCTTGAGCATCTTCTTGTGCTTCTTCTTGCGCATGCGCTTGCGCCGCTTCTTGATCAGTGAGCCCATTCGGCGCCGAGGGTAGTTGGAGGCCGGCGCCGGTTCCACCCCGACTACCGTTGGCCCAACCCGGTCGGGGGTCGTCCAATGGCAGGACATCTGGTTTTGGTCCAGAGAATGGGGGTTCGACTCCTCCCCCCCGAGCCATGACCACACCGCCGCTCACCTGCGTCGTGCTGGCCGCCGGCCAGGGCACCCGCATGCGCTCGCTGCGGCCCAAGCCCCTGCACCGGCTGTGCGGGCGGGCGATGCTGCTGCACATCCTCGACCGGCTGGCCGAGCTGGTGCCGGCGCAGGTCGTCGTCGTGGTCGGCCACGGGGCCGAGTGGGTGACCAAGGAGCTCGTGGACGACGGCTGCGGCGGGCTGCGCGTCGACTTCGTCGACCAGCTCGTGCCCCGGGGGACGGGCGACGCCCTCATGGTCGGCCTCACCGCGCTGGCCGACGACGACCTCGACGACCCCTCGGTCGAGGGGGCCGAGGTGCTCGTCGTCCCCGGGGATGCTCCCCTGCTCCGTGCCTCCACGCTGCAGCGGCTGGTCGAGACCCACAGGCGGACGGGGGCGGCCGCCACCCTGCTCAGCGCCCGGGTCCCCGACGCGCGCGGCTACGGACGGGTGGTGCGGGGCCGGGACGAGCGGGTCGTGCGCATCGTCGAGGAGATCGAGGCGAGCCCCGACGAGCGGCTCATCGACGAGGTGGCCACCTCGGTCTACTGCTTCCGCCGCAGCCTCCTGGCCCCGGCCCTGCGTCGCCTCAGCCCGGAGAACCGCAAGGGCGAGTACTACCTGACCGACGTGATCGCCGTGCTGTCGGGTGCCGGCTACCCGGTCACCTCCCTGGTCGTCGACGACCCCCTCGAGGTCGCGGGCGTGAACGACCGGGCCCAGCTGGCCGTGGCCGAGGCCGAGCTGCGCCGGCGCACCAACCTGGGGTGGATGGCGATGGGCGTCACCTTGGTCGATCCCGAGCGCACCTACATCGACGCCTCGGTGGGCCTCGCCCCCGACGTCACTCTCTTCCCCGGGACCCTGCTCCAGGGGGCGACGGTGGTGGCCGAGGGCGCCGAGATCGGTCCCGACAGCCATCTGGTCGACTGCCTGGTCGGTGCCGGCGCCCGGGTGGCGCACACGGTGGCCGTCGACGCCGAGATCGGCCCCGGTGCCGAGGTCGGGCCCTTCGCCCACCTCCCTTCCGGCACGGTGGTGCCCGCCGGGCAGGCGGCCGGGCCCTTCTACACTCCGGCCCGGCGGTGGGCGCATCGGCGAGGAGAGGCGAGCGAATGACCACGAGCGGCCGGGTGGGCATGGAGCTGGTGCCCAAGAAGAAGCTCCACCTGCTCACCGGGCGCACCCACCCCGCCCTGGCCCGCGACATCGCCGGCCACCTCGGCGTGGAGTTGGGTGAGACCAACCTGATCGACTTCGCCAACTCGGAGATGCGCTGCCACTTCGGGGAGTCGGTCCGAGGGGGCGACGTCTTCATCGTCCAGACCCACTGCGGGTCGGCCACCCGCTCGGTCAACGACGCCATCCAGGAGCAGCTCATCATGATCGACGCGGCCAAGCGGGCCTCGGCCAAGCGCGTCACCGCCGTGTGCCCCTACTACGGCTACTCCCGCCAGGATCGCAAGAGCCAGGGTCGTGAGCCGATCACCGCCAAGCTGGTGGCCGACCAGCTACGGGCGGCAGGAGCCAACCGGGTGGTGAGCGTCGACCTGCACTCGGGCCAGATCCAGGGCTTCTTCGACGGGCCCTTCGACCACCTCACGGCCATGCCCGTGCTCGTCGAGCACCTGCGGGCCAACCTCGGGGGCGACGTCGTGGTCGTGTCACCCGACCCCGGGCGCCTCCGGGTCGCCGAGCGCTTCTCGCGCCACCTGGGCACCGACATGGCCTCGGTGTACAAGCGCCGACGCCGAGGCGAGATCAACCAGGTCGAGGCGCTGGGCGTGATGGGCGAGGTGGCCGGCCGTCTCTGCGTGCTGGTCGACGACATGATCGACACCGCCGCCACCATCGGCGCCGCGGCCGAGCAGCTCAAGGCGCAAGGAGCGGCCGAGGTGTGGGCCGCCGCCACCCACGCCGTGTTCTCGGGCCCGGCGGTCGACCGCCTGAAGAACTCGGTGATCGACCGCATCTTGGTGACCGACACCCTCCCGCTGCCCGACGACAAGCAGATCGACAAGGTCGAGGTGCTGCCGATCGCCCGGATCATCGCCGACGCCATCGACGCCGTGTTCGAGGACACCTCGGTGTCGGAGATCTTCGGCGGCGAGAACCAGTCCTGAGCGGGCGCTCGCGGCCTCGTCGGTACACTGCGCCTCCATGGCTGAGGTGGCGTTGCGGGCGGAGGTCGGTCGGTCCCTGGGTTCGAGGGGGTCGAGGAGGCTCCGGGCCGAGGGGAAGATCCCGGCGGTGGTCTACGGGCACGGGATCGAGCCCGTGGCGGTGGCGGTGCAGCGGCGCGACCTGCGGGCCGCCCTGACGACCGAGGCGGGGATGAACGCCCTGATCGACCTCGAGGTCGACGGGCGCCAGCACCTCACCATCGTGCGCGACCTGCAGCGCGACCCCATCCGCAACCGGGTCACCCACGTCGACTTCATCCTCGTCAACCGGGACGAGGTCATGACCGTCGAGGTCCCCGTCGAGGTCACGGGCTCGGCCGAGGAGGTCCGGCGCGAGTCCGGCACCGTCGATCAGGTCATGTTCAGCCTCACCGTGTCGGCCACGCCGGGGAACATCCCCAACGAGTTCGTGGTCGACGTCACGGGCATGGCGGTGGGTGACACGGTCCGGGTGGGCGACCTGCGCATGCCCTCGGGCGTCACCACCGAGGTCGATCCGGAGGAGCCGGTGGTCGTCGCCCAGATCAGCCGCACCACCCTCGAGGCTGAGGAGCTCGACGCCGAGGCTGCGGCCGGCGCCGAGGCCGGCGGGGGCGAGGGCGGAGAGGCGGCCGAGGGGAACGCCGGGAACCAGTAGGTGCCCCTGCTCAGCCGGCGGGGGGGCCCGGCCCAGGGGACGCCCGCCGACCTGCTCGCCGTCGGCCTCGGCAACCCCGGTGGGGAGTACAAGGGGACCCGCCACAACGTCGGGGCCGAGGTGATCGACCGGCTGGCCGAGCGCCACGGTGCCCGGCTCAAGCGGGCGGTGGGCCGGGCCCTGTCGACCGAGGTGAAGCTGGGCGGGCGCCTGTTGGTGCTGGCCCAACCGGGGGTGTTCATGAACCTGTCCGGAGAGACCGTCGCCCCCCTGGTCCGGCGGTACTGCCCCGACGACATCGCCCGCCTGGTCGTCGTCCACGACGAGCTCGACCTGGAGCCGGGGCGGCTCAAGGTGAAGGTCGGCGGGGGACTGGCCGGCCACAACGGCCTCAAGTCGATCAAGGCCCATCTCCACAGCGACGCCTTCCTCCGGGTGCGCCTGGGCGTGGGCAAGCCCCCCGGGCGCCAGGCCGGGGCCGACCACGTGCTGCGCCGGCCGGGCAAGGCCGAGCGGGCGGAGCTCGACGTCGCCGTCGCCGACGCCGCCGACGCGGTCGAGCTCCTCCTCACCGAGGGTCCCGCCCGAGCCATGAACCGCTACAACACCTGACCCCCCAACCTTCCGGCCCGACCCCTTCCCCCTCCCCCCACCGTTCTTTGTCGCGTTGTGCGCCTCCTCGGTACGGAACGCGACAAAGGTCAACGGCGAGCGAGGCCGTGATCACCGCCGTGAGCTCGGCTCGGACGCGCGGCGCGTGCTGGTGCACGTCGGCCCAGCTGTAGCGATAGTGGGACCAGCCGGCTGCGGTGATGGCCCGAACGCGAGCCAGGTCCCGCTCGAAGTCCCGGCGGGTGGAGTGCCAGCGTCGCCCGTCGGCCTCGACGGCGATCCGCAGGTCGGGCCAGGCTTCATCGAGGCGGTACCTCCCGCCGCCGGCCACCACGATCTCGTGCTGGAGCACCGGTGGCGGCACCGGGCACGACTCGACCAGGCGCAACAAGGCCAGCTCCAGGCGGGTGTCGACGCCGTTGGCGGGCAGGCTCGCAGCCACCACGGCTCGAAGAGCAGCCGTGCCTCGTCGCCCTCGTCGCCCCACTCGCTCGAGCGTGCAGATGAGCTCGGTGGTCGAGGTGCGCTGCTCGATGAGGGCATCCTGGGCCGCCAGCTCGACGACTTCGAAGGGCACGACGGCACCCAGGTCGAGCAAGGTTCGGGCCAACGTGGTGACCGGGATGCCATCGATCGAGGTCACGTCCAGTGCCTCCAACAGGTTGCTGCGGTGCTGGGTGATGCCGCGGTGGCGGGGGAGACGAGTGCCCGGGACCGTGATCTCTGGACGCCCGAGGGGGACGCCTCGTAGCTGGTGGAGGCGGGCCGCGCTGCGGTGGGACGCCGGCGGCCGGGCCACCCGCCAGGACGGCGGCATGGAGACGAGCCCGCGGGTCGGGGTGGACTGCAGCGTGGCGGTAGACCCCCCGATGCACGGCGATCAGCAGGCCTGGCTCGCGCCGTCGCCGGATCACTCGGTCGGATGCACCCAAGCGGTGGACCTGGGAGGTGCGCACGTTGCCGTGCTGGCGAACGACGGCGTGGGCAAGGCGGCTGTCGTCGGTGCTCATGGCTGACGATTCAACCGCTGGGGTGAGACAGAAACCCCCCTCGTACCGTTCTTTGTCGCGTTCCGTACCGCCGGGGTACAGAACGCGACAAAGAACAGGGGAGGGGAGAGGGACCGGTGCCTGAGGGACGGGGGCCCGGAAGGCGGCGGGTGGGAGCGGACCGGTAGGCTGAGCGGCCCGTGCGCCTGTCGTCCCTGCCCTCGCTGCTGCGCGACGAGCCGGCGCTGGCCCAGGTGGTGGGGCGGAGCTCGGCCACGCTGGCTGTGCCCGAGGCGGCCCGGGCCATCGCCCTGGCTGGGCTGGCCGGGCGGGTCGAGCGGGGGCCCCTGGTGGTGGCCGTGGCCACGACCGGGGAGGCGGAGCGCCTGGTGCACGACCTGGGGGCCTTCCTCGCCGACCCCCACGGCGTCGAGCTGTTCCCGGCCTGGGAGACCCTGCCCTTCGAACGGGTCAGCCCCAGCGTGGAGACCATGGGACGGCGGCTGCGCACCCTGTGGCACCTGCGCCGGGGGCTGGCGCAGGTGGTCGTCGCCCCCGTGCGGGCGCTGGTCCAGCGCCTGGGCCCCCACGCCGAGGACGTCGAGCCCGTCGTGGTCCGCCCCGGCGACCAGCTCGACCCCGTCGAGCTGGTCGAGCGCCTGGTGGGCGAGGGCTACCGCCGGGAGTACCAGGTGGAGCACCGGGGCGAGGTGGCGGTGCGGGGCTCGATCGTCGACGTCTACCCCTCCACCGCCGACGGCCCCGTGCGCATCGACCTGTGGGGCGACGAGGTCGACCGCCTCAGTGCCTTCTCGGTCAGCGACCAGCGCTCCCGGGCCGACGTCGAGGTCGTCGAGCTCTTCGGGTGCCGGGAGCTGCTGCCCACCGAGGAGGTGCGCAGGCGGGCCGCGGCGCTGGTGGCCAGCCGGCCCTGGGGCCGGGAGCAGTGGGAGCGCCTGGCCGAGGGCCAGCTCTTCGACGGCATGGAGTCGTGGCTGCCCTGGCTGGCCGACGGCGAGCACACCCTGTTCGACCTGCTGGCCCCCGCCGCCCACCCCGGCGGCGACACCCGCGGCGCCGGCCGCGACGCCGGCGGCCAGGTAGTGCTGGTGGAGCCCCGACGGCTGCGGGACCGGGCCGCCGACCTGGCCGCCGAGGAGGCCGATCTGGCCGCCTCCCTGGCCCGGACCTGGGGCGCCACGACCGAGGGCGAGGGCGACCTCCCCCGCCTGCACCTGCCCTTCGACGACCTCCTGTCCCGCACCTCGGCGCCGGCCCTGAGCATGGTCACCACGGCCGAGGGACCGGCGACCCCCCAGGTGGAGGCCCGGGCCTGGGCCCCGGTGGTGGGCGACGCCGGCCACCTGGCCGGCCGGCTGCGCGACCTGCTGGCCGACGGGTACCGGGTGGTGCTGGCCGCCGACGGCCGGGGCTCGGCCACCCGCATGGCGGTCGTGCTCGCCGAGGAGGGCGTCACCCTGGCCCCGGTGCACGCCGAGACCGACCCCGCCGCCCTGGTCCGCCCCGGCGGCCACACGGTGGTGGCGCCCCTCGACCGTGGCTTCGTCCTGCCCGGGGCCCGCCTGGCCGTGCTGAGCGAGCGCGACGTCACCGGCCGGCGCCGGGCCCACCGCCCCGCCCGGCCCCGCCGTCGCGAGGCCGCCGGGTTCTTCGACGACCTGAAGTCCGGTGACTACGTCGTGCACGCCCAGCACGGGGTGGCCCGCTACGGCGGCATGGTCACCCGGGCCATGGGCGGGACCGAGCGCGACTACCTCCTGCTCGAGTACCGGGGGGGCGACAAGCTCTACGTCCCCACCGAGGCGATCGACGCCGTGCGCCACTACACCGGCGGCGAGTCTCCCACCCTGCACCGCATGGGCGGGGCCGAGTGGCAGCGGGCCAAGGCCCAGGCCCGCAGCGCCACCCGGGAGATCGCCCGGGAGCTGGTGGTGCTCTACCAGCAGCGGGCGGCGACCGCCGGCCACGCCTTCGCCCCCGACACCCCCTGGCAGCGGGAGCTGGAGGAGGCCTTCCCGTACCAGGAGACGCCCGACCAGGATCGGGCGATCGCCGAGGTCAAGGCCGACATGGAGCTGGCCCGGCCCATGGACCGCCTGGTGTGCGGCGACGTGGGCTTCGGCAAGACCGAGATCGCCCTGCGGGCCGCCTTCAAGGCGGTCCAGGACGGTGTCCAGGTCGCCGTGCTCGTGCCCACCACCCTGCTGGCCCAGCAGCACGGCACCACCTTCGCCGAGCGCTTCGCCCCCTACCCGGTGCGGGTCGAGGTGCTCAGCCGCTTCCTCACCCCGGCCCAGGTCAGGTCCGTCGTCCAGGGGGTGACCGACGGGTCGGTCGACATCGTCATCGGCACCCACCGCCTGCTCAGCTCCGACATCGCCTTCAAGCGGCTGGGCCTGCTCGTGGTCGACGAGGAGCAGCGCTTCGGCGTGGGCCACAAGGAGGCCATCAAGGCGCTCAAGGCCGACGTCGACGTGCTCACCCTGTCGGCCACGCCCATCCCCCGCACCCTGGAGCTGAGCCTGACCGGCATACGGGACCTATCCCTCCTGCACACCCCACCGGCCGAGCGCCAGCCCATCCTCACCTACGTGGGGGAGTACGACGAGCGGGCCGTGGGCGAGGCCCTGCGCCGGGAGCTGCTGCGCGAGGGCCAGGTCTTCTTCGTACACAACCGCGTGGCCGACATCGAGCAGGTGGCGGCCGAGCTGCGGGAGCTGGTGCCCGAGGCCCGGGTGGCGGTGGCCCACGGCCAGATGGACGAGGGCACGCTGGAGAAGGTGGTGCTCGACTTCTGGCACGGTGAGCACGACGTGCTGGTGTGCACCACCATCATCGAGTCGGGCATCGACATGCCCACGGTGAACACCCTGGTGGTCGATCGGGCCGACCGCCTGGGCCTGGGCCAGCTCCACCAGCTGCGGGGACGGGTGGGACGAGCGGGCACCCGGGCCTACGCCTACCTGTTCCACCCGCGTGACCACGCCCTGTCCGAGGACGCCTATGAGCGGCTCAAGACCATCGGGGAGGCCACCGAGCTGGGTTCGGGCTTCAGGATCGCCATGCGCGACCTCGAGATCCGAGGGGCGGGCAACCTGCTGGGGGAGAGCCAGTCGGGCCACATCGCCGCCGTGGGCTACGACCTGTACGTGCAGCTGGTCAGCGAGGCGGTGGCCGAGCTGAAGGGGGAGCGCCCGGCCGAGCCGGTCGAGATCACCCTCGACCTCCCCCTCGACGCCCACCTTCCGGTCGGCTACGTGGCCAAGGAGGAGCTGCGCCTGGAGGCCTACCGCCGCCTGGCCGGGGTGACCACGCCCGAGGAGGTGGCCGACCTGCGCGGGGAGTGGGAGGACCGCTACGGCCCGGTCCCACCTCCGGCCGAGGCCCTGCTGGCCGTGGCCCGCCTGCGGGCCGAGTGCCACCGCACGGGCATCCGCACCGTGGCCGTGGGTGCCAGCCCGGTGGGCTCGGGCCGCCTGGCCCGGCTGTCGCCGGTGCGCCTGCGGCCCAGCGCCGCGCTGCGCCTGCGGCGCCTGCAGCGCGACGCCATCTACCGCGAGGAGCTGGGCCAGCTCGTCGTGCCCCTGGCCCGGGGGGCCGACCCGGCGCTCGCACTCACCACCCTGCTGGCCACGCTGCTCCCCGAGGAGACGCCGGCGGTGGCATCCTGAGCCCCGTGCACGCCACCCGCCGCCTCGCCGCCCTGGGCCTGGTCGCCACCCTGGCCTCGGGCGCCTGCGCGTCGGTGAGCGAGACGCGGGTGGCCACGGTCAATGGCGACACCATCGGTGCCGAGGCGCTGGAGGACGAGCTGATGGCCATCCAGGGCAACGAGCGCTACCGGGAGATCGTCGAGGAGGGCCTGGCCCGCCAGGGCCTCGACCTGCGCGTCGCCGGCGAAGGGCAGGGCAGCTTCGACACCGGCTTCGTGGCCCGGCTCCTGTCGCTCGGCGTCTACTACCAGCTCCTCGAGCAGGAGACGCGGGCCCGGGGGCTGCAGCTCAGCGACGCCGACCTCGAGGAGAACCGTCCCCAGGCGGTGGCCTCGGTGGGTGGCGACCAGGTCTTCGAGGCCTTCCCGGCCGGCTACCGGGACCAGCTCATCCGCCGCCAGGCCCTGACTCGGCGCCTCCAGGAGCTGATCGCCCCCACCCCTACGCCCGAGGAGGCCAGGACCTACTACGAGGAGCACCGGGGCGACTACGTCGGCGTGTGCGTCAGCCACATCTTCGCCAACCTCGCCACCCGGGGACCCGATGAGGCCCGGGCCCGCATCGAGGACCTGGCCCGCCAGCTCGGCGAAGGGGCCGACTTCCGGGTCCTGGCCCGTGAGCAGTCCGACGACCCTGCCGCGGCGGCCGAGTCCGGCAGCCTGGGCTGCGGCGGGCGGGGGCGCTTCATCCCCGAGTTCGAGGAGGCCGCCTTCACCCTGCCCGTCGGCCAGGTCAGCGGACCGGTGGAGACCGGCGCCGGGTTCCACCTGATCCTGGTCGAGTCCCGGGGGGAGCTGCCCTTCGAGGAGGTGCAGGACCAGGTCCTCCAGACCCTCCAGACCCAGCGCACGGCCGACTTCAGCACCTTCATCGACCAGCTCACCTGCGAGGCAAACGTCGACGTCAACCCCCGCTACGGCTCGTGGGTGGACGCTTGCGACGACCCGGAGGCGCCGGGAGCGGTGGTGCCCCCGGAGGGACCGGCCGCCACGGCCGGCTCCGGTGAGGCCGAGGCCCCCGCCGACGCCAGCACCGATCCCCGCGCCGGCGGTCGATGACCCCTCGGGTCGTGGTCGTCGGTCTCGGACCGGCGGGGGCCGACCTGCTCGGCACCGCCGCCCTCGCCGCCCTCGAGCGCATTCCCGTGCGCTACCTGCGCACCGTGTCCCACCCGTGCGCCCACGTCGTGAGCGCCGCCGTGTCCTGCGACGACCTCTACGACCGGGCGGTCTCGCTCGACGAGGTCTACCCCGCCATCGTCGAGCGCCTGGTGGAGGCGGCCGGCGAGCACGGTGAGGTGCTCTACGCCGTCCCCGGCTCGCCGCTGGTGGCCGAGCGCAGCGTGGCCCTGCTGGTCGCCGACGAGCGGGTCGAGGTCGAGCTGGTGCCCGCCCTGTCGTTCCTCGACCTGGCCTGGGCCCGCCTGGGAGTGGATCCCCTGGCCGCCGGAGTCCGCCTGGTCGACGGGCATCGCTTCGCCACCGAGGCCGCGGGGGAGCGCGGGCCCCTCCTGGTCGCCCAGTGCGACACGCGCCCCGTGCTCTCGGCGGTCAAGCTGGCCCCCCACGACCCACCGGCGTCGGTCGTCGTCCTCCAGCGCCTGGGACTGGCCGACGAGGTGGTGGTCGAGCTCGACTGGGCCGACCTCGACCGCAGCCTCGAGCCCGACCACCTGACCACGCTGTGGATCCCCGAGCTGGCCTCCCCGGTGGGGGCCGAGCTGGTGGGCTTCGCCGAGCTGGTGCGCACGCTGCGCGAGCGCTGCCCCTGGGACCGCGAGCAGACCCATGCCAGCCTCACCCGGTACCTGCTGGAGGAGACCTACGAGCTGCTCGACGCCATCGAGGGGATCGACGCCATCGAGGGGATCGACGCCATCGAGGGGATC
>JADDRA010000058.1:0-14014 GCA_016781105.1 Actinomycetota bacterium | reverse complement strand
GGGGATCGACGCCATCGAGGGGATCGACGCCATCGAGGGGATCGACGCCATCGAGGGGATCGACGCCGGCACGGGCACCGGCCCGGCTGCCGCTGGCGCTGCTGACGGCGCCTACGAGCACCTGGCCGAGGAGCTGGGCGACGTGTTGTTCCAGGTCTTCTTCCACGCCACCCTCGCGGCCGAGGCGGGCCGCTTCGACGTGGCCGACGTGGCCCGGGGGATCCACGACAAGCTCGTGCGCCGCCACCCCCACGTCTTCGCCGGGCTGGAGGTCGACGGCGCCGACGACATCGTGCGCAACTGGGACCGCATCAAGCGCGAGGAGGAGGGGCGGGCCGGGGTCATGGACGGCATCCCCGCCCACCTGCCCGCGCTGCTCTACGCCCACAAGGTCCAGCGCCGGGCCTCCTCGGTCGGCGTCGACGTGGCGTTGGTCGAGCGGGCCGACCTGGGGGCGCTCGCCACCAGCGACGACCTGGGAGGCCTGCTCTACTCGGCGGTGGCCGCCGCCCGCCGCCTGCACCTCGACCCCGAGGCGGCGTTGCGCACGGTCGCCAGCCGGGTGCGCGACCAGGTCGCGGCCCGCCACGGGCTCGAGGCCGCCGACGTGCAGGGCGATGACCCGCCGGGCTGATCTCTGGAGGGCCGGCCAGGAGCCACCCAGCCTGCCCATGGTGGTCTCGGGGGGCGTGGGCGTCGTCGCCGTGGTGGCGTTCGTGGCCGCCCTGGCCCTGGGCACCGAAGTCAGCGACCCCCCCGCCGGCGCCCGCCTGGGGGTGGTTAGGGCCGAGGGCCCGGTGGGCGCCGCCGTGGTCGTGCCCCGCTGCCGGTCCGAGCGGGTGGTCAGCCTCGCCGTCCGAGGGGAGGACGGGTCCACACGCTGGCGGATCGTCTCGACCAAGGGCTCGATCGACGAACGCTACGTCGTGGGCGCCACCCCCCCACCCTTCGGGTTCGTGGCCGAGGTGGCGCCCGACCTGCCACCGGGCCCGCTGACGGTGGTCGTCGTCCTCGACGCCGAGCCCGTCGACGACGTCGACGAGGTCACCTTCGACCCTGCCACCGTGCCCATGAGCGGGGTGCGCTACCAGGGCCGCGACCTCGAGGCGGGGGAGTTCGAGGCCCGGGCCGCGGCGGCAACCGACTGCCAGGAGCCGGGTCGGGATCTCGGCCTGGTGACCTGGCTCTTCGCGGCCGCCGCCCTCGGCGTGGTGGTGACCTACCTGATGATGCTGGCCCGCTTCGTCAAGGGGCGATCCCGGGACTCCTAGCCGTCCTAGCCCGAGCCACGCCGGGTCGGCCGTCGATCAGGCGGGAGCGGGGTCGGGCGCCGGGCCGGGCCCGGGCGCCGGGTCGGCCGGCGTGGGGTCGGGCATCGGGGCCGGGTCGGGGACCAGGGGGGTGGGTGGTTCGCCGGGGCCGGGACCGGGCAACGGCTGGTCGGCCGGTTCGGGCTGGGGGCCGAGGGGATCGTGGACCGTCATCTCGACCAGGTACCCGCCGCCTCGCCTCGCCCAACCCGTTCTGGTCATGGAAACGTGGCCATACCCGGCCGCTTTCGACCACCAGATGCTGCCACGGGAGCAGCGCGAGACGTACCTTCCGGGAGCCGGTCCGCTAACTTGCTCCCCATCGTCCACAGGGGCCACATCACCACCGCGGGCAGGACCGCGTGAGCACCGTCGAACGCCTGGTCGGCCGCGAGGTGCTCGACTCCCGGGGCCAGCCGACCGTCGAGGTCGAGGTCCACCTGGACTCGGGGGTCGCGGGCCGAGCCATCGTGCCCTCGGGCGCCTCCACCGGTCGCCACGAGGCCGTCGAGCTGCGAGACGGCGGCGCCCGCTTCGGCGGGCGGGGCGTGCGCACGGCGGTGGCCAACGTGGAGGGCGAGATCGCCGACGCGGTGGTCGGCCTGGACGCCCTCGACCAGCGGGGCCTGGATCGCACCCTCGTCGCCCTCGACGGCAGCGACGACCGCTCCCGCCTGGGCGCCAACGCCCTGCTCGGGGTCTCCCTGGCCGTCGCCCGGGCCGGCGCCGAGGAGCTCGACCTGCCGCTGTACCGCTACGTGGGGGGGGTCAACGCCCACGTCCTGCCCGTCCCGCTCATGAACCTGGTCAACGGCGGGGTCCACGCCGACAACAACGTCGACTTCCAGGAGTTCATGGTGGTGCCCGTGGGCGCGGCGTCGTTCTGCGAGGCGCTGCGGTGGGGAACCGAGGTCTACCACGCCCTGCGCCGCCTGCTGGAGGGGCGAGGCCTGGCCACCGCCGTCGGCGACGAGGGCGGCTTCGCCCCGGACCTGCCCAGCAACGAGTCGGCCCTGGAGCTGCTGGTCGAGGCCATCGGCGCGGCCGGCCTGGCACCGGGAAGGGACGTCGCCCTCGCCCTCGATCCCGCCACCACCGAGCTGTGGTCGGAGGGGCGCTACCACCTGGTCGGCGAGGACCGGGTCCTCGACGCCGAGGAGCTGGTGACCCTGTGGGTGGACCTGTGCGAGCGCTACCCCATCGCGTCCATCGAGGACGCCATGGCCGAGGACGACTGGGACGGCTGGTCCGATCTCACCCGGGCTCTCGGGCACCGGGTGCAGCTGGTGGGCGACGACCTCTTCGTCACCAACAGCGAGCGCCTGGAGCGGGGGATCGACACCGGCGTGGCCAACGCCGTGCTGGTCAAGCCCAACCAGGTGGGCACCTTGACGGAGACGCTCGAGACGGTCGCCCTGGCCCTGCGCTCGGGCTACACCGCCGTGCTCTCGCACCGCTCGGGGGAGACCGAGGACACCACCGTGGCCGACCTGGCCGTGGCCACCGACTGCGGCCAGATCAAGACCGGAGCCCCCGCCCGCAGCGACCGGGTGGCCAAGTACAACCGCCTGCTGCGCATCGAGGACGACCTGGGGGAGGCCGCCGCCTACCGGGGTGGTGGCGCCCTGAACCCCAGGCGGGTGGGGGCGGAGTGACCCGGCGGGGGGGAACGTGACCCCGCCGAGGGGAAGAGGCCGGCGCATGTGGGCCGTGCTCGCCACGGTGGCCTTCGTGGGCGTGGTCTTCACCACGGTGTTCCCCACCCGGACCTTCCTGGCCCAGCGGGCCTCGCTCGCCGCCGCCACGGAGCAGCTGGAGGTGCTCGAGGAGCAGAGCCGCCTGCTCGAGGAGCGGGCCCGCCTGCTGGAGGACGACGCCGAGATCGAGCGCCTGGCCCGCGAGGAGTACCACCTGGTGCGACCGGGGGAGGAGGCCTTCGCCGTGCTCCCCGCTCCGGGTCCGCCCCCGCCCCCGCCCCGGGTGGGCACACCCCCGCCGGAGGCCGACGACGCCAACGTCGTCGAGCGAGCCTGGGAGTGGCTCGGCGACCGGTTCTGATCCGAGCGGGGCGGTGCTGCGATCGACCCGGTTGGCGACCGGTGCGGGCAGGCTGCACGCGTGGGTCTCGCCCGGTCCGGCCGGCCCGGACCCGCCCTCGGTGGTCCTGGTCCACGGGGTGGTCTCCAGCCGGTACCTCCTGCCCACCGCCCACCGGCTGGCCCCGGCGTTCCGCGTCCTGGTGCCCGACCTGCCCGGCTTCGGCGCCAGCCCTCGCCCGGGGCGGCCCCTCGACGTGGGCGGGCTGGCCGAGGCGCTGGACGGGGCCATGGGCGCCTGGGGTGCGAGGTGCCCCACGGTGGTGGGCCACTCGATCGGGGCCGAGGTCGTGGTCGAGCTGGCCCGCCGCCGACCTGGCGCCGTGGGCCGGGCCGTGCTCGTGGGTCCGACCGGCGACCCGAGGGTCCGGCGGGTGCTGGGCCTGTGGTGGCGCTGGTGGGCGAACGCCCCGGGTGAGCCGCTCGCGTTCCACCGGCTGGCCCTGGCCGAGGCCCGCTCGGTGGGCCCGGGCCGGATGTGGCGGACCATGCAGCTCGCCCTGGACGACCCGATGACGCCCAAGCTGGAGGGGCTGGGCCTCCCGACCCTCCTGGTGCGAGGCGAGCACGACCGGGTCGCTCCCCAGCGGTGGTTGGAGCAGTTGGCCGACATGGTGCCCCAGTCCGAGCTGGCGGTGATCCCCGGCGCCGCCCACACCGTGGTCCACCACGCCCCCATCCAGCTCGCCCGGCTCGTCAGCCGCTTCGCCGGGGTCGATGGCCGGTAGCCCTCGGGCCTCCTACCCGGTGTTGCGCAGGCCGGCGGCCACGGCGTTGACGGTGAGCAGCAGGGCCCGGCGCAGGAGCTGGTCAGGCGCGTCGGCGCCGCGCAGGCGGGCCAGCATGCTGACCTGCAGGTGGCAGATGGGGTCGAGCGAGGCCTGGCGCACCTCCAGCGAGCTCTGCAGGTCGGGGTCCCGGTCGAGGAGGCGGCGCTGGCCGGTCAGCGCCAGCACCTGGGCGCAGGTGCGGTCGTACTCCGCCCGGATGGTGCGGAAGATGGGGTGGAGGGAGGGGTCGACGAGCGTCTCCACGTAGTGGGCGGCGATGCTCATGTCGGACTTCGCCAGCATGAGCTCGACGTTGGCGACGAAGGTCCGGAAGAAGTGCCACGACTCGTGCATCTGGCGCAGCGAGTCGGACCACCCCGCCGCCGCCGCAGCCTCCAGGCCGGTGCCGAGCCCGAACCAGCCGGGGACGATCTGGCGGGACTGGGTCCAGCCGAAGACCCAGGGGATGGCCCGCAGGTCCTCCAGGCCCGCCCCCCCGGCGTCGGGGCGCACCGCCGGGCGAGACCCGATGTTGAGCTCGCTCAGCTCCTCCACCGGGGTGGCGGTGCGGAAGTACTCCACCAGCCCGGGCGTGTCGATGAGCTCGCAGTAGGCGTCGAGCGCCGCCTCCGACACGCAGTCCATGGTCCTGTCCCAGACCTCGAGGACCTCGGCCTCGACCCGCGACTCGACGTGGAGCACCGACGCCTCCAGCACCGCGGCCAGGGCCAGCTCGAGGTGGTGGCGGGCCAGGCCGGGCAGCCCGTGGCGCTCGGCGATGACCTCGCCCTGCTCGGTGACCTTGATGCGGCCCTCGAGGGTGCCGAAGGGCTGGGCGAGGATCGAGTCGTGCGCCGGCCCTCCTCCCCGGCTGACGGTCCCGCCCCGACCGTGGAACAGGCGCAGGGTGACGCCGTGGGCCTGGGCCACGTCGCGCAGGCGGCGCTGGGCCAGGTGGATCTCCCACTGCGAGCTGGTGATCCCGGCCTGCTTGTTCGAGTCGGAGTACCCGAGCATGACCTCCTGGACGTCGTCGCGCACCTGCACCAGGTGGCGGTAGCCAGGGTCGGAGAGCAGCTCGTCGAGGATCTCGCCGGCCCGGCGCAGCTCGTCGATCGTCTCGATGAGGGGGACGAAGCCGATGCGGGCGAGGTGGGCGTGGACGTCGACCAGGCCGGTCTCGCGCGCCAGGACGACGGCGGCCAGCACGTCGTCGGCGCCCCGGGCCATGGAGACGACGTAGCTCTCGATGGCGTCGGTACCGAAGCGGTCGAGGGCCTCGCGGATGGCGGCGAAGACCTCGACGGTGGCCTGGAGCCCGTCGGCCAGCACGGTGGTGGGGCCGAGGAGGGGACGACGGCTGCGCAGCTCGCGCGAGAGCAGCTGCAGGCGCTCGGGGCCGCGCAGGCCGGCGTAGCGGATGTCGGGGTCCTCCAGGCGGTCGTAGAGCTCGCTCAGCACGGCGTGGTGCTTGTCGGCGTGCTCCCGCACGTCCAGGGTGGCCAGGTGGAAGCCGAACACCGCCACGTTGCGCATGACCTGGCGCAGCCGGCCGTCGGCCACCAGCTCACCGCGGTTCTCCCGGAGCGAGTCGGCCATCACCTCGAGGTCGGCCAGCAGCTCCTCCCGGTCCCGGTAGTCGAGTCCCCGTTGGTGGGAGGTGCCCGCTCGCAGCCGGGCCCGGGTGTTGAGCAGGCGCTGGCGGATGTAGGAGCACTTGAGCCGGTAGGGCTCGTGGGCGTTCAGCTTGCCGAACACCTGGTGGACCTCGGGGAGCATGCTCTGGTCCTGGGCCAGGCTCTTGTCCAGGGCCTCGGAGCTCCCCACCACCGTCGTGGAGTTGCTCAGGTCCCGGATGAGGTCGTCGACGCTCGCCACCAGCGTGGCCAGGGCGTGCTCGTGCTGCAGGGCCAGGATCTCGGTGGTGCGCGCCGGGGTGACGTAGGGGTTGCCGTCGCGGTCTCCTCCCACCCAGGAACCGAAGCGCAACGGTCGGGCGCCGGCCGGGAGCTCGATCCCGAGGCGGGCGAGCTCGTCGCCGAAGTCGTCGAGCAGCTCGGCCACGATGGTCCTGGACAGCTGGTCCAGGTAGAACAGCACCGACTCGGCCTCGGCCCGGGGGTCGGGCCGGCCGTGGCGCAGCTCGTCGGTCTGCCACATCAGGTCGATCACCTCGGCCAGCCGGCGCTCGGTGCGGGCCTCGGCGGCGGGCGAGCTGGGGACCGCCAGAAGCTCCGCCACCTGGCGGAGCTTGTCGAGCATCGAGCGGCGGGCCGCCTGGGTGGGGTGGGCGGTGAAGACCGGCCGCAACTCGAGGCCCTCGACCACCGGCGCGACCGGCACCGGGAGCCGGGGGGCCCCCTGGATGCGGTCGACCGTCTCGGCCAGGCCCCGGGGCTGGCGCGCCAGCTTCGACAGCGCCGCCGCCTCGTCGACCTGCTGGGCCAAGTTGGCCAGGTGGAAGTAGGTCGAGCAGGCCCGCACCAGCTTGGTGGTGGTCCCCAGGTCGAGGCCGCCCAGCAGCGTGGCCATCTCCTCGGTGGGCTCGCCGGCGCCGGGCGGGCGCCCGTCGGACCGGCCCTGGCGGGTGAGGTCGAGGACGCGCTCCACCACCTTCACCAGCTCGGGCCCCTCCTGGCGGTGCAGGGACTCGACCAGCAGGCGGGTGAGCCGGCGCAGGTGGGACTGCAGCGTCATCGAGGGGGCGACGGCCGGCTCGAAGGGCAGGATCTCACTCAACGACGCTCACCTCGGACTCCCGGCCAGACCACACCACCTCGCACTCCTCGAGCAACTCCTCAACCCCGACCTCCCATGCTGGCGGTCCCCGACGAACTTCTCGCCACCGGCGCGTCTCGATCGGATGAAGTCGACGTGAAGCCCACGTCATCTTCGCCACCCCTGCTTCGCGCCCCTGCTTCGCCGCTCCCCCGGGCGCCGGGCCTCCCTGGGCCGGTCACCCCCCGGACCGGAGCGCCCGAGGGTAGTGCGCTCGGGCAGGCGGGTGCTCCGGGGACCCGGATGCCGGTCGGGAGGCAGGGTAGGGAGGGCTCGTGGTCGAGGCGGCAGGGTGGGGACTGGTGGGCGGGTTGGCCCTGCTCCTCGACGTGGTGGCCGGCATCCAGGCCTTCGCCGCCGGCGCCATCGTGACCATGCTGGCCGACACCATGATCCCCGAGGCCTTCGAGCACGGCGGCTCGTCGTGGGCCTGATCACCGTGCTGGGCTTCACGCTGGCCTTCTACCTGTCGAACCCGGCCTGACCGGTCCAGGCGGTCCCGGCCTACGGCACCGCCGGGCCGTGGCTACCGGCCGGCCAGCTCGCCCGCCTGCCGGCGCAGCTCGGGCTTGAGGACCTTGCCGGTGGGGTTGCGGGGCAGGTCCTCGACGACGTGCACCCAGCGGGGGACGGCGTAGTCGGCCAGGTGCTCGCGCACCCAGCGGCGCAGCTGGGCGGCGTCAGGGACGGCGGCCTCGGCGGCGGTGACGAAGGCGGCCACCGCCTCGCCGGCAGCAGCGTCGGCCACGCCCACCACGGCGACGTCCTCCACGGCGGGGTGCTCCCGCAGCACCCGCTCCACCTCGGCCGAGAACACCTTGTGGCCTCCCCGGTTGATCATGTCCTTGAGCCGGTCGAGGATGTAGACGTAGCCGTCGGCATCGATGCGGGCCAGGTCGCCGGTGTGGAACCAGCCCTCGGTGATGGCGGCCGCGGTCGCCTCCGGGTCGCCGTCGTAGCCCGTGGTGACCAGCGAGCCCCGCAGCCACAGCTCGCCAGGCTGGTCGGGAGCCAGGGCGGCGCCGGTGGCGTCCACCACCTTGGCCTCCATGCACGGCAGCGGGCGGCCCACCGAGCCCGGCCGGGACGCGAACTCCTCGTCGAACAGCATGGTCGCCGGCGAGTGGGTCTCGGACAGCCCGTAGATGTCCCGCAGCGCCATCCGGGGCAGGCGCCGGCGCAGCTCGGCGATGGCGGCCAGGGGCATGGGGGAGCCGCCGAAGCCGCCCAGGCGGAGGTGGTCGAGCTGGGGGGACGACAGGCGTCGCACCCGCAGGAGGCGCTGCCACAGCGCCGGCACCAGGTAGACCCAGGTGGCCCGCTCCCGGGCGATGAGGTCGACCAGCTCGGTGGGCCCGGCCTCGGCCACCAGCACGCAGCGCCCACCGACGGCGAGCATGGGCAGCAGGTGGGCGTGCACGGCGCTGATGTAGGTGAGCGAGAACACGACGGTGGTGACGTCGTCGGGCCCGAGCCCGAGGGCCCGGGCGTAGCTCAGGCCGCTGTGGACGCTGGCCCGGTGCACCACCCGGCTCGCCTTGGGTCGCCCGGTCGTCCCGCTGGTGTAGACCACCGCGTAGGCGCCGGCCTCGTCCGGCTGCTGCTCGGAGGTGTAGGCCCACGCCCGGCGCCGGCCGGTGAGGTGATCGCCGAACGCCCGGACCCGGTGGGGGGCCAGGCCGGCCCGGCGGGCGGCCCCCCGCAGGCCCTCGACCAGCTCGGGCTGGGCCAGGGCGAGGCCGGTCCGGGAGTGCTCGAGCAGGTAGGCCCACTGCTCGGGGCCCATGCGCGTCGACAGGCCCACCAGCACGGCGCCGGCCCGGGCGCAGGCGAAGAGGGCCACGGCCAGGTCCAGGCTGTTGTGGCCGGCCACCGCCAGGCGGTCACCCCTGCCCACCCCCTCCTCGGCCAGGCGCTCCACCGCCCCCTCCACCAGCTCGGCCAGCTCGGCCACGGTGAGGTCCCCCTCGGGGGCGCTGAGGAAGGTCCGGTCGCCGAAGCGGCGCACGGCCCGGTCGAGCAGGTCGACGACCGTTCGGGGCCGGCCGGCGTAGCTGAGCGCCGGTGCCCCCAACCACTCCTCGTAGCGCAGGTCGCCGATCAGCTCCTCGACGCCGTCCGCCCCGCCCGCCACGGCCCGGAGGGTACCGCCACGACCAGCGGTGGCCGGGGTTGGGGGGAGCTTCACACCAGGCTGTCGGCCCAGGCCCGGTGCAGGGCGTGGTAGTGGCCGCCGGCACCGAGGAGGTCGCGAGGTCGCCCGTCCTCCACGATGCGCCCGTCGACGAGGACGAGGACCCGGTCGGCGATCTCCACGGTCGACAGCCGGTGGGCGATGATCACGGCCGTGCGGTCGGCCAGCAGGACCCGCAGCGCCCGCTGCACGAGGCGCTCGGAGGGGAGGTCGAGCGACGAGGTGGCCTCGTCCAGCACGAGCACGCCCGGATCGGCGAGGAAGGCCCGGGCAAAGGCGACGAGCTGGCGCTCTCCGGCCGACAGGCGCGCCCCCCGGGTCCGCACCTGGGTGTCGTAGCCGTCGGGCAGCGACACGAGGAACCGGTCGGCGCCGATGAGCCGGGCGGCCTCCTCCATCTCCGGGCGGGAGGCGTCGGGTCGACCGAGCAGGATGTTGTCGGCCACCGTGCCCGAGAACAGGTGGCTCTCCTGGGTGACGGTGACCACCCTCGAGCGCAAGGCCTCGTCGCCCAGGTCCCGCAGGTCGACGCCATCGAGGAGGACCCGCCCGGCGGTGGGATCGTAGAAGCGCCCGATGAGGCGCGCCACGGTGGACTTGCCCGCGCCGGTGGCGCCCACCAGGGCCACCGTCTGGCCGGCGGGGACGATCAGGTCCAGGCCGTGCAGCACCTCGTCGTGCCGGTAGGCGAAGCGCACCGCCTCGAGGCGCACCTCGTGGCCCGAGGACCTCACCGTCGCCGGCGGGGTGACGGCCGAGCCCGCTCCCCGCTCGACCGAGGTGAGCGGTTCGGCCACCTCGGGCCGCTCCTCGAGCACTCCCGAGAGCTTCTCCAGGGCCGCCACCGCCGCCTGGAAGAGGTTGTAGAACTGGCTGAGGTCCTGCATGGGCTCGAAGAAGCGGCGGGTGTAGAGCAGGAAGGCGGTGAGGACCCCCACGGTCATGTCGCCGGCGACGACCCGGTGGGCGCCCACCAGCAGCACCAGGGCGACCGTCGCCCGCCCGATGCCCGACACGCCGGGCCCGAACACCGCCCCCAGGCGGTTGGCGCGCAGGTTGGCCCGGGCGTAGCGACCGTTCACGTGGTCGAAGATGTCCTGGTTGCGCGGCTCCCGCCGGAAGGCCTGCACGGCTCGCATGCCCCCGAGGGACTCCACGAAGTGGATGATCACCAGAGCCACGGCCTCGCGCGTCTCGCGGTACACGACCTCCGCCCTGCGCCGGAACCACACGGTGAGCGCGATCACGGCGGGGAACACGGCCAGGGTGACGGCCCCGAGGAACGGGTCGAGCACGACCAGCACCGTGGCGATGCCGACGAAGGACAGGACACCGGTCGTGACCGTCAGCAGGCCCGAGCCCAGCAGCTCCGAGATCGCCTCCACGTCGGAGGTGAGCCGGGAGATGACCCGGCCCGAGGTGTAGCGCTCGTGGAACGACAGGCTGAGGCGCTGGAAGTGGTCGAACAGCCGGTGGCGCAGGTCGAGCAGGACGTCCTCGCCGATGCGCCCGGACACGGTGAGGAACAGGTACTCGAGGAGGCCGCGGGCCAGCACCACGCTCAGGAAGGCGGCCACGATGGCGAGCAGCGGGGTGGCGCCCTCGCCCCGCAGCAGGGGTGGGATGCCCCGGTCGATCCCGAGCTGGACCAGGAAGGGACCGGCCAGCTTGGCTGCGGTCTCGGCCACCACGAGCGACGAGCCCACGAGGAACGGGCCGCGATGGGGTGCGAGCAGCGACGACAGCAGGGCCCGGCTCCTGCCTCGCAGGAAGCTCCGCAGCCCCGGGGGCAGCTCCTCGGCCGACTCGGCCGCGACTCCCCGCCACGCGTCGAGTGCCGGGGCGGTGGCGCCGCCACCCGCTCCAGGCCCCGGGCCGGGACTGCTCACGAGGCGAGCTCCTCGACCTCGCGGGACAGGACGTCGCGGTAGGCGGGAACCCGCTCGAGGAGCTCGGAGTGGGTGCCGACGGCGGCGATGCGGCCGTCCTGGAGGAACGCCACGCGGTCGGCGAGGGCCAGGGTGGAGGGTCGGTGCACGACCAGCAGGGTGGTGATGCCCTCCAGCTCCCGGCGCAGGCCCCGCTCGACCAGGGCCTCGGTGTGGACGTCGAGGGCCGAGAGCGGATCGTCGAGCACGAGGACGCGCGGCCGGGTGACCAGGGCGCGCGCCAGGGCGAGGCGCTGGCGCTGGCCACCCGAGAGGGACAGGCCCTGCTCGCCCACCCGGGTGTGCAGGCCCCAGGGCAGGCGGTGCACGAATCCGGCCTGGGCGGTGGCCAGGGCGGCCTCGATGTCGTCGTCACCGGCGTGGGGCGCCCCGAGCAGGAGGTTCTCGCGCACGCTGGCCGAGAACAGGATGGGGTCCTCGAAGGCCATCCCGACGTGGCTGCGCAGGGACGCGAGCGTGAGGTCGCGCACGTCGTGGCCGTCGAGGGTGACCCTTCCCTCGCTCACGTCCTGCAACCGGGGCACCAGCGAGGCCAGGGTGGTCTTGCCTGCGCCGGTCATGCCCACCAGGGCCAGCGTCTCGCCGGGCGCGAGGTCGAGGTCGATGCCGCGCAGGACGGGCGCTCCTGACCCGTAGGAGAAGCCCACCCCCTCGAAGCGGATCCTCCCCCTGGCCTCGGCCAGCACGACGGCACCGGGCCGGTCCCGGATCCCGGGCTCGGTGTCGAGCACCTCGAAGACGCGCTCGGCGGCCGAGGTGGCCTCCTCGGCCATGGCCAGGATCTCGCCCAGCGACTCGATGGGCCACACGAGCAGCACCAGCAGCGCCACGAAGGCCACCAGGCCACCCAACGACAGCGCGCCCCGTCCCACCGCGAGCCCGCCGAACAACAGGACGGCGGCCATGGTCAGGTTGGGGATCATGTCGATGAGGGCCCAGAAGCGGGCCCGCAGGCGGACCTGGCGGATGCTCGACTCGTAGAGCAGCCGGGCCTGGTCGCCGAAGCGCCGACCCATCAGGCGTCGCCGCCCGAACGCCTTGATCACCCGGATGCCGAGGGCCGACTCCTCCACGAGGGTGGCCAGGTCGCCGTGGCGATCCTGGACCTGGCGGGACACGGCCAGGTACTCCCGCTCGAAGCGCCGGGACAGGGCCAGGAGCGGGACGGCCGACAGGGCGGTGATCCCCGCCAGCAGCGGCTCCAGTCGGACCATGAGGACGAGGACCACGGCGAAGGTGAAGAGGTTGACCACGAGGAACACCAGCCCGAAGCCGAAGAACCGGCGGATCACCTTGACGTCGGTCAGGGCCCGGCTCAGGAGCTGGCCGGACTGCCAGCCGTCGTGGAAGGCGACCGGCTGACGCTGGAGGTGGGCGTAGAGGTCGCTGCGCAGCGACGTCTCCAGCCCGATGGCCAGGTTCCCCGAGGTGTAGCGCCGGAGAAAGGCGGCCACGCTCTCGAAGAGCCCGAGACCCAGGGCGGCCAACGCCAGGAGCCAGATCCCGCTGCGCTCGCCCCTCGCCACCGGACCGTCGATGAGCGCCTTGACCACGAGCGGCACCAGGGTCGCCGCTCCCAACCCGGCACCGGCGACGACGGTCATCAGGACCAGGCGGCCGTAGTGGGGCCGCAGGTAGGGCTTCAGGCGCCACAGCGCGCTCGAACGCATCGTCGATCGCTTTCCGATCACCGGGGGGGGCGCGACAGGGTACTGGCGCGACCCCCGGCCCTCCCGCCATTTTCAGCGGCAGGCGAGGTCCACGCGCGTGCTCAGATGGTCGTGCTGGTGGTGCTGGTGGTGCCGGTGCCCGCGCCTCCCGGACCCTCGGCCGCCCCGGAGGAGAGCTCGGTGAGGTCGGTCACCTCGGCGGGTGGGGGGATCTCCACCGGGGCCTCCACGCCGAAGTCGTAGAGCTCGATGGTCAGCGACACTCCGGTGCCGGCGGGGACGGACACACCCGGGGCCTCCGGCAGCGGCTGGTCGTAGCGCACCCGCCGGGCCCGGCCCTCCTCGTCCAGCCACACCTCGACCGGGATCGTCTCGGTCCCGAACTGGTCCAGGAACATCTCGAAGCGCTGCCGGTCCTCGACCGCGCCCTGCTGCTCGAGGGCCCTGCGGACGTCGACCGTCGCCCGGTAGTGGGTGGTCTCCTCCCCGCGGACCTCCTCGGTGCCCACCTCCTCGATCTCGTCGGCCACGCCCTTCAGCAGGGCCAGGGTGTTGGAGGGGTCGTTGGTGGCGCCCTGGTCGAGCTGCTCGAAGTCGGTGCCGGTGACCGACTCGCTCAGGCGGGCGATGTCGATCGACACCCAGGGCGTGGGTGCGTCGGGGAACAGCGACGACGCCCTGTAGTAGATGACCGTCCCGTCGTAGACCAGCTCCAGCTCGCCGAGTGAGGCCTGACCGGCGGACGGGAGCTCCAGGGTCAGGTTCCCCCGCTGTCGCTCGAAGTCGACCACGCCCTCACCGGTGGTGCGCACGTCGCCCGCCGTGCCCAGCCTGACGGTGGTCTCGAGGTACATCCTGGCCGTGCCTGCCTCGGTCGTGGCCACGGGCGCCGCCGACACCAGCGCCAACGGGTCGGGGGGGTTGCCCGCGCAGGCTCCCAGCACCACGGCCAGGGCGAGGACGAGAGGAGTGAGCTTTCGGCCCATGGGGAGCTCCTTGTCGAGCGTGGAGGGATGACGACCCCATGAGTGTCGGCCTCGCAGCCCCTCGACTTGAGCCCGTCGTGGCACCTCCGTTGGCCAGCCTCGCTCCTGGTCGTAGCGTGGGAGGGGTGGCAGCCAAGGAACGGTCGTTCTGGTCGAGCCTGCCGGGCCTGCTCACCGGCCTCGCCGGGGTGCTGACCGGGGTCGTGGCCCTGCTCGGGCTGGCCCTGAACCAGGGCTGGATCGGCGACGGCCCGGCCCAGG
>JADDRA010000051.1:4036-38218 GCA_016781105.1 Actinomycetota bacterium | reverse complement strand
CCGGCGTCGATCCGGTGACCTCGCGCTTTTCAGGCGCGCGCTCTGCCAACTGAGCTACCCGACCGTGAACTTGTGGCGGTCCCGACGAGATTTGAACTCGCGACCTCCGCCTTGACAGGGCGGCGTGCACTCCAAACTGCACCACGGGACCAGGTTGAGCGGTGACCCTGCGCCGCTCGTGCGCACCCCCAACGGGATTCGAACCCGTGTTGCCGCCTTGAAAGGGCGGCGTCCTAGGCCGCTGGACGATGGGGGCTCGAAACCCGACGCGGAGGCACGTTCACGATAGCAGCCTCCAGTCGGTCCCCTCCGGCGTGTCACTGATCTCGACCCCGGCGGCGACGAGATGGTCTCGCAAGGCGTCGGCCGTGGCCCAGTCGCGGCCGGCCCGGGCGGCGCTGCGGGCCTCCAGCACGGCCTCGACGAAGGGCCGGGCCCGTTCCTCGGGGTCGCTCGCCCCGACCCGGGCCAGTTCGCCCAGGCGCACGATCATCGCTCGCAGCGCAGCCCGGGCCTGGTCGGCGTCGTCCGACTGCAGCGTGTCGCGCGACCAGGAGACGATGGCGGCGTCGAGCTCGAGGACGGCGGCGACGGCGGCGTCGACGTCGCGCTCGTCGACCGCGGCCACGAAGCGGGCCTCGAGCAGGCGGGAGGCGGCCACCAGCGACGCCGGGGCAGCTGCATCCGCCTCGGGGTCGCCAGGAGGCCGAGGCGCCGCTGCCGTGGTGGACGGGGGCCCACCCCCGTCGCCCCGGGCCGTCCCCGCCCGGCGCAGGTCGGCGATGGGCACCTCCGAGCCGCTCGGGAAGCTGGTGCTGTAGCCCTGCCGGCGCACGGTGACCCCGCCCCGGCCCACGACGCTGGCCGTGCCCGCATCGAGGTCGAGCACGAGGCCGGTGTGCTCGTCGACGCCGAGCACGAAGCCGTGGTGGGGGAGTTGCTCCTCCAACCGGGCCAGGCGGGGCTCGCCCAGGTAGCAGTAGCGGGTGTCGTGGTTGCCCCCTTCGGTGTTGTCGTAGTGGGGGATCAGGGCCATGCCGGGCAGGCCGGCCAGCGCCAGCAGATCGAGGCCCTCGAGCCAGCACGGCTCCTCGCCCACCTTGTAGATCTCGTAGACGGGCACGGTGGCGGCTCCCAGGGTCAGGGCGGCGGCGCTGGCAAAGGTGAGGCAGCCCCCCTGCTCGAGCTTGGCGGCCAGGGTGGCGGGAACCGGCGAGCCGGCCCACTGGCGAAGGGCGTAGGAGGGGCTGCCGGGGCCGGCGAAGACGTAGCGGGCCGACCGCAGGCGAGCCAGCGAGCGCTCGGCCTCGAGGGTCGAACCTTCCGCCGCCGAACGCCAGCGGGCCACCTCGACCTCCAGGCCCACGCTCTCCCGGAAGTACTCGACCGCCCGTCGGGTCAGGATCTCGACGTTGGCCTGGAAGCCGAAGGGGGTGTCGAGCACGACGGCGGGAACGGGGGCGGGTCCCATCCGCTCGACGAGCCGGCGGTGGGTGCCGACCATGGTGGGGCTGGTCTCGCCCGATCCCATGATGGCGAGGAGGCGGGGCCACGGGCCCGAGGCGCTCATCCGAAGAACCCGTCCACGCTCGCCTCGTGCAACAGGTCGGCCACCTCCTTGGGGTGGTGGGCGTGCAGGTCGTGGTCGCCCAGCACCCAGCGCACCCGGCTGCGGGCCAGGCTGCGCGCCGCCTCCTCGACCTCGCGCCGGCGGTGCTCGCCGTCGGGATCGACCGCAGACGGATCAGGTTCCGCCGGTACCAGCAGCACGGGGACATCGATGCCGGGGTAGCGGGAGGAGGGCCGGTGGTCCCACAGCGAACGCAGGATGGCGAGGTGGTGCTCCAGGCCGAGCCAGGGGGCGACCGTCCCGTCGGGTCGCTGCTCGAAGCAGGCCAGGGCCCCGGCGACGGCCTGCTCGGACCAGTCCGCATGCGCTCGACGCACCTCGGCTTCCACCTCGGCCACCGGCCGGCCGGCCATCGCCGGGGGGGTCAGGGCCGCCTTGCACTCGCGCCAGCTCGGGAAGCGCCGCCGAAGCTCGATCCACCCCCCGTCGATGCAGGCCACGCCCCTCGCCAATCCGGGGAAGCGCCAGGCGGCCTCGAGGACGACGTTGCCGCCCCACGACTGGCCCACGAGCACCGGGCGGTCGAAGCCGAGTCCTTCGACCAGCCGGGCCAGGTCGTCGGTGACCGTCTCGAAGTCGTAGCCCTGGTCGGGCTTGTCGCTCCGTCCGTGCCCCCGCTGGTCGACGGCGGCCACGGCGTGGCCCCACCCCGCCAGGCACACGGCGACCCCGTCCCACAGGCGCAGGTTGGAGGCCAGGCCGTGGACCAGCACGAAGGCGGGGTCCCCCCCGTGGCGGTGCTCGACGTGGAGGGACACGCCGGGGGCCACGGTCAGCCGCTCCACCCGGACCGCCACGAAGGAGGACGGTACCGCCGCCGCCGCCAACTGGCGCCCGAGGTTCAACCGCGGCTGAAGTTGCTAGCCTGCGGGCGGTGGGAGCGCCGCGCCTGCTCGCCGCCGCCGGGTTGGCCTACGTGGCCGGAACCGCCCCCTCCGCCGACGTCGCCTGCCGGCTGGCCACCGGAGGCGAAACCGACCTGCGCAGCATCGGCAGCCGCAACCCGGGGGCCAACAACGCCATCAAGTTCCTCGGCCCCCGCTGGGGCTACAGCGTGATGGCGGTCGACATCGCCAAGGGTGCCCTGGGCTGCACGCTCGGGCGGCTCGTGGCCGGCGGCACCGGTGCCCATGTGGGCGGCGTGGCCGCCGTGGTCGGTCACTGCTTCCCGGTCTGGAACGGCTGGCGGGGCGGCAAGGGCGTGGCCACCAGCGTGGGCCAGTGCGCCGCCACCTTCCCGGTGTGGTCGATCGTCGACCTGCTGGTGGCCTGGGCCGGGGCGGTCCTGCCCTGGTGGAAGCGCCGCCACGTGGGCGCCACCGTCGTCTCCTCGTCGGTGTGGGTTGCCGCGTCGGCGCTGTGGTGGCGGCGGGGGTGGCCGAACCTTTGGGGGCCCCCGCCCACCCTGGCCCTGCCCCTGGCCGCGGCGGCCACCAGCGCGGTGATCCTCTACCGCCTGGCCACCGAGCCCCCTCCGCTCGCGTCCCCGGGTCCGCCCGACCCGCCTCCCGACGGCGGCGACCGGGAGCCCCTGGTGCCGGTGGGACCCCGCCCCCGGCTCAGGGCCGTGGCCGGCCCGGCGTGATCGCCCTGGTCACCGACTCCAACGCCCAGCTCCCGCCCGAGCTGGTGGAGCGCTACCGCGTCGAGGTGGTCCCGCTCTCGGTGAGCATCTACGGGGAGAGCTTCCTCGAGGGCGTCGACCTCGACGCCGATGCCTTCTACGCCCGCTTCGAGGCAGGGCGACGGCCCGAGGTCTCCACGTCCCAGCCCAGCCCCGGGCGCTTCGCCGCGGTGTTCCGCGAGCTGGCCAGCCGGGGCGTCACCGAGATCCTGGCCGTGCACGTCGGATCGTCGATCTCGGGCACGGTCAACAGCGCTCGGGTGGCGGCCGCCGAGGCCCCAGTGCCCGTGCGCATCGTCGACACGGGCACCGCCAGCTTCGGGGTCGGCTGCTGCGTGTGGGAGGCCGGCGAGGTGTTGGCCGGCGGTGGGTCGCTGGAGGAGGCGGCCTTGGTGGCCGCGACCGTGGCCGGCACCGTGGGGACGGTGTTCACCGTCGGCGCCCTCGACCTGGCCCGGGCAGGGGGACGTCTCGCCGCCGTGGCCGGTTCCCCTGAGGACCAGCCCGGCGCCGTCCCCGTCCTCACCATGGCCGGCGGCGAGGTGAACACGATCGGCCAGGCCAGCGACGTGGCCGAGGCCGCCCGCACGATGGCCGCCCACGTGCGGGCGGCCGGTGACGCCGGAGCCCTTCGGGTGGCGCTGGGAATCGCCGACGCCGGCGCCGCCCCCCTGTGGCAGGCCCTGGAAGAGCACCTGGCCGGCACCCCCGAGGTGCGCGAGCTGGTGCGCTACCGCATCGGCCCCAGCGTCGGGGCCCACACCGGCCCCGGGACCGCCGGCGCCTTCTACTACCACCCTCCGGCCCGCTGATCGGCAGCTACTCCGAGGCCGTCACCGCCGCCGAGGACGGCGAGGAGGTGGGCCCGACGTGTCCCGAGGGCTGGCCCGCCCACTGGGCACCGACCAGGGTGGCGGCGACGATGGCCGCGACGCTCGCGCTGTAGAGGCGATGGGACCGGACCCAGCCCCACGGCCCGGCCGCGTAGCCGGGCGCCGACGGATCGGCCCACGGTCCGGATGTGCTCGCCTGAGTCGCCACCCCCGTTGCATCGGCACCACGACGACCTGCTCGAGAAAAGGACCGCGGCGAGCTGGTGGTGCCGCGCCTCAGCCCGACAGGGCGCTCACCATGGACTCGAGGAGGAACCCGAGGTAGCCGTAGACAGCCAGGACGGGCGCGTCGGGGTCGGCCGGGTCGGCCACCAGCTCGGTCTCCTCGCTGACGTCGAGGCGGGTGCCGAGCACCAGGCGCAGGTCGTTGACCGCGCCCATCCAGGCCAGGAGCTCGTCCTCGTCGAGGCGCGTGGCCTCCAGTGTCTGCTCCACGGTGTCGAGGGCGGCTCTGCGCCGGGCCAGCAGGTCGTCGTGCACCATCGATCGGTACTCCAGGTCGCGGCGTTCGTCGTCGGGGTAAGCGGTGGGGAACAGCCGCCGCAGGGTGGGGTCCTTGGCCCCGCCGGCATCGGTGTCGGCCTCCAGAGCTCCCCGCAGCTGGGCGGCCAGCGAGGCCAGGAGCTGGCGCTCCCGCTCGGACAGCCGCAGCTCGAAGTCACCCTTGCGGGTGCGCCGGACCGGCCCCCGCACGATCAGCTGGCCCTCACCGGTCGTGCTGCATGGTGGCCCACAAGCCGTGCTCGTGCAGGCGGAACACGTCGAGCTCGCACTTCTCCCGGCTGCCGTTGGCCACCACCGCCCGGCCCTTGTGGTGGACGTCGAGCATGAGCTCGGTCGCCTTCTCCCGGCTGTAGCCGAACAGCTTCTGGAGGACCCAGGTCACGTAGGACATGAGGTTGATGGGGTCGTTCCAGACCAGGACGATCCAGGGCGTGTCGACCTCGGTGACCTCGCCCAGGTCGGGCTCGTCGACCTCGACGGGAGCCGGGGTGGGAGCGGCCATGGGGGCCTCAGGAGCCGGCCAGGGCGGGAGCGTCGGCGGGGGCCGGCGGGGCGTCGGCCCCGGCCGGCGACACCGCGGTGGGGCCGGACACCGCCAGGTTGAGCGCCACCACCGCGCTCCACACGGCCACGGCGCCGAGGATGTGCACCCCGACGAGGAGGGCGGGCACGCCGGTGAAGTACTGGGTGTAGCCCACGGCCGCCTGGGCCACGAGCACGGCGAGGAGGACTCGGGACGAGCGCTGGACCGCCGGGGGGGCCTGCTGGCGACGCAGGCCCACGGCCAGGACCAGGGCGAGGCTGGCCAGCACCACCACCGACAGACCGTGGAGACGGGCCACGTCGGGGAGGAAGAGGTCGAGCCGAGCGGCCTGGCTGTCGCCGGCGTGGGGTCCCGAGGCGGTGACGACGGTCCCGGTGAAGACCACCAGTGCGCCGGCGGCGAACACCAGGCGGGCCAGGCCCACCAACGAGGGCTCGACCAGGGCCACCACCGGCCCGCCGGGGCGCCCGGCCCGGTGGTGGAGCACGACCGCGTTCCACAGGATGACCATGGACAGCAGGAAGTGGCCCATGACCAGCCGGGGGGAAAGCTCGAAGAGCACGACCAGGCCGCCGAGGACGATCTGGCCCACGACCCCGGCCACCAGGCCCGCAGCCAGCCACACCAGGTCGCGGCGCCGGGGGCGCCGGCGCCAGGCCCCGGCCACGGCGAGGACCACGGCGACCGAGACCACCCCGGTGATGAGGCGGTTGACGAACTCGATCATGGCCGGCGCATCGGTGATCTCGGCCGGCGCCAGCCGTCCCTGCTCGCAGGTCGGCCAGTCGGTGCAGCCCAGGCCCGAACCGGTGAGGCGCACGGCGGCCCCGGTGACCACGATGAAGCCCAGCGCCACCACGGCCAGGAGGGTGACCCGGCGGTAGGCGGCGGGCGAGATCGCGGGCAGGCCCATCGAGCCCGATGGTAGAGGCGCCGCCGCGAGGACGAGGAACCGCGGGCGCGCCGCCAGGGGCGTCCGGGAGCCAGTGCCGATCGGCCCGGCACGGGGCTCGGCGCCAACTTCTGGTTGGGTGGGGATTGGGCCTAGTGTCGTCGGCCGATGCAGCACGTGGCCGGGCCTGCGATCACGTCGAGAGTCGGTGCCTACGTCGCGCTCACCAAGCCCCGCATCATCGAGCTGTTGCTGGTGACCACCCTGCCCACCATGGTCGTGGCCGAGGGGGGGTGGCCGTCGCTGTGGCTGGTGGCCGCCACCCTCACCGGCGGGGCCCTGGCGGCCGGGGGAGCGAACGCCTTGAACATGGTCATCGACCGGGACATCGATCGGATCATGCGCCGCACCCGCAACCGCCCGCTCGTGACCGGCGCCATCGAGCCGGGCCAGGCCCTGGTGTTCGCCCTGGCCCTGGAGCTCGCCGCCTTCGCCCTGCTCTGGACGGGGGTCAACCTGCTCAGCGCCGTCCTGGCCATGAGCGCCACCGCCTTCTACGTCGTCGTCTACACCCTGTGGCTCAAGCGCACGTCGTCGAGCAACATCGTCATCGGCGGCGCCGCCGGGGCGGTCCCGGTGCTGGTGGGGTGGGCTGCGGTCCGAGATGCCCTGGGGTGGGCCCCCCTGGTACTTTTCGCCGTCATCTTCGTGTGGACCCCGCCGCACTTCTGGGCTCTTGCCGTGCGCTACCGGGAGGACTACGCCGCCGCCGAGGTGCCCATGCTCCCTGCCGTGGCCGGGCTGCGGGCCACGGCGCGGCGCATCCTGGCCTACAGCCTGGTGCTGTGGGCCCTGACCCTCGCCTTCGTCCCCGTGGCCGGCATGGGTGGCCTCTACCTGGTGGCGGCCGTGGTGCTCGGGGCGGTGTTCACCTGGTACGCCGTGGAGCTCCTGCGGGTGCCCGAGCCGGCCAGGGCCATGCGCCTGTTCCACTGGTCGATCTCCTACATCAGCCTGCTGTTCGGGGCCATGGCCCTCGACCAACTCCTGCGGTGAGCGCGCCGTGACCATGACCGAGACCCGAGCCGAGGCGGGCTCGAGTGCCGTCGAGGGGCCGGCCGGGACCCCGCCCGAGCGGGAGCTGACGGGCCCGGCCCGGTGGCTGACGACCTTCGACCACAAGGTGGTGGGCCGGCTCTACCTGGCCTTCGCCCTGGCGTTCCTGCTGGTCGGCAGCGCCGCCGGTGGGGTCCTCGGCGTCGAGCGCATCAACGGCGGCTTCCAGCTCGTGCCCTCCAGGGCCTTCGCCCAGGTGCACACGCTCCACAGCGAGGTCACCGTCCTGCTGTTCCTGGTCCCGTTCTTCCTGGGCCTGGCCACCTACCTGGTGCCCCTGCAGATCGGGGCCAGCGACATCGCCTTCCCCCGAGGCTCGGCCACCGCCCTGTGGACCTACGTCCTCGGTGGTGCCCTGCTGCTCGGGGCCTACGCCGCCGACGGGGGCCTCGACGGCGCCAGCACGGTGGGGACCGACCTGTACCTGCTCAGCCTCGCCCTCCTGGCTGCCTCGACGTGCCTCGCCCTGATCAGCATCCTCACGACCGCCGTCACCCTGCGGGCACCGGGCATGACCATGCTGCGCACCCCGATGTTCACCTGGTCGGTGGTGGTGGGCGGCGGCCTGACCCTGCTGGCCACGCCGGTCCTGCTGGCCCGCCTGATCGAGCTCTTCATCCACCACCACTTCGGGGCCGACCTGGCCGCCCTCGAGCCCGCGGGCCAGATCGGTTGGTTCTGGTCGATCCCTCAGGTGTACCTGCTGGCCGTGCCCGCTGCGGGCGTGGCCGCCGAGGTCGTCCCCGTGCTCGCCCGCAGCCGGCTGCGCCGCAACAGCGCCGGCATCGCCGTCCTCGGTGCCCTGGGCCTGCTCGGCTTCGGTGCGTGGGCCCAGGTCGAGCCCTACGCCGACGACCTGCTCTACGTGGTGGCCGGCCTCGTCGCCGTGGTCCCGGCCCTCGCCCTGGTCGGCGTGCTCGGTGACGTCGTGCGCCGCGGCCACTTCGTGCGCAAGCCCGCGCTGCTGCTGGCCCTCGGCGCGGTCGTCCACCTCCTGCTCGGGGCCCTGGCCGGCGCCGTGCTGGTCATCCCCGGCCTCGAGCTCGACCCGACGGTGTGGACGACGGCCCAGGTCCACCTCACCCTGTTCGGCGCCGGGGTCCTGGGCGCCTACGCCGCCCTGTGGTTCTGGGCTCCCAAGATCTGGGGCGTCCACCTGGGGGACGCTGCGGGGACCGCGGCCTTCGCCCTGACCTTCTGGGGCGTGCTCCTGCTGGCCGTCCCCGACCTGGTGAGCGCGCTGGTCTCCGACCAGGCCCGGCTGACCGCCAGCTTCGAGAGCGACACCCTCACCACCCTGCTCAACGGCGCCAGCATGGCCGGCGGAGCCCTGGCCGCGCTCGGGCTGCTCGTGGTCGTCGGCGATCTGGTGGTCCGGGCCGGGCGCAAGGGGGGCACCCGGGCCATCGCCAACCCGTGGGGCGCGGCGACCCTGGAGTGGGCCACGAGCTCGCCCCCACCGGCGGAGAACTTCACCGGCGAGCTCCCTCCCGTGACCTCGGCGTGGCCGCTCGACGGCCGGGACGGCGCCCAGGACGGTGCCGAGGCCGGCGGCCCGGTGCCGGTTGGCACCGACGGCGGGAGTGCGTCCCCATGAGCGCGTCCCCATGAGCGCGTCGCCATGAGCGCGTCGCCATGAGCGCGCCCAGCACGGCCGCCGGGATGCTGCCCGCCCTGGCCCCCGCACCCGAGCGGGGCCGGCGCAACGTCTTGCTGGTGGGCACCCTGTTCGCCGTCGCCGCCGGCACCACCCTCTTCGGGGGCCTGCTGGCCAGCTACTTCTCGGCTCGTGAGGTGGCCCGGGCGGCCGGCGAGGCCTGGGTCCCCCAGGACGTCGTCCTGCCCAACGTCCCCCTCTTCGTCGGCTACCTGACCCTCCTCATGTCGTCGGTCACCGCCCAGTGGTCGGTGTCGGCCATCAACGGCCGGGACCGGCGGGCCGCCTACGTGGCCCTCGGGCTCACGCTCGTGCTCGGCCTGGCCTTCGTCAACGCCCTGTCCTTCTCGTGGTCCCAGCTCGGGATGGTGGCCGAGGCCTCCCGCTTCGCCACCACCGTGTACGCCGTGACCGTCACCCACCTCCTGGTGGTGATCGCCGCCCACGTGGCCCTGGTGGTCGTGGGCTTTCGCGCCCTGGGCGGCCAGTTCTCCCCTGACAACCGGGAGATGGTGGTCAGCGCCGTCACCTTCTGGCACTTCAGCGTGGCGGTCGGCCTCGTCGTCTGGTACAGCATCTGGTTCCTCGTCGGGGGTCCGTGAGCCATGGTCAACACCGGGTCGAGGTTCTGGTTCGGGGTGGTCGCCCTCGGTGTGATCGGGGCGCTGGCCTACCTGCTGGCCAGCGGCGGCGAGCCCTACGGCACGCTGGTGCTGGCCTTCACCGCCGTGGCCGGGTTGATCCTCGGGGTGACCTCCATCACCCTGCGCGACGGCGACGTGGCCCTGGCCGCCGACGGCGCGCCGTCGACCGCCGCCGAGCGACGTCCCGTCGCCACCCGCTTCGCCGCCGCCTGGCCGGCCACGGCTGCGCTCGGCGCCGCCGTGTGCGCAGTGGGCCTGGCCACGGGTGGAGCGCTGCTCTACGTCGGCTTCGCCATCCTCGGCATCACCCTGGTGGAGTGGATGGTCCAGAGCTGGGCCGAGCGCTCCACCGCCGACGCCACGGTCAACCAGCGCCTGCGCAACCGGATCATGTACCCGGTCGAGATCCCCGCCCTGTCGCTGATCGGGATCGCCGTGGCCGTGCTCGCCTTCTCCCGGATCCTGTTGGCGCTGCCGAAGGCGGGCTCCACCGTCGTGGCCATCGTGGTGGCCAGCGTCATCCTCGGCGTCGGGGTCCTGCTCAGCTCCCGACCCCGGGTCAGCTCGTCGTTGCTGGCCGTGCTCGTGGTGCTCGGCGCCGTGGGGTTGCTCGGCGGCGGCATCGTGGCCGCGGTGGCCGGCGAGCGCGAGTTCGAGGAGCACGCCGAGGAAGGGCACGCCGAGGAAGGACCCGAGGAGGGGTCGGGATCCGGCCCTGGGGCCGAGGCGCCCGAGGGCACCGGGCACGCCGACGAGGCGCCGGCCCCGGCTCAGGGCCAAGGGGGCGGGTGACTTGGCGAAGGGCGCTCGGCTCGGCCACCCTGGCCCCACCATGGTGAGACGGGGCCGGCTCACACTCCTGGGTCTGGTCGTGGCCCTGGTGGCCGGCGGCTGCGCCCGCGACGCGCCCCAGGACGTCCTCGAACCCGCCGGCCCCCTGGCCGAGACGCTCGACAACCTCTTCATGCCCATCTTCTGGGTCGCCGTAGCCGTGTTCGTCCTGGTCGAGGGGCTCATCGTCTACGCCGTGGTCCGCTACCGCCGGCGCAGGGACGACAACGACGACGAGCTGCCCGTCCAGTTCCACGGCAGCACCAAGCTGGAGATCAGCTGGACGATCCTGCCCGCCCTGGTGCTGGGCCTGGTCGCCGTGTTCACCATCCCGGTCGTGTTCACGCTCAGCGCCGAGCCGGCCAACGCCCTGCAGGTGTCGGTCACCGGCCAGAAGTTCTGGTGGGGCTACCAGTACCCCGAGGGCCAGTCCGAGTTCGGCATCGAAGAGCCCATCGTCACCGCCAACGAGCTGCACATCCCCGCGGGCCAGCCGGTCTTCTTGACCCTGACCTCGCCCGACGTCATCCACTCCTTCTGGACGCCCCGGCTCAACGGCAAGCAAGACGTCGTGCCTGGTCGCACCCACACCTGGTCCCTGGAGGCCTACGAGCCCGGCGTCTACTCGGGCCAGTGCGCCGAGTTCTGCGGGACCTCGCACGCCAACATGCGCCTCAAGGTGGTGGCCCACGACCAGGCCGGTTGGGAGGACTGGGTCGAGGGGATGCAGCGCCCGCCCCAGAAGCCGCTGTCGGGGCTGGCGGCCCAGGGCTTCGAGCTGTTCTCCCAGAAGGGCTGCGCCGGCTGCCACCAGGTCCAGGGCTCCTTCGAGTCGGTGGCAGCCGACTCCCCGCCCGCCCCCGACCTCACCCACCTGTTCAGCCGCGACTGCTTTGCCGGGTGCATCTACGACCTCGACGATCGCAACGAGCTCGAGGCCTGGCTGCGGGATCCCCAGCGCAAGGCCGGGTCGCTGATGGTGATCGGCGAGCTGACCGAAGACGAGATCGACGCCCTGTACTCCTACCTGGAAACCTTGGAGTGATGCCCTGATGGCGCTGACGGAGGAACGTCCCCCCCTCGAGCTGACCTCGGGAGAGGAGGCCGTGGTGCGCAAGCCCCTCGGCGTCTTCACCCGCCCGTCGGACAGCCCGGGCTGGCGCTCGTGGCTGACCACGGTAGACCACAAGAAGATCGGGATCATGTACGGCGCCACCGCCATGGCCTTCTTCGCCCTCGGCGGCCTGGAGGCGCTGCTCATCCGGGCTCAGCTCGCCCAGCCCAACGGCCAGGTGCTCGACCCCCAGGTCTACAACCAGCTCTTCACCATGCACGGCACCACCATGGTGTTCCTGGTGATCATGCCCATGCTGGCAGGCTTCGCCAACTACCTCATCCCGTTGATGATCGGGGCCCGCGACGTCGCCTACCCTCGGCTGAACGCCTTCAGCTACTGGGTCTTCCTCTTCGGCGGCCTGTTCCTCTACTCCAGCTTCTTCCTGGGTGGCGCCCCCGACAGCGGCTGGTTCAACTACGCCCCCCAGTCGGGCGTCGCCTACTCGCCCGGGCACGGGATCGACTTCTGGGTCCTGGGCCTGCAGATCACCGGCATCGCCTCGCTGGTGGGCGCCGTCAACCTGATCGTCACCTGCCTCAACATGCGGGCGCCGGGGATGACCCTGCTGCGCATGCCGGTGTTCGTGTGGATGGCCCTGGTGGCCCAGTTCCTGCTGCTCTTCGCCATCCCCGTCATCACCGTGGCCTTGTTCCTGCTCATGTTCGACCGGCTCTACGGGGCCAACTTCTTCGTGGTGGAGGCCGGGGCCGACCCCCTGCTGTGGCAGCACCTGTTCTGGATCTTCGGCCATCCCGAGGTCTACATCCTCATCCTGCCCGCCTTCGGGATCGTCTCGGACGTGATCCCCACCTTCTCCCGCAAGCCGCTCTTCGGCTACCCCTTCATGGTGTTCTCGGGCATCGCCATCGGCTTCATGGGATGGGGGGTCTGGGCCCACCACATGTTCGCCTCGGGCGTGGGACCGGTCTCGGTCGCCGCCTTCTCGCTGTCGACCATGTTCATCGCCGTGCCGACCGGGGTGAAGATCTTCAACTGGATCGGCACGCTCTGGCGGGGCAAGTTGAGCTTCACCGTGGCCATGCTCTTCGCCGTGGGCCTGGTCTCCCAGTTCACCATCGGCGGCCTGTCGGGGGTCATGCACTCGGTGGCTCCCCACGACACCCAGCAGACCGACACCTACTTCGTCGTGGCCCACTTCCACTACGTGCTCTTCGGTGGCTCGATGTTCGGGATCTTCTCCGGCATCTACTACTGGTGGCCCAAGATCTTCGGCCACAAGCTCAGCGAGCGCATCGGCAAGGTCCACTTCTGGCTCATGTTCGCCGGGTTCAACCTCACCTTCGGCCCCATGCACATCGTGGGGCTCCAGGGCATGCCTCGGCGCACGGCGACCTATCCCGAGGGGATGGGCTGGGACTTGATGAACCTGCTGGAGACCATTGGCTCGTTCCTCATCGCCCTGTCCTTCCTGGTCTGGGTCTACAACGTGGTGCGCAGCCGCAAGAACCCCCACGCCGGCGCCGACCCGTGGGACGGCCGCACCCTCGAGTGGGCCACCTCCTCGCCACCGCCGGTCCACAACTTCGACGTGGAACCCACCGTCGGTCACCTCGACGAGTGGTGGCACCGCAAGTACGACGAGGACGAGTCGGGTCGGCCCGTGCGCCGGGAGCACTACGAGTTCCTCAGCGCGGTCGACGAGGTGTCGCTGGGCCGGGGAGGCCGGGAGCCCCAGGTCGACACCTCCTCGATCCACCTGCCCTCGCCGTCGTACTGGCCCATCGTCATCGCCCTGGGCCTGCCCCTGATCAGCTACGGGCTGCTCTACACCTACTGGCTCTCGGCGCTGGGGGGGATCATGGTCGTGGGGGGTGTCGTGGGCCTGGGCCTCGAGCCGTCGGTCGACCCCGAGGCCGGCCACGACGACCACGGCCACGACGACGGGCACGGCCCCGGGCCGGGCACCGACGCCACCGGGGAGGAGGCCGAACTGGTGGGGGTCGGCGCCGGTGACGGGGCGACGGCCAGCGGCGACCGCGCCGGGTCGGGGGAGCGAGCATGAGCGTCAGCGAGCAGACCGCGCCGCCCGAGGTGGTGGCCGACCGGGCCGACCACGTCCCCCACGACGCGGCGGCGCCGGCGCATCACACCAGCACCGGGCTGTCGAACGAGAAGCTGGGGATGTGGCTGTTCCTCGGCTCGGAGTGCCTGCTCTTCGGCGGGCTCATCTCCGCCTTCTTGCTCTACCGCTCCAAGGACGTCGAGGGCATGGTCGGGCCGGCCGTGGGCGACCTCTACGACATCCCCTTCACCTCGGTCAGCTCCTTCGTGCTGCTGATGAGCTCGCTGACCATGGTGCTGTCGCTGTCGGCCATCCAGCGGGCCGACCACCGTCGGGCCCGCACCTGGTTGCTCACCACGGCCATGCTCGGCGCCACCTTCATCGCCGGGCAGGTGTACGAGTTCACCTCGTTCGTACGGGAGGGCCTGGGCTACACGACCAACCTGCAGAGCTCGGCCTTCTACACCCTCACCGGCTTCCACGGGGTGCACGTCACCATCGGGATCCTCATGCTGGTCAGCCTGTTCGTGATGTCGCTGCGGGGGCGGCTCCCGGCCGAGCGATCGGAGACGGTCGAGATCGTGGGCCTCTACTGGCACTTCGTCGACATCATCTGGATCATCATCTTCACCCTCGTCTACCTGATCCCGGCGTGAGGAGGCACAGGTGAGCGTGAGCGACGAGACCCTGGCCCGGGAGGCGCAGGCGGAGCACGACGCCCAGACCGAGCACGAGGGCCACGACCACCCGAGCGACCGCAGCTACGTGGGGATCGCCCTCATCCTGGCCGTGCTCACCGCCCTGGAGGTGGCCAGCTTCTACGTCGAGGACCAACTGGGTGCGCTGCTGGTGCCCGCGCTGGTGATCATGATGATCGTGAAGTTCGTCCTGGTCGTGGCCTGGTTCATGCACCTGCGCTTCGACTCGAACCTGTTCACCCGGGTGTTCGTGTCCGGCCTGGTGCTCGCCGTGGGCGTCTACGCCGCCACCCTCACGACGTTCCGGTTCTGGTAGGCGTCCCCCCATGCCCGTGCTCGCCGCCACCGTGGTGCGAGGCGATCCCTGGCGCTGGCAGCCTCATCCCGAGGTGTGGGCGCTCGTGGTCGGCTTGGCCCTCGCCTACGTCTGGGCCGTCACCCGCATCGGCCCCCGGGCCACCCGCCCGGGCGAGCCGGTGGTGACCCGGAGCCAGGTGGCGTGGTTCGTGGCCGCCCTGGTCGCCCTGTGGGTCGCAGCCGACTGGCCGGTGCACGACCTCGGAGAGGAGTACCTCTACGGCGTGCACATGGGCCAGCACCTCCTGCTGTCGCTGGTGGTGCCACCCATGGCCCTGCTGGCCACCCCGACGTGGTTGGCCCGGATGCTGGTGGGCTCGGGGAAGGGCTACGGCGTCGTCCGGCGCCTGGCCCGGCCGGTGGCGGCCACGTTGATCTTCAACGGGGTGGTCGTCTTCACCCACTGGCCGGCGGTGGTCAACACCTCGGTGGCCAACGGCCTGCTCCACTACGGCGTCCACGTGCTGGTGGTGAGCAGCGCCCTGCTCATGTGGCTGCCGGTGGCCGGGCCCCTCCCCGAGCTGCGCCTGTCGCTGCCGGGGCAGATGGGCTACCTGTTCCTCCAGTCGATCATCCCCACCGTCCCCGCCGGGTGGCTGACCTTCGCCGACGGGATCGTGTACCGGGCCTACGACGTCGTCCCCCGGGTCTTCGGCCTGTCCGTCGCCCACGACCAGCAGTTCGCCGGGATGCTCATGAAGGTGGTGGGCGGGTTGTTGCTGTGGACGGTCATCACCGTGCTGTTCTTCCGCTTCGCCGCCAGCAAGGAGCTCGACGACCGCTCGCCCGGGGTTCCCCTCGACCGCCGGGCCCCGGTCCGCAGCGCCGACGGCGACGTCCTCACCTGGGAGCAGGTCGAGCGGGAGCTCCGCCGGGCCGGCCCCGCCCCCGCCGAGCCGGAGCGCTGAGCAGCGCCAGGCGTCGCCCGTCCTCAGCGGCGCTCACCTGTCGTCGGGGGTCAGGCTGTCCTCGGCATCATTCTGGGCGCTTGCTGTTGCTCAGCCACCACGATCGTCCGCAAATGCCGTCCGTTGACGGCGCCGGGCTGCTGGAGTCAGCGACGGAGGGGATCGGTCCAGCGCACGCCGGGGAAGCGAGAGAAGTCGGCGTCGGAGGAGCACAGCTCGGCCCCGTGCTCGATGGCGAGCGCCGCCAGGTGTGCGTCGGTGGTCAGGTTGCCGGCCGTGCCCAGGGGTTGCAGGAGCGACCGCAGGATCGCCCCATGGCGCTGCGTGGGGTGCACGACGGTGGTGGCGGGTTGCGCCAGCCAGTCGTCGACGAGGTCGAGGGCGTCGTCGACCGGCAGCGGGTGCTCGAAGACGGCGGCCCGGGTGGACAGACGCACGAAGCCCAGGAGGACCGACCAGGCCAGGGCCAGCGTCTCGGGCCCCGACATCGCCTCCTCCACCCAGTCCCTGGCCCGGCCGTGATGGGGCGAGGTCTCGTCGAGGGCGTAGAGCAGGAGGTTCAGGTCGACCAACCTCACTTCCGCAGCTCGAGCTTGCGCATCACCTCTCGATCGTCGAGATCGCCGGCTATCGCCGACGCCTTGTCCAGGTCGATCCCCGGCCGCAGCCCCATGGGCCGGGTCGGGAGCCGGTAGGGGCGAGGGGCCACGGCAGGGCGCAGCCCGGCCCGGACGGCGTCGTTCAGCACCTTCTTGAACGAGGTACGTCGTTCGCGAGCGGCCTGCTCGAGCGCGGCGGCGACATCGGGATCGAGGGTGACCGTCGTCCTCACTGAGGCATCATAACAGCAGGAGCGATGCTGTCGTGATGTCCTACTCCCAGCGGAAGCGCCAGGCGGCCAGGGCGGGGGCGGCCACCGCCCAGGCGGCCAGGACCACCCAGGGGCCAGCGGCCACGGCGGCGGGCGCCGACAGGGCGCCGTCGAGGGCCTCGCTCAGGGCGGCGGCAGGGAGCAGGCGGGCGACGGCCTCGAGGGCGGCGGGCAGGCGGTCGAGGGGGAAGACCATGCCTCCGAGCAGGAGCAGCACCAGGTAGAGGCCGTTGGCGGCGGCCAGGGTGACCTCGCCCCGCAGGGTGCCGGCCATGAGCAGGCCGATGCCGGCGAAGGCCACGGTGGCCAGGAGGACGGCGCCGGCTGCCAGCAGCGCGCTCCCCTCCGGTCGCCACCCCAGCAGGCTGGCCACGGCCACCAGCACCACCACCTGGAGCGCCTCCACGGCCAGGACGGCGGCCGTCTTGGCCGCCAGCAGGGCGGGCCGACCCAGCGGTGTCGCGCCCAGGCGCTTGAGGACGCCGTAGGAGCGCTCGAAGCCGGTGGCGATGGCCAGGCTCACCATGGCCGTCGACATCACCGCCAGGGCCAGGATGCCGGGGGCGAGGAAGTCGACGGGCTCGCGGACCCCGGCCGGCAGCGGCAGCACGTCGACCACCGAGAAGAACGCCAGCAGCACCACGGGGATGCCGAGGGTGAGCAGGACCGACTCACCCCGGCGCAGGGTCAGGGTCAGCTCGACCCGGGTCTGGGCGGCGACGGCGGCGGCGCTCACGGCCCGGACCGGCCCTGACGGGCGGAGCGGGCGGCGCGGCCGTCACCGGCACGGGCGCGGTCCGGCTCGTCGTGGTCGGCCCCGGTCAGGCGCAGGAAGACGTCCTCCAGGGTGTGGCGCCCGGCCCGCAGGTCGGCCAGGGGCAGGTCGGCGTCGGCCAGCCAGGCGGTCAGAGCGGCCACCGCGGCCGGCGTGGGTGCGCAGCCCACCAGGTACTCGCCGGGGGCCACCTCCTCGACGGCCGCCCCGAGGGCGACGGCCAGCGCCGGGGCGTCGAGGCCGGGCGGGGCGCCGAAGCGGATCTCCTGGGCCGGTCCGCCCGCCGTCAGCTCGGCCAGCGTGCCGGCGGCCACCACCGCACCCCGGTCGACGATGACGACCCGGTCGGCCAGGCGCTCGGCCTCCTCCAGCTCGTGGGTGGTCAGGACCACGGCCGCGCCGGCGGCGGCCAGGTCGCGCACCACCTGGCGCACCACCTGGCGCCCGCCGGGGTCGACGCCGGCGGTGGGCTCGTCGAGGAAGGCCACCTCGGGCCGACCCACCACCGCCAGGGCCAGCGACAGGCGCTGCTGCTCACCCCCCGACAGCGCTCGCCAGGTCGAGCGAGCGACGGACGAGAGCCCGACCCGCTCGAGCAGCTCGTCGGGGTCCTCGGGATCGGGGTAGAAGGCGGCGAAGAGGCGCAGCACCTCCCGGGGGCGGATGCCGGGGTAGACGCCACCCCGCTGGAGCATGACCCCGAGGCGGGGGACCAGGCCGGCGTGGTCGTCGACCGGGTCGAGGCCGAGCACCGACACCGAGCCGGCGTCGGGGCGCCGGTAGCCCTCCAGGGTCTCCACCGTGGTCGTCTTGCCTGCCCCGTTGGGACCGAGGAGCGCGAGCACCTGGCCGGCACGGGCGTCGAAGCTGACGCCGTCGACCGCCGTGACCCGCCCGTAGCGCACCACCAGGCCGGCGACCGACACCGCGGGGAGGTCGGGCGAGGCGGGCACCGGGCCGGACGCTACCGCCGGTTCGGGACGATCGGTCCACTACCGTCGGCCGTCATGCTCGACATCCGCCGGGTCCGCACCGAGCTGGACGTGGTGCGGGCGGGGCTGGTGCGCAAGGGCGTCGACACGCGCGAGGTCGACCACCTGGCCGAGGTCGACGCCCGCCACCGCCGGCTGGCCGCCCAGCGGGACACGCTGCGGGCGCAGGTCAACCAGGTGTCCAAGGAGGTGGGCCGGCTGCGCCGGGCGGGCGACTCGGCCGGGGCCGAGGCCCGCATGGCGTGGAGCCGGCAGGTCGGTGAGCGAGAGCGAGCCCTGGCGGCCGAGGCCGATGCCCTCGCCGTCGAGGTGCGCGAGCTGCTGCTGCGCATCCCCAACCTGCCCGCCGACGACGCACCCGACGGGGCCGGCGAGGCCGACAACGTGGTCGTGCGGGTGGAGGGACCGGACCCTGCCGCCTACGGGGAGCACCAGCGGGTCCCGCACTGGGACGTCGGCGCCGAGCTGGGCATCCTCGACCTGGAGCGGGGAGCCAAGCTGTCGGGCTCGATGTTCCCCCTCTACCGGGGCGCCGGTGCCCGCCTGGTGCGGGCGCTGACCGCCTGGGCCCTCGACCGCCACGCCGACGCCTTCGAGGAGTTGCGCCCTCCCAGCCTGGTGCGCACGGAGACCATCACCGCCAGCGGGCAGCTCCCCAAGTTCGCCGACGACGCCTACCACCTCGAGCGCGACGACCTGTGGGCCATCCCCACCGCCGAGGTCCCGCTCACGTCGGTGGCGGCGGGCGAGGTCCTGGCCGAGGCCGACCTGCCCCTGCGCCTGACCGCCGCCACCCCCTGCTTCCGCCGGGAGGCGGGGTCGGCCGGGCGCGACACCCGGGGGCTGCTGCGGGTCCACGAGTTCGACAAGGTCGAGATCCTCGCCTACGCCACGCCCGAGCAGGCGCAGGACGTGCACGCCGAGCTGCTGGCCCGGGCCGAGGGCCTGCTCGGGGAGCTGGGCCTGGCCTACCGGGTGCTCGACATCTGCACCGGCGACCTGGGCCAGACCCAGGCCCGCCAGTTCGACCTCGAGGTCTACGCCCCGGGGTGCGACCAGTGGCTGGAGGTGTCGTCGGTCTCGTGGTTCGGCGACTACCAGGCCCGCCGGGCCGACGTGCGCTACCGGCGCCGGGAGGACGCCAGGGTGGCCTTCGTCCACACGCTCAACGGCTCGGCCCTGGCCTGGCCCCGCATCTGGGCCACCCTGGTCGAGACCGGGCGCCGGCCCGACGGGAGCGTGGAGCTGCCACAGGCGCTGGCGCCGTGGCTGGGGGGGTCGACGAAGCTAGCGTGAGGCGGTGACGCCGGCCCTGAACGCGGCCCCGACGGTGCCCCTGACCACGGCCATCACCATGGCCCTCACCACGGCGCAGGTCGTCTTCTCCGTGGCCCTGGGCGTGGTGACCCTCCTCGTGGGCGCCTTCGCCCTCCACGTCGTGGCCACCACCGTGCGCACCGACCGCTGGTTCCGGCGCCGGTGACGCGGTGAGCACCAGCACGGTCTACCGGGGCCGGTCGGGCCAGTGGGCCTTCGTCGGCCACCGGATCTCCGGGGTGCTCGTGTTCCTGTTCCTGTTGTTGCACATCGTCGACGTCTCGTTGATCAACCTGAGCACCGAGCTCTACGACGAGGTGCACGAGCTCTACGGGAACGTCCTGTTGCGCCTGTTCGAGGTGGGGCTGCTCCTCGCCCTGTTGTTCCACTCCCTCAACGGTCTGCGCGTGGTGGCGGTCGACTTCTTCCCCGGCGCGGTGCGCAACGAGCGGCGCCTGCTCTCGGCCGTCGTCATCCTCACCCTCGTCGCCGGCCTCCCGTGCGGCTACGTCATCCTGAAGCCGTTCATCGACGGGACCCTGCTCGGGTGAGCACCCGCGTCTCTCCCTCCCCGACTCCCACAGAGGTGGTGCCGGCGGCGGCCGCCCGGGTGCGCCGGCCCCGCCCGAGCTTCGAGACGTGGTCGTGGTTCTTCATGCGGGTCTCCGGCCTGGTGCTGGTGTTCCTGGCCCTGGCCCACTTCGCCCTGACCCACATCGTCAACGACGTGGTCGAGACCGACGCCGCCTTTGTGGCCGAGCGCTGGGACAACCCGCTGTGGCGCCTGTTCGACTGGACCCTGCTGGCCCTCGCCCTCCTGCACGGCCTCAACGGCCTGCGTTGGAGCATCGACGACTACGTCCGCCGGCCCGCCCTGCGGGCCGGGGTGAAGGCCGTCGTCTACACCGTGAGCGGGGTCCTCTTCGCCTACGGGACCTTCACGATCGTCACCTTCGCTTCCTGAGCTCGCGGGGCTGGGCGAGCTAGCGTGAGCGGGCCGGGCCCGGGGACCTCGACGGTCATCTGCTGGTCGTGCGGCCGGGCCGACCGGGGCGCCGGCGACGCCTGCCCCCGTTGCGGCGCGCCTCGCAACCAGGTACCCCAGGCCCCTCCGCCGGCTCCCCGCTGCCCGGCCTGCGGGACCACGGCGGCGCTCGGGGAGCGGTCCTCGTGTCCGTCGTGCGGGCTGGCGTTCCCCCGGCCGTCGCCCTCGGCGGCGGCCTCTCCGCCCCGCTCCCGCCGCCCGGTCGTGGCGGTGGCGGCGGTGGTCGTGGGAACGGTCCTGGCCGCCGCCCTGCTCCGGGGAGGACCACCGCCGCTCGAGGCCCGGTGGAGGCTGCGAGCCGGCGGGGCGGTGGTGGGCGGCCCGGTGCTGGAGTCGACGACGGTCTTCGTGGCCACCCGCTCGGGCGAGCTGGTGGCTGCCGACGTGGAGACCGGTGCAGCCCGCTGGCGCTTCGAGACCGGGGAGCGGGCGCTGGCCGCGCCCTCGAGCGCCGGAGGTCTCGTCTACCTGGCTACCCAGGTGGCCGGCTCCGATGCCGGGCACGTGTTCGGGGTGGACGCCCGCACGGGCACCGAGCAGTGGCGGGTGGTGGTCGACGCCCCGTTCTCCGGCCGGCTGGCCCTGTCCGGCGGGCTCGTCCTCGTGAGTGCCGGTGAGGTCATCGCCCTGGACGGCGCGACCGGCGAGGAGCGCTGGCGCAGCCCGGCCGGCACCGGCGCCGACCCGATCGCCGCCGGGGTGGGCCTGGCCGTGGTGGCCGCACCGGATGGGCTGGTCGCCCTCGACGCCGCCAGCGGCGATGCCCGCTGGTCGGCGCTGAGCCTGGCACCCCCCCAGGTGGCGCCCGCCCTGGGAGAGGAGGTGGCCGTGGCCGTGGACGGTACCGGGGCACTGGTGGGGCTGGACGCCGGGGACGGGAGCGAGCGCTGGCGGGTGCCCGATCCCGGCCTGGTGCAGCCGCCGGTCGTGGCCGGGAGCGTGGTGGCCCTGGCCACCGCCGAGGGTGTGGTCGTCCTCGACGGCGAGACCGGGGAGCGGCGCTGGCAGGCCGGGGTGGACGGAGGCGAGGAGGGGGTGCGGGTGGACACCGACGGGGTCAGGGTGGCGGCCACCAGCTCCGGGCGGCTCACCCTGCTCGGGCTTCCCGGCGGGGAGGTGGTGGGCACGGCGGGCTTGACGGGCGAGGCCCGGGCCAGCCCGGCGGTCGGCCCGGGGCGGACCTACGTGGCCCAGGGCGAGGTGCTGGCCGCCTTCGAGGACCCACCGGCCTGATCCGGCGGTGGGGTCAGCCGGTCGGGGGACGGGTGGGGGCCCCGTCCAGGCGCCGGCGGCTGGCGGTGTGAAGCGCGGCGGGGCTGAGGACGCCGAGGGAGTGCTCGCCGTCGAGCACCGCCACCCAGCCGGCGTCGTGGAGCAGCAGCTGGGAGAGGGCGTCGCCGAGGCTCGCCCCGGTCGCCACCGTCGCCTCCACCGGCCGGGCCCGCTCTCCGGCTCGGCCCTCTCCGTCGACCCAGGGTCGGCGGACCCAGCCCCGCAGCCGCTGCTCGTCGTCGACCACCAGGGCGTGCTCGGCGCCGTCGCGCTCCAGGGCGGCCCGCACCTCGGCCAGGGGAGTGGTCGTCCGCACCACCAGGGGGTGCTCCAGGTCGGCAGGGTCGACCGGCGTCACCTTGAGGCGCTGGAGGCCCCGGTCGGTGCCCACGAAGTCGGCCACGAACTCGCTGGCCGGCTGGGCCAGGAGGCGAGCGGGCGTGTCGTGCTGGGCCAGCACACCGCCCTCGGCCAGCACGGCGATGCGGTCGCCGAGGGTGACCGCCTCCTCGATGTCGTGGGTGACGAAGACGACCGTCTTGCCCAGCTCGGCCTGCAGGCGCAGGAACTCCTGCTGCAGGCGCTCCCGTGTGACGGGGTCGATGGCGCCGAAGGGCTCGTCCATCAACAGCACGGGCGGGTCGGCACCGAGCGCCCGGGCCACCCCGACCCGCTGGCGCTGCCCACCCGAGAGCTGGTGGGGGTAGCGATCCCGGTAGGTGGCGGGGTCCAGGCCGACCAACTCGAGCAGCTCGTCGACCCGGGCGTCGACCCGGGCCCGGTCCCAGCCGAGGAGCCGGCAGACGGTCCCCACGTTGGCGGCGATGCTCTGGTGGGGGAACAGCCCGATCTGTTGGATGACGTAGCCGATGCGCCGGCGCAGGGCGACCGGGTCGCCGGACGTCACGTCCACGCCGTCGAGGAGGACCCGGCCGCTGGTGGGCTCCACCAGGCGGTTGATCATCTTCATGGTCGTGGTCTTGCCGCAGCCCGACGGCCCCACCAGGACGCACACCTCGCCCTCGGCGACGTCGAGGCTGAGGTCGTCGACCGCCACCTGGCCGCCGGGAAAGCGCTTGGTCAGGTGCTCCAGGCATATCACGGGTCCCCCGACGTTACCGCCGGACCTCGGCTACAACGGGGCCGGTGGTGACGGGCCGGCAGGCGTGGGTCGACTGGGAGTGGGTCGCCGGCCACCGGCCCCTGATCCTCGACCTGCTGCGCGAGCACGTCGAGCTCACCACCCTGGCCGTGGCCATCGGCATCGCCGTCTCCCTGCCCCTGGCCCTGGCCGCCCGGCGCTGGCCCCGGCTCTACCCGCCGGTGCTGACCGCCGCCGGCGTGGTCTACGCCATCCCGTCCCTGGCGCTGTTCGCGCTGCTGTTGCCGTGGACGGGCCTGTCGCGCACCACGGCCCTCATCGGGCTGGTGGGCTACACGCTGCTCATCCTGGTGCGCAACATCGTGGCCGGGCTCGACGGCGTACCCGCCGAGGTGCGGGAGGCAGCCCAGGGCCTCGGGTACCGACGGGCCCGCCGCCTGGCCCGCATCGAGCTTCCCCTCGCCCTGCCCGCCATCGTGGCCGGGGTGCGCATCGCCACCGTGACCACCATCGGTCTGGTGACGGTGGCCGCCCTCATCGGCCACGGCGGGCTGGGCCAGCTCATCCTCGACGGGCTCAACCGCGACTTCCGCACGCCGCTGGTCGTGGGCTCGGCCCTGTCGGTGGCCATGGCCGCGGTCGCCGACATCGCCCTGCTGGTCGTCCAGCGCCGCCTCACGCCCTGGACGGCGAGGGGCTGAGGGCTTGGACTTCCTGGTCGAGGTGGCGGCCTGGTTCAACGACCGGGCCAACTGGCGGGGCGAGACGGGTGTGGCCAACCTCGCCGTCGAGCACCTGTGGATCTGCGTGGTGGCCATGGCGCTGGCGGCGACGCTGGCGTTGCCCCTCGGCCTGGTGCTCGGCCACCTGGGCCGGGGTGGCGTCGTCGCCGTCAACGTCTCCAACGCGGGCCGGGCCCTGCCCTCCTTCGCCGTGCTCGTCCTCGCCCTCCAGCTCAGCTCCATCGGCACGACACCGGCCCTGGTCGCCCTGGTCGCCCTGGCCGTCCCGCCCATGGTCACCAACGGCTACGTCGGGATCCGGGAGGTCGACGCCGAGCTGAAGGAGGCGGCCCTGGGGATGGGGATGACCGGGCGCCAGCTCTTCCTCGCCGTGGAGCTGCCCGTGGCCCTGCCCCTGGTCATGGCCGGAGTGCGCACCGCCGCCGTGCAGGTGGTGGGCACCGCCACCCTGGCCGCCCTGGTCGGCTACGGGGGCCTGGGTGCGCTCGTCCTGCTCGGGCTGCGCACGGGCGACACCGTGGAGGTCTTCGCCGGAGCCCTGGCCGTCGCCTTCCTGGCCCTGGTCACCGAGCTGGGGCTGGGCCGGGTGCAGCGGGCGCTGGCTCCCGGGCCTGGCCCTCGGCCCCGTCCCCAACGCGTCCGCTTTGTCGACGATCGAGGTGGCTGAGCAACCGAAGCGCCCAGAATCGGGGGCGGCGAGATGGCCCCGCTGGCTGCCATCTGGTCTGATGGGAAACGACCGGGCGCCACCCCGGAGGGACTGCAGGAAGGACTCCCATGACGACCATGCCCGCCCGCCTCCGCCCGCTGCTCGCGCTGGTGCTGGCCGGCGCCCTGGCCCTGGCCGGCTGTGCCGATTCCTCCACGGTGGAGACCGACCCCGGTGGGACGGGGGCCGGTGGCGGTGGTGGAGAGGCGGCGACGGCCTTCGGCTTCCAGCCGCTCGAGCCCGGGGCCGTCACCGTCACCGCTCTCGAGCAGGGCGACATCGACCTGGCCGTGCTGTTCTCGACCGTCGGCGCCATCGCCGCCAACGACTGGGTCGTCCTCGACGACGACCGGGGCCTGCAGGGCTCGGAGAACATCACCCCGCTGGTGCGCACCGAGGCGGTCGACGAGGCCGCCGCCGAGGTGCTCGACCAGGTGTCGGCGGCGCTGACCACGGAGGGGATCACCGAGCTCAACCAGCGGGTCGACGGGGACAAAGAGGACCCTGCGGTCGTGGCGCGCGACTTCCTCGAAGCCGAGGGCCTGCTGGAGGTGGCTGATCCCCAGGGCTCAGGACCCTTGACCGTGGGCTCGGCCAACTTCACCGAGAGCACGATCGTGGCCCACATGTACGCCGAGGCCCTGCGGGCCCACGGCTACGACGTGACGGTGGAGGCCAACCTCGGATCGCGGGAGCAGGTGACGTATCCCTCGCTGGTGAGCGGCGAGCTCGACATCGTCCCCGAGTACCTCCAGAGCCTGCTCGCCTTCCTCGACCCCGAGGCCGAGTCGGTGTCGCCCGAAGGGGGCGTCGAGCGCATCGAGGCCTTGCTGGCCGAAGGGCTCACCCTCCTGGAGCCGTCCGAGGCCCAGGACCAGAACGCCCTGGTCGTCACCCGGGAGACGGCCGAGCAGTACGACCTGCAGGCGGTATCGGACCTGCTCGAGGTGTCGGAGCCGCTGGTGCTGGGCGGGCCGCCCGAGTGCCCCGAGCGCCCGCTGTGCCTGCCCGGCTACGAGGAGGTCTACGGCCTGCGCTTCGACGGGTGAGCGTCCTGGTCGCGGTCGGGCCGGCCCGCCGGCCCCGCGCTGTTCTTGCGTCGCTCAGTCCCAGCAGGTGACGCTCACAGACGCAAGAACGGGGTTCAGCGTTCGGGCCAGGTGAGGCTGAAGCAGCGCTGGGTCAGGGTGCCCGGGGACCAGCGGCCCCACAGGCCGAGGAAGCAGTCACGGGTGGACTCGGTCCAGGCGAGGGCGTCGGGATCGGCCACCCGGCGCACGACCTGGCGGATGCCACCCTCGTGGACGACGTAGCCGGCCCAGGTCCCGGGGTAGTCCTGGGGGGAGCCCACCTCGGTGATCGTGAGCGGGCCCCAGCGGTGGCGGCGGTGACGGTGGCTGTGGCCGGTGACGACCAGGCTGGCCGGGTTGGCGCGGGCCAGCTCGTCGAGGAAGGGCATGGCCTCGCGCCCGGGGATCCCCCGGGGCGGGTGGGTCATCAACCGGTGGCGCTGGAGGTGGTGGTGCAGGGCCACCACCGCCGGGCCGTCGGCCTCGGCCACGAGGTCGCCGACGCCGCCCAGGCGAGCAGCGGTGCCCCGGTTGTGCTCGGCCACGGTGGTGTCGGTCAGGACCAGGCGGAACCCGGGCAGGTCCCGGGCCTGGGGAGCGCCCGTGCTGAGGGTGATGCCGGCGCCGGCCAGGACCTGATCGCCCTCGGTGGCGCCGGCGCACACGTCGTGGTTGCCCAGCATGGCCTCGACGGGCAGCCCCGGGCCCGACAGCAGGGCCGCCGCCGTCTCCCACTCCTCCACGCTGCCGTGGTCGGTGATGTCGCCCTTGGCCACGACGAGCTGGGCTCCCCACTCGGCCAGCTCGGCCACGGCTGCACCCAGGCAGCGCTCGGGTGGGGGCTGGCCGTCGCCGGCGGGGTGGGCCACGGTGGGGAGGTACCCGAAACGGGGATCGCCGAGGTGGACGTCGTTGACGGTGGCGAAGCGGAACAGCTCCCGGCCCGGGGGCGGCGCGAGGGTGCGCAGCGGGCCGAGCCAGCGGGTGGGCCCGCCCTCGGGCTGGGCCACCAGGTCGAGGTCGGCATCGGGAGGCAGGCCGTGCAGCACGGCGGCGCCGGGCCCGCCACCGTCGCCCACCACCGCAGAGGCGTCGCCGGCCTCCACCCGGGTCGGCGCCCCCTCCCAGGCTCCCCACGTGAGCTGGGCACTCGTGTCCTCGACGGCGAAGACCGACAGCGGACCGGCACCGCCCATCCCGCTCAGGCCTCCCGGGCGGCCAACCACTCCGCCACCGGGCCGGCCTCGCGGGCTCGGAGGGCGACGTTGACCCGCAACCGCTCCCGGTGCTGCTCGATGGTGCGGGCTCCCTGGGGTACGGGGTGCTCGGCGAGGAAGGCGTCGACCCGATCGGCCAGGGCCGGGGTCGACAGGGCGGTGACGCCGCCCAGCATGGTGGGGATGGCGTTGTCGGGGAAGCGCCGGAGCATGGCGTCCCAGCTGTCCTCGACGAAGGCCCAGGCGGTGGCCCCGGCATCCCGGTTGGCCAGCAGGCGCCCGACCACGAAGGGGGCGTTCTGGGAGCGCACGTCGTCGGTGAGGGTGCTGGCCAGGGTGCGCCGGGCCAGGTGGTCGTCGGGGAACCGGGCCAGGGCGTAGAGGTAGCGGGTGGCCTCCTGGGGCGACGCCGAGGTGCGGGACCGCTCCCACACCTGGTCGTAGTCCCCGGCGCTGCCGTGGGCGGCCACCACGGCGAGGGCGGCGGCGGCCACGTCGGGGTCGACTGAGGCCGGCCGAGCCAGGTAGTCAGCGTGGAGCTTGCGGGCCCGGGCCACCACCTCGTGGTCGTCGCCCAGCGTGCCGGCCAGGGTGATCACCAGGCCCCGCGTCTGGCGGGTGCGCTCGTCCTCGCCCGGCTCCGGCTGCCAGCCCAGTCGGTCGAGCGCGGGCCCGGCCAGGCCCCGCAGCCAGCGGGCGAAGTGGGTCCTGGCCTCGCCGTCGAGGAGGTGGTCGATGGCGCCCAGCGCGCCGGCCAGGGTGGCCCACACGGTGTGGTCGGACTCCGAGGAGAAGCCACCGGCCAGGTCGAGGAAGCCCGACGCGGGCGTGTCGCCGGCCAGGACCGAGGCCCAGGTGTCGTCGACCAGCAGGGCCCGCTCCACCGGGGCCAGGCTCGCGAGCGACCGTCGCAGCCGGGCCAGCAGGTCGACCGAGTAGCGCACCCGGTAGAAGCCGTGGCCCCCGGCGTTGACCACGACCGGTGGGTCGTCCGCCCCGCCCCCCGTGCCGGCGCCGTTGGGAAGGTCGAGGTCGACGCCGTCCTGGTCGAGCAGCACCCGTCGGGGGGCGCTCCCGCCGCCGGCGACCAGGGCGGGCACCGGCCAGGCGGCAGGCCCGGCGGCACCGCCACCGGAGAACCCGAAGCGACGCTGATCGAGGCGCACGCCCGACTCGCCCGCCGAGACCCCGACGAGGGGGTAGCCGCCCTGGAAGATCCAGGCGTCCATGATGCGCCGGACCGGCTCGCCGCTGGCCTCCTCGATGGCGTCCCACAGATCGGTCGTCTCCGCGTTGGCGTAGGCGTGGGCGGCCAGGTAGCGGCGGATGCCCTCCCGGAACGCCTCGGCGCCCAGGTACTGCTCGAGCATGCGCAGCACCGACGCGCCCTTCTGGTAGGTGAGCACGTCGAACATGCCCTCGGCCTCCTCGGGGGAGCGCACCGGGTACTCGACGGGTCGGGTGCTGGCCAGCGAGTCGACGGCGAAGGCGGCGGCGCGCTCGGTGGCAAAGGCGTCCCAGCGCCGCCACTCGGGCCGGAAGGCGTCGACCGCGGCCACCTCCATGAAGGTGGCGAAGGCCTCGTTCAGCCACAGGCCGTTCCACCACCGCATCGTCACCAGGTCGCCGAACCACATGTGGGCCAGCTCGTGGGCGACCACGTCGGCCACCCGCTGGAGCTCGGCCTGGGCCACGGCCTCGGGGTCGACGAGCAGCACCTGCTCCCGGAAGGTGATGGCGCCCAGGTTCTCCATTGCCCCGAAGGCGAAGTCGGGCAGGGCCACGAGGTCGCACTTGTCGCCGGGGTAGGCGATGCCGTAGTAGTCGCGGAACCACCGCAGGCAGAAGGCCGCCACCTCCAGGGCGAAGGGGGCCAGGTGAGCCTTGCCGGGCACGTGGACGACGCGCAGGGCGACGCCGTCGACGTCGAGGGGCTCGGTGGCCTCCAGGGGACCGACCACCAGGGCCACCAGGTAGGTGCTCATGGGCACGGTGTCGGCGAAGCGCACCGCCACCCGACCGTCGCCCGTGGGGGTCTCGGTGGCCACCCCGCCGTTGCTCACCGCCAGCAGGCCCTCGGCCACCACCAGGGTGACGGCGAAGACCGCCTTGCGGTCGGGCTCGTCCCAGCACGGGAACACCCGCCGGGCGTCGGTGGCCTCCATCTGGGTGGTGGCGATGACCCGCTCGGCGCCGGACGGGTCGGTGTAGACGCTGCGGTAGAAGCCGGCCAGCTTGTCATTGAGGACCCCCCGGAAGCCGACGTGCACCGTCCAGTCGCCCGGCGCGGCGGTGGAGACCAGGGCGAGGGTCAGGCGCTCGGCCTGGGCGTCGAGCCGGGGCTCGGCCTCGACGCGGGTGCCGCCGGGTCCGGCCAGCCAGGCGCCGTCGATCTCGAGGTCGGCGGCGTGGCACACCATCTCGGTGCTCGCCTCGAGCAGGTCGACGGCGACGGCGACGGTGCCGTAGAAGGTGGCGGTCTCGAGGTCGGGCTCGATGCGCAACTCGTAGCGGCGGGGGACGACGTGGCGGGGCAGGCGGAAGTCGTCCTCGGGCACGCGTGGATGCTACCGGGGCGGCCCCTGGGGGCTCCCTGCGGTGGCGGCGCCCCCCTGCCCGAAGGTCGATCGCCCGCTACGGTCAGTGACGGTGTCGATCCGGGTGGTGCTGGCCGAAGACAGCGTCTTGCTGCGCGAGGGCGTGTCCCGGCTGCTCGAGAGCCAGGACGACCTGGTGCTGGCCGGCGTGTGCGGCGACCTCCCCGGCCTGCTGGAGATGATCGACCACGATCAGCCCGACGTCGTCGTCACCGACATCCGCATGCCCCCCACCGGTACCGACGAGGGCATCCAGGCCGCGGCCAGGCTGCGGGCCGAGCGCCCCTCGATCGGCGTCGTCGTCCTCAGCCAGTACGCCAACCCCGCCTACGCCCTGGCCCTGCTGGGCGGAGGCTCCGAGGGCCGGGCCTACCTGCTCAAGGAGCGGGTGGGCGACGTCGAGGAGCTGGTGTCGGCCATCCGGGAGGTGGCCCGGGGGGGTTCGGTGATCGACCCCAAGGTCGTCGAGGCGCTGGTGGCCGCCAGCTCTCGCCGGGCGCGGTCGGGCCTGGAGCACCTCACCCGGCGGGAAGGCGAGATCCTGGGGGAGATGGCCCAGGGCAAGAGCAACGCCGCCATCGCCGCCTCCCTGGTGCTGAGCGAGCGGGCGGTCGAGAAGCACACCAACTCGATCTTCTCCAAGCTGGGCCTCTCGGAGGAGCGCGACGTGAACCGCAGGGTCAAGGCGGTGCTGTTGTACCTGGCCGACCAGGCACACTGAGGGGGTACCAGCCCCACCGACGACACACCGGGTCGTACCCTCGGCGCCAACACCGCCGGCAGGCAGTATTGGAGGAGGATGTCCCAGTCGGTCGCAGTGCCTGTGCTGGTCGTCGACGACCAGCGACCCTTCCGCCTCGCCGCCGCGGCCGTGCTGCGCCGCAGCGAGGGTTTCGAGCTGGTGGGGGAGGCCGAGACCGGAGAGCAGGCCCTCGAACAGGTGGCCGCCCTGCACCCGGCCCTGGTGCTGATGGACATCAACATGCCCGGCATCAGCGGCATCGAGGCGACCCGCCGGATCCTGGCCGACGCGCCCTCCACGGTGGTGTTCCTGTGCTCCACCTACCAGCTCGGCGACCTCCCCCCCGACGCCCGGACCAGCGGCGCCGAGGCCTACGTCAACAAAGAGGAGCTGGGGCCGGGCCTGCTGCGCCGGCTCTGGGACGACCGCCGGGCCAACGGTGCGGGCGGGGACGGCCGGGACGTCTGAGGACGGTGTAGTCAGGGGGCCTCGGGCACCGGCCGGGAGATCGGCACGCAGCCCGAGACCCGTGCTCCCGCACCGGGGGTGGAGTCCCACGTGACGGTCCCTCCGAAGGCACCCAGGCGGTCACTCATGTTGACGTACCCGTGGCCCTGGGGGACGGTCCGAGGATCGAAGCCGGGGCCGTCGTCGGCCACCTCGAAGTGCAGCACGGCGCCCTCCTCCCACACCCGCACGCTGACCCGGGCTCGCGGTGCGTGCTTGGCCGCGTTCTGCAGGGCTTCCAGGCAGCAGAAGTAGACCGCTGCCTCCACCTCGGTGGGGAAGCGCCCGACGCCGTCGGCCTGGACATCGACGTCGAGCGGGCTGCGCCCGGCCGCGGCCCGCAGGGCGTCGGGCAGCCCGTTGTCGACCAGCAGGGGCGGGTAGATGCCGTGGGCGAGGTCGCGAAGTTCCTGGATCGTGTCCTTGATGCTGACGGCCAGCTCGTCGAGCATGGCCGTCGCCGCCTCGGGATCGTCGCCCACGAAGTCCCGGGCCAGGCGCAGGTTCACGGCCAGGGCGACCAGGTGCTGCTGGGCGCCGTCGTGGAGGTTGCGCTCGATCCGGCGTCGCTCGGCGTCGGCGGTGGCCACGATGCGGGCCCGGGATGCCTGCAGCTCGCCGGCGTAGCGCCGGACCTCGTCCAGGCTCGCCTGCAGGGCGGAGTCGAGGGCGACGTTGTGCAGGGCCAGGCCGACCTGGCGGGCCAGCTCGGTCAGCACCCGCTCGTCCTCCTCGTCGAACCCGTCGGCAGCCGCCCCCCGCTCGACCACGATGAGCCCGAGCAGGGCGCCGGAGTGGGTGACCGGGGCCACCCGGAGCTGGACGTCGGCGCGCCCCTCCAACAGGGCGGGGAGCCACACCGCCAACCAGGCCGGGCCGGAGACACCCGAGCGGGCCACGACCGGGAGCTCGGCCGGACCCAGGCTGAGATGGTCGGCGGGCCGGTCCGGCACCGAGACGGCTCGCGACAGGTGCCCGTCGGCGCCGGTCCACACCTCGGCGGCGGCCAGGGCCATGGTCTTGCGCAGGGACTCGGCCAGCTGCAACAGCAGCTCGTCCATGGGGACGGCTCGCGAGAGCCGGCTGCCGAAGGTGCGCAGCACCGTGTCGGGTGGCTCGCGCTCGCCGTAGACCAGGCGGTTGGCGGCGTCGCCCAGGCGCCGGCGAGCCGGCAGGTAGACCGCGGCAGCCACGGCGGCGGCGACCATGGACAGCACCAGCAGGTTGCGCTCGGCCTCGTCGGGCACCTGGCCGAGGCCGACGACGATGACGAGGTAGGTGGCCGCCACGACGCCGGTGAGCCCGGTCAGCGACACGGTGTGCACCAGGATGCGGTCGACCCGGGTGACCAGCCGGGAGGCACCGGCGACGAGGGCGAGGGGGACGAGGGCACTGGCGGCGGCGGCCACCAGCGGGGCGTGGTGGGGCCAGCCGAGCAGGGTCCGCAGGGCGATCACCACCACGGCGGCCTCGACCACCACCGCCAGGGCGCACCCGACCCACTGGAGCCGTTGGCGCTCCACCCCGACGGTCCTGACGTAGCGGCGGTTGGCGGCGGTCAGCCCGCACACCGCGGCCAGGGCGAGCGCCAACCACAGCGGCCAGATGGGCAGCCCCGGGCGGGCGGCCCAGAGCCCGAGGCCCAGGCCGGCCCCGCCGGCGTACCCGACGACTGCGGTGTTCCGCCGGGGCCGGGAGCGCAGCGCGCCGTGGGGGAGCCCCAGCAGCAGGTGGAGCCCGACCGCCGGGAGGAGGGCGACGGAGAGGGCACGCACGACGAAGGCCACCACCACGGGAGCGCCGCGCCAACCCGCCTCCACCACGGCGGTGGCCAGGCAGGCCACGGCGGCGGCGGCCACCCCGCCCAGCACCACCAGGCCCAGGGCGCGCAGCGGGCGGCGGGTGGCCAGGACGGCGCCGGCCACGGCCCAGGCCACCACCAGGGCGACCCGGACCACCTCGCCCGGGGTCAACCCGTCGCGCCCGGCCAGGGCCAGCCCGGCCGCCAGCAGGATGAGGGCGGCGGGAGCCAGGCTGGCCCCCGGATGCCACTCCACGGGTGGCGCGGGCGGCGCCAGGGCGGGGCCGGCCTGGGGGGCGGCGGGTTCGACGGTCACGGCCATGCCGGTTGACTCCAACTCAGGGCGACGGCCGGGCGGATGCGACGGCGGCATGGGCAGGCACGGCGGCGAGGAGGATGGCCACGAGCATGGCCGTCACGACGATCGTGGCCAGCACGGCCGTCGGGCGGGCGAGGGCCAGGGAGCGGGCGGTCCGGAGGTTTCAGAGATCGGACGGGCCGAGGACCTCCACGATCGAGCTGGCCCGGTGCTGGAGCCGCCGGTCCTCGGTCAGCAGGGGGCAGCCCTGGAGCGACGCCAAGGCGACGTACTCGGCGTCGTAGGTCTTGGCCCAGCCGAGCCGGCGGGCGATCAGCGTGGCTTCTCGGTAGAGACCGCGTGGAGCGGTCGGGGTGACCGTCCCATCGTCGAGGCGGACCAGCGCCTGGTCCCCGGCGTCGTCGGTGAGCTCTCCCCGCCACGCCAGTTGGCGGAGCACCGTGCTCGCCTCCGACCACAGCAGCGGTGGGGCGATGAGGCCGCGCCGACCGAGCGTCGCCAGTCCGGCCTGGTCCAGGGCAGCCGTGACGGCGACGCTGGCATCGATCACCAACGGCACACGCCGCGCACCTACTGCGCTCGCCGGCTGCGGCGTACGGCGGCGAGAACGTCGGGCATGGGCTCTCCGGTGACAGTGGTGGTCCACCATCCTTCGGGGATGGGCAGCCGGTCACCCGCGTCGGCGTCGAGGTCATCGAGCTCGGCCTCGTCGATGAAGTGCTGGGTCCCCACCTTGGTGGATCGCAGCTTGCCTTCGCGGATCCAGCGCCGGAGCGTCTCTGGGTGTCGGCCCGTACGTCGTGCCGCTTGGGGTACCGTGAGCACCGGTTGTAGCATACAACAGTCGACCTCGGAGCTCGACGAGAGAAGGACTCAGACGCCGGCGGGGGCGGGAGGCTGGGCCTGGGCCGTCACGTCGACGGCGTCGGCCACGACCTTGCCGTCGCGCATGTGGGCGATCCGGTCGGCCGCACTGGCCACCTCGGCGTCGTGGGTGACGAGCAGGATGGCCTGGCCTCCGGCATGGAGGCGACGGAACAGCTCCATGACCTCGTGTCCGCCTTCGGAGTCGAGGGCCCCCGTGGGCTCGTCGGCCAGCACCAGGGTGGGCTGGTTGGCCAGGGCCCGGGCGATGGCCAGGCGTTGGCGCTGGCCGCCGGACAGGACGCCCGGCGCCGCCTTGATCTTGTCGGACAAGCCGAGCAGGTCGAGCAGGTCACGGGCCCGGGTCTCGGCCACCTTGCGCTTCATGCCGGCCACGATGGCGGGCAGGGCTACGTTCTCGAGCACGCTCATGCCCTCGAGCAGGTTGAAGAACTGGAACACGATGCCGATGTGACGGCGGCGCATGCGGGCCAGGTCGTCCTCGGTGCGCCCGGTGACGACCTCTCCGTCGATGACGATCTCGCCCTCGTCGGCGCTGTCGAGCCCGGCGACGAGGTTCAACAGTGTCGACTTCCCACACCCCGACGGCCCCATCACGGCCACGAACTCACCCCGGCGCATCGTGAGGTCGGCGCCGCGCAGGGCTCGCACCGGCACCCCTTCGGCCTCGTAGGTCTTGCGCACGCCCCGCACGGTGAGGACGTCGTCGGTGTGCTCCTCGGCCTTGGCCTCGTGCCCCCTGCCGTCGCTCATAGCGTCGTCCTTTCGTGCTGTCGCTCC
>JADDRA010000051.1:0-3919 GCA_016781105.1 Actinomycetota bacterium | reverse complement strand
CTGCGGGGCTACGCCGCCGCCTGGCCGTGGAGGTCCACGGTGCCCTTGACCCGGACCACCAGGAAGAAGAAGCCGTCCTCCGAGCAACCCTCGGCGGTCGGTCGCCCGATGAAGCGTCCTCGCCCCTCGAAGGTGCCGCTGCCGGTCGCGCCGTGGTAGGCCCCGGTTCCCTCGATGATCTCGAAGGGGCCGCTGAAGGTGAACGATCCCGAGCAGGTCCGCTCGTTGAACTCCTCTGACCCCGTGCCTTCGTCTTCCGGCGCGTCGAGCGTGATGCTGCCGTCGGGGAACACGAAGCGGACGACGTCGGGGTTCTCGGTCTCCTCGAAGGTCCCCAGCCCTCTGATCGGCCCGGCGGCTACGACGCGAGCGGTGTCGGTCGTGCCCTCCCCCCGGCCGCTGATGATCACGGTGAACCTCTGGTTGCCGCTGCTCTGGGCGGAAGCGGGACTCGCGCTCAGCACCAGGCTGGCCACGAGCCCCACCATCAAGGTGAGCTTCCTCACGTCGTCCTCCTCCTGGGTCGGCCGACCGGGATGGCCGGTCCTTCCCAGTGGGCCACCTCTGTCGTCCGACGTCGAGGGTGCAGGCATGCCAAGACAGGGGAGTGCCAGCCTCCCCTCTCGCTGACTGCTGCCTGCCGCCGTTCAGCTCGCCCTGATCTTGAAGGCGCCCACCGGGCTGGCCCGGCCCTTCACCAGCTCGGGAGGCAGCACCACGCCGTCGACCGGCGTGCGCAGCGCCGCTCGGGTGGGTTCCGACAGCACGGTCTCGCCGGCCTCGGCCCACTGCTGGAGGCGCTGGGTCAGGTTCACCGTGTCGCCCACGATGGTGTACTCGAGGCGCTCCTCGGACCCGAGGAGGGCGGCCGCGGCCCGGCCGGTGGACAGACCGATCCCGAGGCCGAACGGCGCCAGCCCTGCGCTCGCCCACCGGGCGTTGACCTCGGACTGGGCCGCGTGCATGGCGGCGGCGGCGGCGACGGCCCGGTCGGCGTGGTCCTCCTGGGGGAAGGGGGCGCCGAAGACCGCCATGACGGCGTCGCCCACGAACTGCATGACGGTCCCCTCCTGGCCCAGGATGGCGTGGTTCATCGCCGCCCGGTGCTCGTTGAGCTGGGTGGCCAGCGCGATCGGCTCGGCCCGCTCGGCGATGCCCGAGTAGCCCCGCACGTCGGACATCAGGACCGTGACGTCCACCTCCTCGCTCTCGCCGAGGTGGCGGCCGTCGCGGCGCAGCTTCTCGGCCAGGCCACCGGGAAGGAGCCGCGAGAGCGTCTCCCCCTGCTCCTCCCGGTCGACGATCGCCTGGTGCAACAGGCGCAGGCGCCGCAGCGATCTCGCCCCTCCGCCGCTGGCTCCCTGGGCCAGGGTGAGGAAGAGCTTCTCGACCTCGTCGGCCACCGCCTCGGCGGTGGTGTGCCGGGCCACGGCGATGGCCTTGATGGGCCGGCCCTCGGCCACCAGTCGGAGCAGCTCCTCCTCACCCGGGGTGAGGTCTCCGTCACCGGTGACCGGCGTGACCAGGGCGTTGACGATCGCCGGATCGAGAGCGGTGCCCCCGGTGGCCACCGACCGCACGGCCTGGACCAGCTGGTCGCCCTCGGCCAGGCGGTCCTTGAGGAGGTAGCCGTAGCCGGCGGCCCCGTCGCTCAGCAGCGAGATGGCGTACTCGGGGTCGTCGTACTGGGAGAGGATGACCACCCCGGTGCCGGGATGGCGCTTGCGCAGCTCCTTGGCCGCCTCGATGCCCTCCCGCTGGAAGGTGGGGGGCATGCGGATGTCGGACACGAGCACCTGGGGGGCCGCCGCCTCGGCCCCGGCCAGGAGCTCGTCGTAGTCGGCCGCCACCCCCACGACCTCCAGGTCGGGTTCCCGGTCGAGCAGGGCCCGAACGCCCATCCGGACGATCAGGTTGTCGTCGGCCAGGAACACGCTGATGGCCATGGGGGTGGCAAGCGTAGGCGGCTACTCCACGGTGAACTCGGCGACCATGCCCTGGGTGAAGTGGGGCGGCCCGTCGATCTCCTCGCCAGCCGCCTCGGCGGCGGCGATCGCCTCGGGGGTCGACCCCACGGGGATGAAGCACAGGGCGCCGTAGCGTCCGGGTTCGAGGTCGACGAAGCTGTAGTCGGTCCCTCCCGGCAAGGCGGAGGTGAAGCTGACCACCCGGATCATCTGGAACACCTCCTCCTCGGGTAGCGCCGCCAGCTCCTCGATCGACTGGGTCACGTCGTCGTTGACCCGGATCAGAATGAACTCGTGCTCCTCGCCCCCCTCATTGGTGAAGGTGAAGGCCGTCTGGCCGGCGTCGACCGTCTCGGGAATGCCCTCGTAGGCGTACTCGGTGCCGGTCACCTCGACCTCGGCGAAGTCGCAGTTGGCCAGGAGGTACTCGTCGATGCGGGTGTCGATCTCCTCGAACTCCGGCGGGGGTGGGCCGCTGAAGTCAGCTCCTTCGGCGAAGGCTTCCTCGTTCAGGCTGACGAACCGATCGACGTCACTGGCGATGTCGGCCGGCGCAGTCGTCCGTGCTTCCTCGAACGCAGCCTCGAGCTGAGCTTGGTCGGGCCCTTCGGGTCCACTCGAGGAGAAGACCGCTTCGACCTCGATCGCGGCGTCGCAGAAGGCGCTCAGGTTCCCGCTCCCGCCGGCGGGCTCGGTGCTGGGGCTGGCGCTGGGGGCCTGGGTGGTCGGGGCGGCGGCGTCCTCGTCCTCGTCGCTCTCGCCGCAGGCGGCCAGGCCGAGGGTCAGGGCCAGGACGGCGGCGGGGGCGGCCGCCCGGTGCCAGCGGGTGCGCATGGGGCGCTGGGAGCTCATCGACATGTCGTCCTCTCTTCGGGTTGACGGATCTCTCTCCCATTCCGCCTGGCGCGGCCGCCGCGGGGAAGGGCGCAGCCATGCGAATCGACGGTGGTGCTAGCCCCACCCCCTACGGTGTCGCCCATGGAGCGCGTGGAGTCGTCGGTGCTGACGCTGTCGTGGATACCCACCGAGGCCCTGCCGGGGCTGAGCAAGCTGCCCTTCGACGTCGGCTTCGTGCACTACGACACCCCGCCCCCCGACCACGTCGACGACCTCGAGGGGCTGCACCGGGACGGGCGCTTCCGCTTCGCCAACCACCTCCGGGCCTGGGTCGAGGTCACCCACGGCCGCATCGTCGGCCACGGCCACCTCGGGGGTGGGAGGATGGGCCACACCGTCGTGGGTCGAGGTCGGGCGGCGATGACCTTCCAGGCGGTGTCCCTGCCCGACCTGCAGGCCGTGACCCACGCCAGCAGCGATGCCGTGCGCTTCACCCAGACGGTTGGAGGCCACGTCGCCCTCCCCGCCCCCCGTCGGGTGAGCCGGCCTCCCTTCGTGAAGGTCGAGGCGCCGCTGGTGTGGACCACCCTCGCCCTGACCATCCGGGCCGACGGATCGTCGTCGTGGGAGCTGGTGGGCGCCAGCCCGTTCCCCCGCCACTGGGTCTACGACGGCGACCGGGCGCTGGTGGCCAAGTCCGGCCTGCTCGACTTCTCGACCTGGTACCGCGACGCCTTTGGGCGCCACACCCCCTGGGGCGACCGCGACTCGCCGGCCCTGGTCACCGAGGTGGAGAGCGCCCGGGAGCGCTCGCTGGCGGCCACGATCATGCAGGGCGGGGCCAGGCCGGCGCTGCGCACCCTTGCCCCGGGGGCGACGCTGGTCGAACAGGGTGCGCCGGGCGACGAGCTGTACCTCCTGCTCGACGGGGTGCTGGCCGTGGAGGTCGACGGTGAGGTGCTGGCCGAGGTCGGCCCCGGCGCCCTGGTCGGGGAGCGGGCGCTGCTCGAGGGCGGCGAGCGTACGGCGACGCTGCGGGCGGTGACGCGCTGCAAGGTGGCCGTGGCCGGGGCCGGCGAGATCGACCGGGACGCCCTGGCCGAGGTCAGCCTCGG
>JADDRA010000060.1 GCA_016781105.1 Actinomycetota bacterium | reverse complement strand
CGTCCTTCTTCTCTCACCGTCGCGCTCGCGCCGAGGGCTTCGAGACGGGCGGCCGGTTCATGGGAGTCGTGCAGCTAACGTGACTACAGCTCAGCTGAGCCGACCCCACCGGGGGTCCGGAGGGCCTGTTTTAGGATGCCCGGCAGTGACCGCCGGCCCCGCCACCGTCGCCACCGAGGAGCTCCGGCCCGAGGACCTGGAGCACTACCGCCGGGAGTTGACCGGCTACTGCTACCGCATGCTGGGGTCGGGCTTCGAGGCCGACGACGCGGTGCAGGAGACCATGGTGCGGGCCTGGCGGGGGATCGAGCGCTTCGAGGGCCGGTCGGCCGTGCGCTCGTGGGTCTACCGCATCGCCACCAACGTCTGCCTCGACATGCTCCGACGCCGCCAGCGCCGGGCCCTGGCCATGGACTTCGGCCCGCCGGGCAGCTCCGGTTCCTTCACCGGGGCCGCCCGGCCCGAGGAGTCGTGGATCTCGCCCATCCCCGACGCCCGCGTCGTGCCCGAGGACGGCGATCCGGCCGAGGTGGCGGCGGCGCGCGAGAGCATCCGCCTGGCCTTCGTCACCGCCCTCCAGCACCTGCCCGCCCGCCAGCGGGCGGTGCTCATCCTGCGGGAGGTCCTGCGCTGGCAGGCCAGCGAGGTGGCCGAGCTGCTCGGCACCAGCGTGGCCTCGGTGAACAGCGTGCTCCAGTGGGCCGGGGCCGCACTCGCCGCCCGTGACGCGCGCCCCGTCCCCCACCGGCTTCGACGCCGAGCACCGGGCCCTCCTCGCCTGCTACGTCGACGCCTTCGAGCGCTACGACATCACCTCGCTCGTGGCGCTCCTCCACGAGGATGCGGTGATGTCGATGCCGCCCTACGACTTCTGGCTGCAGGGGCCGCTCGAGATGGGGCGCTGGTTCCTGGGTCAGGGCATCGGGTGCCGGGGCTCGCGCCTGGTCGCCACCGCGGCCAACGGCAGCGCCGCCTTTGGCTCCTACCGAGCCGGCGAGGAGGGCGGGCACCGGCCCTGGTCCCTCCAGGTGATCGAGGTCTCAGGCGATCGGATCGTCGGCCACCACAACTTCCTCGACACCCGCCTCTTCGCCGCCTTCGGGCTCCCCGCCGGGCTCCCCGCCGTGCAGCGGCCAGCGTCCCACCTCGGCGTCACCCCGCAGGAGCACGACCGTGGCGCTGGCTCGGTCTCCCAGCACACCCCCTACGACGACCGGCGCCGGGCCGACTCATCGGTGGGCCGGCCGCCGCCCGAGACCGAGCGGCGCAGCTCAGTGCCGGGTCGCCCCCGCCGAGGGGTGCAGGCGCCACCCCCGCACCGGGCTGGTGGGGTCGGCCAGGGCGACCACGCAGCCCCCGAAGCCGGCCCCGGTCAGTCGGGCTCCGTGGACGCCCGGGGTGGACGACAGCTCGGCCACCAGCCGGTCCAGGCCCGGCGTGGAGACCTCCATGTCGTCGCGCAGGCTGGCGTGGCTGGCCGACATCAGGGCCCCGGCCGTGACCAGGTCGCCCGAGCGCAGGCAGTCGGCGAAGCGGCGCACCCGCTCGTTCTCGCTCACCACGTGGCGGCCCCGCCGGAGCAGCAGCTCGTCGTCGAGGGTGGCCACGTCGGCGAGCGTCGCCTCCCGCAGGGGCCCGATCCGCCGGTCGGCCGCCTCGCACTGGGCCCGCCGCTCGGCGTAGGCCGACCCGGCCAGCGCCCGGCTGGCTCCTGAGTCGACCACCACCACCTGGGCCGCCTCGGGCAGGGCGATCGGGGTGACATCGAGAGAGGTGCAGTCGAGGAGCAGGGCGTGGCCGGCCACACCGGCGGCCGACGCCAGCTGGTCCATCACCCCACAGGGCACCCCGCTGGCGAGGTGCTCGGCCCGCTGGCAAGCCAGGGCCAGCTCGAGAGGCGTCCCCTCGAACCCGAGGGCCAGGGCCAGCGCCACCTCCAGGGAGGCGCTCGACGACAGCCCCGCGCCCACCGGGAGCGTCGTGTGCACGAGCCCGGCCGCGCCCACCTCGGGCGCCAGCACGGCCACCACCCCGGCGACGTAACGGGCCCAGGGGGGTCGCACCGAGGACGGGTCCTCGACGCCGAGGCCGACCACCGCCGGCTCGGGTTCCACCGAGGACTCCAGCTGCACCCGGTCGCCCCCCCGCTCGAGCTCGACGGTGGTGCCCCACTCGATCGCCATGGGCAGGGCCAGGCCCCCGGTGTGGTCGGTGTGGTCGCCGATGAGGTTGACCCGCCCCGGCGCGTGGGCTCGCTGCCATGCCATGGGAGCGATCGTAGGAACGGGGCCAGGGGTACAGCACCCTCTCGTGCGCGCCCTCATACCGCCTCCCACGGATCCGGATCCGGGCCCCATCGAGCTCATCGGGGCCTTCGAGTCCACCTACCAGCCGGCCCACGACGTCGACGTGGCCGAGACGACGGGCCACGCCCGGGTGTGGCGCGACGACATCGAGCTGCTCCGCTCGTGCGGGATCCGGCGCCTGCGCTACCCCGTGCGCTGGCACCGCGTCGAGGCCGAGCCCGGGTCCTTCGACTGGGCCGCCACCGATGCGGTGCTCGGCCACCTGCGCGACACCGGCATGGCGCCCATCGTCGACCTGGTGCACCACACCAGCTACCCCCGGTGGCTCGACGCCGGCTTCGCCGACCCGAGGTTCTCCGCCTCGTACCTGCGCTACGTGGAGGCCTTCGCCCGGCGCTACCCCTGGGTCGAGGCCTACACCCTGTTCAACGAGCCCTTCGCCACCCTGCTCCTGTGCGGTCACGAGGCGATCTGGCCGCCCTACCTGCGGGGCCTCGAGGGCTTCCTGCGCGTGGTCACCAACGTCCTGCCCGCCGTCGCCGAGGCCAGCCGGGCCTGCCGCGACCTGTTGCCGCGGGCGTCCCACGTCTACGTCGACACCTGCGAGCGCCACTCCGCCTCGGGGCCCCGGGCCGAGGCCTTCACCGCCCTGGCCAACGACCGGCGCTTCTTCCTGCTCGACCTGTTCCTCGGGCACCCCCTCGACCTCGACCGGCCCTTCGTCGCCCAGGTGGTCGCCGCCGGGGGCGACGAGCTGCTCGGCATGGCCCCGGGTCACGTCGACGTGCTCGGCCTCGACTACTACGCCCACTGCCAGTGGCAGTTCGACGAGGACGGTGGGGGCATCACCGCGGGCCCCCGTCCCGTGCCCCTCGCCGACCTCATCGAGGAGTACTGGCAGCGCTACCGCCTCCCGTGCCTCATCGGCGAGACCAACGTCCGGGGCCAGCCCTCCGACCGGGCCAGCTGGCTGAAGTACACCCTGGAGCAGTGCGAGGTGGCCCGGGCCCGGGGCATCCCCCTGCACGGCTACTGCTGGTTCCCCTTCGTGGACTCGAGCGACTGGGACTCGCTGCTGGCCCGCTGCACCGGCGCCATCGACCCGGTCGGGGTGTACTGGCTCGACGACGACCTGGCCCGGCGGACCTCGTCGATGTCGGCCTCCTACCGCCTCGCCGCCGCCGGAGCGCCGTCGAGCGAGCTGCCCGCCTACCGCTTCCAGGCTCCCGTTCGCGACTGGCTGTCGGGCTGGCTCCCCCAGATGGCCCACTGGGAGTGGGTCGACCCGCCCGTGTCCGAGGTCGTCGAGCCTCCGCAGTCGCTCGAGCGCATCGAGCTCCGGGTCGTGGAGAAGGGGCCCTGAACGCCGCGGTTTCGGCCCTCGGTCGGCCGGGGTAGTGGTCGCGGCGGCCCTGGCCCGGACACCGGAGATGGGCCGCCCCAGCCCGGCCCCCCACGGCCGACGACGACGGAGCCAGATGACCACCGAACAACACCCCGAGCTGGTCGTGTTCTCCCACCTGAGGTGGACCTGGGTGTGGCAACGACCCCAGCACCTCGTCTCCCGGCTGGCCCGGCGGCACACGACCTGGTTCGTCGAGGAGCCGTTTCCCGCCCCGGTCGACGCTCCCCGGCTGCGCTGCGAGCACGTCGACGGCGTCACCCGGGTGTGGCTGGAGGTCCCGGCCACCGACGGGCACTGCTCCTTCGACCACCCTGCCGGCCGAAGCTACGGCGAGGAGCTCGGGGCGCTCCTCGACGAGCACGCCAACCGCACCGTGTGGCTCTACAGCCCGCTGGCGCTGTCGATGGCCCGGGCGCTCGGTCCCCGCACCCTCGTCTACGACGTGATGGACGACCTCACCTCCTTCCAGGACGCCCCTGCCGGGACCGGCCTGCGCCACCGCCAGGCGCTGCGGGAGGCCGACGTGGTCTTCACCGGCGGCCGGTCGCTTCACCACGGCGTGCTCCAGCACCGGGCCCAGGCCACCCACCTGTTCGCCAGCGGGGTGGAGCCCGAGCACCTGTGGCCGGCCCGGGGGCTGCGGGCCCGCCGCCGGCAGGACCGGGCCTCGGCCCGGCCGGTGGCCGGCTACGTGGGTGTGATCGACGAGCGGATCGACCTCGACCTGGTGGCCGGGTTGGCCGCCGAGCTGGCCGACTGGGAGCTGTGCATGGTGGGTCCCGTGGCCAAGATCGACCCCGCGGCCCTGCCCGTCGCTCCCAACCTCTCCTACCCTGGCCCGGTGCGCTACGCCGAGCTGGCGGAAACCCTGGCCGGCTTCGACGTGGCCCTGATGCCCTTCGCCCTGAACCGAGCCACCCGCTCCATCAGCCCCACCAAGACGCTCGAGTACCTCGCCGCCGGCCTGCCGGTGGTGTCGACCCGGGTGCCCGACGTCGTGGCCGACCACCAGGGCGTGGTCGACCTCGAGGACGGAGCGGCCGGCTTCGCCGCCGCCTGCCGCCGGGTGCACCCCCAGGGACCCGCTTCCCGGGAGGCGGCGGTCGAGTCGGTGCTGGCCCACCACCACTGGGACGCCATCGCCGAGCGCATGGACGGCCTGGTGACCGCCCCCGCCGGTGGGGAGCCCGATGCTCGCCCTCGCGAGGGCACCGCATGAGTGGCGACCCCCGCATCGTGATCATCGGGGCCGGCCCCACTGGCCTCGGCGCCGGCTACCGCCTCCAGGAGCTGGGCTACGACGACTGGGTCATCCTCGAGGCCAACGACTACGTGGGCGGCCTGGCCACCTCGTTCCGCGACGACGCCGGCTTCACCTACGACATCGGCGGCCACGTCATGTTCAGCCACTACCCCTACTACGACGAGCTGGTCGACAAGCTCATGGGGGGGGACTACACCGAGCTCCAGCGTGAGGCGTGGGTGTGGATGGAGGACCGCTTCATCCCTTATCCCTTCCAGAACAACATCAGGGACCTCGAGCCCCAGACGGTGTTCGAGTGCGTCACCGGGCTCATCGAGACCCAGCGCCGGCAGCACTCGCCGGAGAACTTCGCCCAGTGGGTGCAGGCGGTCTTCGGCGCCGGCGTCGCCGAGCACTTCATGCTGCCCTACAACTTCAAGGTCTGGGCCACCCCGGCCGAGCTGATGAACTTCGTGTGGATCGGCGAGCGGGTGTCGGTGATCGACGTCGAGGCGGTCCTGCGCAACGTCATCCTGGGCGAGGAGCAGGTCTCCTGGGGCCCGAACAACACCTTCCGCTACCCCCTGAGAGGCGGGACGGGCTTCCTCTACGAGAGCCTGCGGGCCTTCGTCGAGCACAAGCTGCACCTGCAGACCCCGGTCGCCGCCGTCGATCCCGAGGCCAAGGAGGTGCGCACGGCCGACGGCCGGCACTGGCCCTACGACGTGCTGCTGTCGACCATGCCGCTGAACCTCCTGGTGGGCTCGATGGAGGGCGTCCCCGACGCCGTGGCCCGAGCCGTCGGGGGCCTGCACTGGAGCGGCAGCCACATCGTGGGGGTGGGCCTCGACCGCCCGGCGGGCACGACCAAGAACTGGATCTACTTCCCCGAACCCGAGGTGCCCTTCTACCGGGTCACCTACCTTTCGAACTACTCGCCCTACATCACCCCCGAGCCCGATCAGACCCTGCTGCTCACCGAGACGTCCCGCTCGCCCCACAAGCCCGAGGACGCCGCCACCATCGTCGAGCGGGTGATCGAGGGGCTGATCGCCACCGGGCTCATGAGGGAGGGCGACCGGGAGTTGGTGCGCAGCACCTGGCTCTGCTCGCCCGACATGAGCTACCCGGTGCCCTCGGTCACCAGAGACGCGGCGCTGGGCTCCATCCAGCCCTGGTTGCGCGCCCACGACATCTGGTCCCGGGGCCGCTTCGGCGCGTGGCTCTACGAGATCGGCAACATGGACCACTCCGCCATGCAGGGCGTCGAGTTCGTCGACCACGTCCTCTCCGGCCAGCCCGAGACGGTGTGGATCCCCCGGGGGGAGGGTGCACGGGCCGAGGGCGGCGGCTGAGCTCCCGGGCCGCCCCGGCGGACGGGCTGAGCTGAAGGGGATGCCGAGCCCGCCCCTGGCCTTCGACGACGCCCGCACGGCGTCCCTCGACGGCGTGTGGGACTTCTTCCCGGGCGACCACGACCTGGCCGACCTCGACGGGCTCGTCGCCGCACCCATCCGCGTGCCGGGACTGTGGGAGGCCCAGGGCCACCTCGACCTCGACGGGACCGCCTGGTACCGGCGGCGCTTCCGCCTCGCCGACACCGCGGGGGAGTGGACCCTGCGCTTCGGCGCGGTGATGGACCTGGCCACGGTGCACCTCAACGGGCGGGACCTCGGCGGCCACGACCAGGCCTTCACCCCTTTCGAGGTCGACCCCAGCCCGGCGCTGGCCCTCGACAACGAGCTGGCCGTGCGGGTCGAGGACCCCTCTCTCGGCGACCCCCGCCACCTGCGCATGGCCCACGGCAAGCAGGGCTGGGCCAACCAGGTCTTCCCCAGCCGTCCCAGCCTGTACCTGACCTACGGAGGGATCTGGCAGCCCGTGACCCTGCGCCGCCACGGCCCGGGGGTGATCACCGGGGTGTTCGTCAACGGCGACCCCGACGACCTCGTGGTCGGGGTCGAGGTCGAGAACCGGGGCGGGGCGACGGCGGCCCGACTCGGGGTGCGGACCCTCGGCCTGGTGCGCGAGCTCGAGGTCGACCTGGCCGCCGAGGCCACCACCTCCCTCGAGGTCCGCTTCGGCGCGACCGACGCGCTCCGGTGGCGACCCGAGGAGCCCCACCTGCACCACGCCCTGGTCGACCTGCGGGCCGGCGGCGAGCTGAGCGACTCCCGTGGCGTGCGCTACGGGCTGCGGACCGTGCGCGTGGAAGGCCGGCGCCTGGTCGTCAACGGTGAGCCCTACCGGATGAGGAGCGCGCTGGTCCAGGGCTTCGCTGCCCGCGAGCTCTACGCCGAGGCGAGCCGGCCCGAGATCGAGCACGAGGTGACGGCCGCCCGGGCGATGGGGTTCAACACCCTGCGCCTGCACATCAAGGCGTTCGATCCGGTGTACCTCGACGTGTGTGACGAGCTCGGCATGCTCCTGCACTGCGACGTCCCCGTCGCCGAGCCCCTGGCCCACGAGGAGATGGGGCGCGACTCGGAGCTGACCCGCCGCAGCGTGGCCGCCGCCCGCCAGCAGGTGCGACGGGACCGCAACCACCCCAGCATCGTGCTCTGGTCGGCCATGAACGAGGTCTGCGAGGGGCGTCACGAGGCCCGCCGGTGGCCGGGCTACGAGGACTTCGTGCGGGCGGTGGCCGGCGCGGTGGCAGACGAGGACCCGACCCGGCCCGTCGTGGAGAACGACTGGATCGATCCCGACCCCGACCGGGTCTTCGTCTCGCCCATCCTGACCGCCCACTGGTACGGCCGCCTCCATCGGGACTACCTGGACAAGCTGGAGCGGGCCTCGGCCGAGTGGGAGGGGACCGGCCGGCCCCTGCTCGTCACCGAGTTCGGCGACTGGGGCCTGCCCGACATGCCGCTGCTGCCCGACCCTCCCTTCTGGGACGCCCGGGAGGCCTACGCCACCTCGCTGGCCCGCACCCGCTGGCCCGGGAGCGTCGCTCGCTTCGTGCAGGAGACCCAGCGCTACCAGGGCATCTCCGACCGCCTCCAGGCCGAGGTCTTCCGCCGCCACGACCACATCGGCGGCTACTGCGTCACCGAGCTGACCGACGTCCCCCAGGAGCTCAACGGGCTGCTCGACCTGCACCGGCGACCCAAGCCGCTCGCCGTGGCCGAGCTGGGCCGGGCCAACCAGGCGGTGCTGCCCATGTTGCGCCTGCAGAGCCTGGTGGTCCCCGACGGCGGCCTGGTTCGGGCGCCCCTGCACGTGGCCAACGACGGGCCCGCGTGCCGGGACGTCGTGGTCGAGGTCCGCTTCGGCCACTCGGCGCCGGGTACGGGCTGCCAGCGGCGCCTGGGCACCCTCGACGCCCATCGGACCCGTTCCTGGGGGGAGGTGGAGGTGATAGCTCCGGACGTGCCCGGGACCCACGACCTGGTGCTGCGGCTGTACGAGGACGGCCGCCCGCTGGCGGAGAACCGCTACCCCGTCCAGGTGGTGGTCGAGCAGCCGGTCCCGGTGCCGGTGCGCCTGGTCGGCGCCGGCCCGACGGTCGAGGTGCTGCGGGCGGTGGGCGCCGAGGTGGGCGCCGAGGTGGGCACCGGGTCGGGCAACGGGGGTCTCACCGTGGTGGCCGAGGGTGCGCTCGACGCGGCCACGGGCGCCGACGTCCGCCGCCGGCTCGACCAGGGGGAGGTGGTGGTGGTGCTGGCCCAGCCGGTCGCCGCCGGCCCCTGGTTCCCCGTGCCGGTGGCGATGGCCGAGCTGGCCACGGCGTGGGGCTCCACCGACTTCCGCTTCTCGACCGACCACGGCGCCCTCCCGTCGTTGCCCCGCCGCACCGTGCTCGTCGCCGAGGACTCCACCGTGCAGGCCCAGGTGGTGGTGGCCAGCGTGGACGGCCGGCCCTTCCCCGAGACGCCGGTGGTCATCGCCTACAAGCCGGTGCCGGGGGCGATGACCGGAACGGTGGTCGGCTCCCACCCCGTCGGGCCGGGCCGCCTGGTGCTCTGCCAGTACCGCCTGAGCGACGCCGCCGCCTCGGGCGACGCCGCCGCCTGCGCCCTGCTCGCCGACCTGCTCCGCTGGGCGAGCCGGCGCCGGCCGGTCATGGCCCGCCACGAGCACCCCGAGGACGACGGCCGCCGCCTGTACGCCTACTCCTGGACCGACGAGGTGGGCCGGTGACCGAGCGGCGGCGCGATCCCCTCACCGGCGAGTGGCGGATGTTCGCCCGACACCGCCAGGACCGCACCTTCCTCCCGCCCGAGGACCACTGCCCTCTCTGCCCGACCCGCCCCGGCGGCCCCCCGACCGAGATCCCCCTGGCCGACTTCGACGTCGTCGTGTTCGAGAACCGCTTCCCCTCGCTGGTGGCCGAGCCCCCGTCACCCGACGTGGCCGGTTCCGAGCTGTACCCGGTGACCCCGTCGGTGGGAGCCAACGAGGTGGTGGTCTACTCCGCCGACCACACCCTCGGCCTGGCCGACATGGACGCGGCGCGGGTCGCCCGCCTGGTGGCGGTGTGGGCCGATCGCTACGCCGAGCTGGGCGGGCGCGACGAGGTGGCCTACGTCTTCATCTTCGAGAACCGGGGAGTGGCCGTGGGCGTGACCCTGCACCACCCCCACGGCCAGATCTACGCCTATCCCGAGATCCCGCCGCGCCCCCGCCTCGAGCTCGACGTCGCCGCCGCCCACCTGGTCCGCCACGGCACCTGCGTGGTCTGCGACGTGGTCGGGCGGGAGCGGGCCGACGACGTGCGGGTGGTGGCCCGCAACCGCAGCTTCCTGGCCTTCGTGCCCTTCGCCGCCCGCTTCCCCTACGAGGTGCACCTCGTCTCCCAACGGCACGCCGCCAGCCTGCTCGACCTCACCGACCCCGAGCGCCTGGCCCTGGCCGAGCTGCTGCAGGCGGTGGTCGCCGGCTACGACCACCTCTTCGGCTTCCCCCTGCCCTACGTCATGTCGATGCACCAGGCTCCCACCGACGACGGCCAGCACCAGGCGATCAGCCACCTCCACCTCGAGCTGACCCCGCTGCACCGCAGCGCCGACCGGCTGAAGTTCCTGGCCGGCTCCGAGCTCGGGGCCGGGGCCTTCGTCAACGACACCGCCCCCGAGGACACCGCCGGGCAGCTGCGGGCAGCGATGGCGAGGGCGGGCATCTTCACGGGGGCCGCGGGGTAGACGGCCGCGGTGCGGGTGGTCATCACCGGGGCGACGGGCAACGTCGGCACCAGCCTCATCGAGGTCCTCGGCGCCGACGCCGGCATCGAGGCCATCCTCGGGCTCGCCCGCCGCGCTCCCCGCTGGCACCCGCCGAAGACCACCTGGGCCGAGGTCGACGTGGCCGTGGACGAGCTCGAGCCCCACTTCCGGGGCGCCGACGTGGTGGTCCACCTGGCCTGGATCTTCCAACCCACCCACGACGAGCTCGAGACCTGGCGCACCAACGTCCTCGGCAGCATCCGGGTCTTCGACGCCGTGGTGGCAGCCGGGGTGCCGGCGCTGGTCCACGCCTCGTCGGTGGGGGCCTACTCGCCCGGACCCCAGGACCACGGGGTCGACGAGCGCTGGCCCACCCACGCGCTGGCCCACGCCGCCTACGGGCGGGAGAAGTCCTACCTCGAGCGGGTGCTCGACGCCTTCGAGCTCGCCCACCCCGAGGTCCGCCTGGTGCGGATGCGGCCGGGCTTCATCTTCAAGCGCCAGGCGGCCGAGGAGCAGCGCCGGCTCTTCGCCGGGCCGCTGCTGCCCAACGCCCTGGTGCGACCCGGCCTGGTGCCCTTCGTGCCCGACCTGCCCGGGCTGCGCTTCCAGGTCCTGCACGCCAGCGACGCGGCCGAGGCCTACCGGCGGGTCATCCTCGGGAACGCCCGGGGCGCGTTCAACCTGGCGGCCGATCCCGTGATCGATGCCCGGTCGCTCGGTCAGCTCCTCGGGGCCCGACCGGTGAAGGTGCCGCTGTGGCCGGTGCGGACCGCCGTCGCCGCCGCCTGGCGCCTCCACCTGGTGCCGGCCAGCCCCATGCTGGTCGACCTGGCCCTGAGCCTTCCCCTCATGGACACCACCAGGGCCCGCACCGAGCTCGGGTGGAGCCCGTCGCGCACCGCCCTCGAGGCCGTCGGTGAGCTGCTCGAGGGGATGCGGGACGGGGCCGGCATGGAGACGCCGCCCCTTGACCCTCGGGCCGGGGGGAGGCTCCGGTGGCGAGAGCTGGCGACCGGGATCGGCCGGCGGTCCCGGCCCGGTTGCCCCGGTGCCACGACGAACGGATCGACTGCACAGGAGGAACCGGCATGAGGGCTCGCAGCGCCATCACCGTCAACGACCGACCCGACGCCGTGTACTCCGCCTGGCGCGACTTCGAGTGCCTGCCCCGGTTCATGGACCACCTGGAGTCGGTGTCGGTGACCGGGCACCGTCGCTCCCACTGGGTGGCCCACGGCCCGGTGGGGACCACGGTGGAGTGGGACGCCGAGATCACCGAGGACGTGCCCGGGGAGCGGATCTCGTGGCGGTCCCTCGAGGGAGCCTCGGTCGAAAACGCGGGATGGGTGCACTTCCGACCGGCGCCCGGCGACCAGGGCACCGAGGTCCACCTCGAGCTGGAGTACTCGCCGCCGGGGGGTGCGCTGGGCTCGGTGGTGGCCAAGCTGTTCGGGGAGGAGCCGAACCAACAGGTCAGCGACGACCTGCGCCGCTTCAAGCAGATCCTCGAGACCGGCGAGATCGCCCGCTCCGACGGGAGCCCTCTCGGGAGCCGCAACCGCAACCAGGTGCACCAGCACGACGCCCACCCGAGCCCGGACGACGACCAACCCCGGACGACCGCCGGGTCCGGGCCGGAGGTGCGGTCGTGAGGGCGGCCTGCTGGATGGGCTCCACCAGCGTCGAGGTGCGCGACGTCCCCGAGCCCAGGATCCTCAACCCTCGCGACGCCATCGTGCGGATCACCTCCACCGCGATCTGCGGCTCCGACCTCCACCTCTACGACGGCTACATGCCGACCATGGAGAAGGGGGACATCCTCGGCCACGAGTTCATGGGCGAGGTCGTCGAGGTCGGTCCCGGGGCCGCCTCCACGATCTCCGTGGGCGACCGGGTCGTCGTGCCCTTCACCATCTCCTGCGGCGCGTGCCTGGCCTGCACCCGGGGGCTGTACTCCCTGTGCGAGAACAGCAACCCCAACGCAGCCATGGCCGAGAAGGCCTTCGGCTTCCCCACCGCCGGGATCTTCGGCTACTCCCATCTGACCGGCGGCTACGCCGGCGGCCAGGCCGAGTACGCCCGGGTGCCCTTCGCCGACGTCGGGCTGCTGAAGGTCGGCCCCGACCTCAGTGACGAGCAGGTGCTCTTCCTCTCCGACATCCTCCCGACCGGCTACATGGGGGCGGAGATGTGCGACATCGAGCCGGGTGACATCGTGGCCGTGTGGGGTGCGGGCCCCGTCGGCCAGTTCGCCATGGCCAGCGCCCTGCTCCTCGGGGCCGAGCGGGTGATCGCCATCGACCGGTTCGACTACCGCCTGGAGATGGCCGCCGTCCGCACCGGCGCCGAGGTGATCGACTACGAGCACGTCGACGTCAACGAGGCCCTCAAGGAGCTGACGGGAGGACGGGGGCCCGACGCCTGCATCGACGCGGTGGGGATGGAGGCCCACCACGGCACCGGCGCCATCCAGGCCTACGACCGGGTGAAGCAGGCGGCCCGGCTCGAGACCGAGCGGCCCCACGCCCTGCGCCAGGCCATCACCTGCTGTCGCAACGGCGGGGTGGTGTCGATCATCGGGGTCTACGGCGGTTTCGCCGACAAGTTCCCCATCGGCTCGCTGATGAACCGGTCGCTCACCATCCGGGCCGGGCAGTGCCACGTGCAGCGCTACATGCGGCCCCTGCTCGAGCACATCGAGGCGGGCCGACTCGACCCCACCTTCGTCATCACCCACCGCCTCGGCCTGGAGGAGGCGCCCGGCGCCTACGAGACCTTCAAGCACAAGCAGGACGGGTGCATGAAGGTCGTCCTCACCCCCGGTGCCTGATCCCGGTGCCTGATCCCGGCGCCTGATCCCGGTGGAGGGGATCAGCGGCGCACGAGCTTGAAGAAGGTGCTGTCCTCGCCGCTGGCCTTGCGCTCCTGGTAGAGGAAGGCCAGGCCCGACTCCTCGAACTTGGCGAACCAGTCGTCCCAGTCGATGTGCTCGAGCTGGTCCTCGCCCGTGCCGCCGGGAAAGTCGATGCGCAGCACGCCGGCCTCGTCCCCGGACTCGGTCCCCTTCACCGAGGCGGGCCGGCCGTCGTGGGCCTCGACCCAGCGCCGGATCTCGTCGTGGTCGGTCGTCGTTGTGCTCTGCGAGGCCATCGGCCACCTCCGTGTCGTTCACCGCTCGGAGATCCGGCCCTACCCGCTGTCGGCCGGGGACCCCACCAAGCCTGGGGTCGGCGCCGCGGGCCAGCACGCTGGCGGTCAGCTTGACGACAGGCTCCCCACACGCAGCGTTCATCGACCAGTCTCGGAAGTGAAAAGACCGGCTCCTAGCGTGCGCGGGTCCGCCGTCCCGGCCCGCACCGTGAAGG
>JADDRA010000069.1:38422-40013 GCA_016781105.1 Actinomycetota bacterium | reverse complement strand
GGGCATGCCGGCCAAGCTGGCCGTGCCCGACGCCCCGGCGTTCGGCCAGGCGCTGGCCCTGCTCGTCGACCTCGTCTTCGGCGACGAGGTGGGCCAGGCCCAGCTGGTGCTGCGCCTCGACGCCTTCCTGGACGAAGTCGGCCCCGACGGGCTCACCGAGGCCCAGGCGCGGGTCGCTTCTCTTGCACGCCAGCGGACGGCCGCCCTGGTGCGCCAGTCCTTCGCCGACTTGGGCCGCTGGCAGACCTCGCTGCGCTCCCTGGCCAACCAGCTCGAGGACCTCGAGGTCCGGGCCAAGCACCTGGTGGCCTTCGAGGTCGGCGTCGCCAGCGAGGATCTCCGGATCACTACAACGGCGGAGGGGCCGGCGCTCGGACGAGAGCTCGACCACCGCGCGGGGGACGAGCCACACTTCACCGAGGCCGAGCCGGCTGACGTCGAGGGCGACCAGCCTCCACCGGCCCCCCGCAAGCACCGACCGCCCTCCTCCCCCAAGAAGTCGACCAGGAGGAAGAGCTGATGGGCTCGATCCGACGCGCTCCCCGCACCAACCGTTGGGAGGCTCGCTAGCGCGACCCGACCGGCCGTCAACGGACGGCGACGTTCGCCCGCAAACGAGACGCGGTGGCCTTCCTCGGTGTCAAGAGACGGACAAGCGCCGCGGCGAGTGGCTGGAACCCGAGGCGAGCCGGATCACGCTCCGCCAGTGGCACGACCGGTGGTGGCCGACCGTGGAGAACAGCGACCGGGCGGCGAACACGCTCGTGCAATACGAGAGCATCCTCCGGGTGCACGTCCTGCCGCACCTCGGCGACCGCCGGATGGCGACGCTGCATCGGATCGACGTTGAGGAATGGTTGGCGGCGCTGAGGGCAGGCGCCCTCGGCTCGTCCGCCACCCGCACGGCCCGCACGCTCCTCGGCATGATGCTCTCCAGCGCCGTGGAATCCAGGATTCTCCGGAGCAACCCGCTGGCGGGGGTGAAGGTGGCACGCCGCGGCCCTACTCGGGCCAAGCAGGCGCTGACCATCCCGCAGGTGGAGGGCCTGGCCGACGCGGCCGAGCCCTACCGCGTGCTCGTGCTCGTGCTCGCCTACTGCGGGTTGCGGCCCAACGAGGCTGGTCGTCGAGGAGGGTGCGGTGGAGGTCCGGGGCCGCATCACCGCGACCGACGGCAAGACGCACAGGGCCAGGGTCGTCCCGCTCCCCCGCTTCGTTGCCGAGGAGCTGGAGCGGCTGCTGGTCACCCGGCCCGCGGGACCGGAGACGTTGGTGTTTGCCAATTCGATGGGCGGCCCGATCGGTCTGCGCAACTTCCGCCGTCGGCTCGACGCGGCTGCGGCACATGCCGGGCTGCCAGAGTGGGTCACGCCGTACACGTTGCGCCACACGTGCGCCTCGCTGATGGCCCAGCAGGGCGTCCCGGTGACGACGGCCGCGGCGATCCTGGGGCACGACCCGGCCATGTTCCTCCGGGTCTACAGCCACCTCTACCCCGACGACCTTCGCGGCGCGGCGGCGGTCCTCGACGCCGCGCGAGCGAGCGATCTTCGCACCTCATGTGGTGCAGATGTGGTGCAGGCTCTGGAAC
>JADDRA010000069.1:28481-38359 GCA_016781105.1 Actinomycetota bacterium | reverse complement strand
TTGAACTCCCGACCTCTTGACCCCCAGTCAAGCGCGCTAACCAAGCTGCGCCACAGCCCGCGACCTTCTCACCCTACCGTGCCGCTCGCTCCGGAGGATGGATCGAACCGGCCCAGGAGCCTCGCTTCGACGAGTTCACCGTCGTCCTGGCCGGACGGCTCCGGGTGAGCAGTGACGGCGGCGACCTCGACGTCACCGCCGGGCAGGCGGTGATCGCCCGCGCCGGAGAACGGGTCAGTGCTCGACGCCGGACCCTGAGGGTGCCCACTACCTCGCCGTGTGCCTGCCGGCGTTCTCCCCTGCGCTCGTCAACCGGGATGGCGGTCCGGGGGGTGAGCCGCCCTCGTAGCCGGGCGCACGTTCACCCCCGCCTCGGCCAGGGCCTGCTTGGCCTCGGCCACGGTGTGGGTCCCGAAGTGGAAGATCGACGCTGCCAGCACGGCGTCAGCCCGCCCCTCGACCGCTCCGTCGACCAAGTGCTGGAGCTCGCCGACCCCCCCGCTGGCGATGACCGGGATGCCACAGCCCTCGGACACCGCCCGGGTCAGCTCCAGGTCGAACCCCTCGCAGGTCCCGTCGCAATCCATGGAGGTAAGCAGGATCTCGCCGGCCCCCAGCCGCTCGAGCTCGCTCGCCCACGAGACGGCGTCGAGCCCGGTCGGCTTGCGCCCGCCGTGGGTGTGGACCTCGAAGCCTCCGGGGGCACGTCGAGCGTCGATGGCCGCCACCACGCACTGGGCCCCGAACTCAGCCGCCAGCTCCCCCACCAGCTCGGGACGGCTGACCGCCGCCGTGTTGACCCCCACCTTGTCGGCCCCCGCCCGCAGCAGGGCGCGAGCGTCGTCGACCCCCCTGACCCCACCGCCCACGGTCAGGGGGATGAACACCTCCTCGGCCGTACGGGCCACCACCTCGACCATGGTGCGCCGGTTCCCCGACGAGGCGGTGATGTCGAGGAACACCAGCTCGTCGGCTCCCTGCTCGTCGTAGCGGGCCGCCAGCTCGACCGGGTCGCCCGCGTCCCGCAGACCGACGAAGTTGACCCCCTTGACCACCCGACCCCCGTCGACGTCGAGGCAGGGGATCACCCGGACGGTGCGCACCTCGAAACCCTAGGCGCCAGGCCCGACGAAGGACGTGGAGAAGGCAGCGTCCCCGGCCGAGGATCGGGCCACGCCCGCTCCACCTACCGCCGGACCTCACCGGCCCTCGGGAAGTCGCCCACAGGCAGGATGCCCCGCTCGCTGGCCTCCATGGCGATGGGGTTGCCCCGATCTCGCTCGCGACGCCACTCGGCGGAAGTTCATGCCACCACCTCGACCCGCTCGGGGCGAGCCCGATGGCTGCTTGCGGTCCAGGGCTCGCTCGGGCAGGTTGTGGGCCACGACGAGGACGTCGACGTCGCTGTGGTCGTGGCAGTCACGCCGAGCGACGGACCCGAAGACCACGACCGCCTGCACCGCCAGCGCTGAGTCGAGGTCTTCGGCGAAGCGCCGGGCGGGGGCCAGCAACGCCGCCTGCTGGGCCCCGCGAGCTCCCGACACCACCCAGCAAGCCCTTCAGAGCCAGTTGGGCGGCCTGCTCGCGTGCAGGACGACGGCGTTGTACGCCTCCGCGCCGACGAGGTGATCGGCAGTCGAGCTTCGTCGTCCGAGGCCTCCAGCCAGCGCTCGAGCTCGGGACGGTCCAGCACCCCTCGTGATGCTCCGCACGCAACCGCCACGCCGCCCGCCGTGCCTACGCCATGGCCACGAGGTCGAGGAGGTCGTCGCTCCAGTGGTCGAGGGTGCCCTCAGGCATCAGCAGCACCCGCTGGGGCGCCAGCTCGCGCACGAAGTCGGGATCGTGGCTGACCAGGACCATGGCCCCGCCCCACCCGGCCAGGGCGGCGGCCACCGAGGTGCGCGAGGGCGGGTCGAGGTTGTTCGTGGGCTCGTCGAGCAGCAGGAGGTTGTGGCGCCCGGCGGTGAGCTGGGCCAGGGCGAGCTTGGTCTTCTCACCTCCCGAGAGGGTGCCGGCGTCCTGGAAGGCCATCTCCCCCGGCAGTCCGAACATCCCCAGCAACGCCCGCAGCTCGCCCACGGGCAGGTCGGCCTGCTCCCGCAGGTGACCGAGGAGGTCCTTGCCGCCCACGATGCCCTCGTGCTCCTGGGCGTAGTAGCCGGCGGAGACCCCGAAACCCAGCCTCCAGGTCCCCGCGTCGGCCTCGATCTGACCGGCGAGGATGCGCAGCAGGCTGGTCTTGCCCGCCCCGTTGAGGCCCATGATCAACAGCCGCTCCCCCCGCCCGAGGTCGAAGCTCACGTCGGCGAACACCGGGGGACCCCCGTAGGACTTGGCCAGGCCCGCCACCTCGAGCACCTGGCGACCGGCCCGGGGCGGCTCGGGCAGGCGCAGGGACAGGGCCTGCTCCCGCTGGGGCCCACTGACGGCCACCGCCTCGAGGCGAGCCACCCGGTGGTCGAGCGACTTGGCCACCCGGGCCCGTCGCTGGGTCTGGCCCCGCATGGCGTCGGCCAGGCTGGACAGGCGCTTGATCTCCGCCGCCTGGGCCGAGGCCAGCTTGGCCTGGCGGGCCTGGTCGGCCTCCCGCGCCGCCCGGTACTGCGAGTAGGTGCCCCGGTACTCCACCAGGCGGGCGGCGTCGAGGTGCAGGACCCGGGTGATGGCCTCGTCGAGCAGGCCGAGGTCGTGGCTGACCACCAGCAGGGCACCCCGGTAGCCGGCCAGGAAGCCCATGAGCCAGGCCTTGGCGTCGGTGTCGAGGTGGTTGGTGGGCTCGTCGAGCAGCAGCAGGTCGCTCCCGGCGAAGAGGATGCGGGCCAGCTCGACCCGGCGTCGCTCCCCGCCCGACAGCACCCGCACCGGGCGGTCGAGGCGGTCGTCGGGCAGGCCCAGGCCGGCGGCGATGCGACGCACCTCCGCGTCGGCCGCCCACCCCCCGGCAAGCTCGAAGGCGTCGACGGCCTGGGCGTGGCGAGCGACGTTGCGAGGCGACGGGTCCTCCTCCAGGGCCAGGCGGCGCTTCTCGATGGTCACGGCGAGCTGGTCGAGCCCCCGGCCCGACAGCACGTGGTCGAGGGCGGAGAGGCCGTCGGCGCCGGCGGTGCGCACCGAGCGGGGGTCCTGGGACAGGTAGCCGAGCGCGCCCCGGCGCACCACCTGGCCGCCGTGGGCGGGGGCGTGGCCGGCGAGCACCCCGAGCAGCGTCGTCTTGCCCGCCCCGTTGCGCCCGACCAGGCCGACCTTGTCGCCGGGGGCCACGGTGAACGACGCCCCCTCGAGGGTCAGGCGGCCGCCGACCTCCACCGACAGGTCCCGGGCCTGGAGCATGGCCCCAGGGTGCCACGTCTCGTCCCCGTCCCCTCCGTTCTCAAATGGATGGAGTGTCCGGGTGGCCCGCGGCTCAGCGTGCGAGCGCGGCCAGGGCCTCCTCGACGCTGAAGGCGCCCTCGTAGAGGGCCTTGCCCACCACGGCGCCGGCCAGGCCGCGGTGCCCGGCACGCAGGCCGGCCAGGGCCTCGAGGTCCCCCAGGCCGGCCACTCCCCCGCTGGCCACGACGGGGATCGAGGTGGAGGCCAGCACCGCGGCCAGGCCTTCGAGGTCGGGCCCGCTCAGCGTGCCGTCCCGGGAGATGTCGGTGACGACCAGGGCGGCGACGCCGCAGTCCTCGAACTGGGCGACGACATCGAGCAGGCGCACGCCCGCGCCCTCGGTCCAACCCCGGACCGCGACCTCGCCGTCCCGGGCGTCGAGCCCCACGGCGACCCCACCGGGGTGACCGGCGGCCAGGCGGGCGACCAGGCCCGGATCCTCCACCGCGGCGGTCCCCACCACCACCCGGGCCACCCCTACCTCGAACAGCGCATCGGCGGCGGCTTCGTCGCGCACCCCGCCCCCGGCCTGCACCTGCACACCGGCGCGGCGGGCGACCGTGGCGATGGCGGCTCGGTTGGCCGCCGCTCCGGTGCGGGCGGCGTCCAGGTCGACCATGTGGATCCACCTCGTCCCCGCCTCGGCGAAGCCTCGAGCCACGGCGAGGGGGTCGTCGCCGTAGACCGTCTCGTCGCCGTAGTCCCCTCGGCGCAGCCGCACGCAGCGCCCCGCCCGCACGTCGATGGCGGGGAACAGCTCCATCAGTGGAGGGCGGTCACGAAGTTGGCCAGGATGGCCAGGCCCGCGACCCCCGACTTCTCGGGGTGGAACTGGGTGGCCCACAGCCGCCCTCGCTCGACCGCGGCCACCACCGGCCCGCCGTAGTCGCACGTGGCCACCACGTGCTCGCCCGCCTCGGGGGCGAAGGAGTGCACGAAGTAGGTCCAGACCGGGCGGGCCAGGCCGGTGAGCATGACCGGATCCCCGACCGCGTCGAGGGCGTTCCACTGCATCTGCGGTCGCTTGACCCCCTCGGGCAGGCGGCGCACGGTCCCGGGCAGGACCCCCAGCCCCTCGGTCCCAGGGTTCTCCTCGGAGCCCTGGTACAGCAACTGCATGCCCACGCAGATGCCGAGGAAGGGGACCCCGGCGGCGATGGCGTGGAGGGCGACCTGGTCGAGGCCCGACCGCCGCAGCGCCGCCATGCAGGGCCCAAAGGCGCCGACGCCGGGCAGCACGACGCCGGCGGCCTCGGCGGCCAGGCCGGCGTCGGCCGTGAGGTGGGCCTCGGCACCGACTCGCTCCAGGGCCTTCTGGGCCGAGCGCAGGTTCCCGATGCCGTAGTCGAGGACGGCGACCAGGGGCCGGCCCACAGCGGCGGGCGTCACAGGGAGCCCTTGGTGGAGGGGACCCCGCCCCCTTCCACCCGGGCCGCGTCGCGCAGGCAGCGGGCCACACCCTTGGCCGTGGCCTCCAGGATGTGGTGCGTGTTGCACCCCCTGCGCAAGCTCACGTGGAGGGTGATGCCGGCGGAGGTGGCCAGCGACTCCCAGAAGTGACCGGCGAGCTGGGGGTCGAACGGGGGCGTCCCCAGGGCGAGCACCTCGCCGATCTCGACGTCGTAGACCACGAAGGGCCGCCCCGACAGGTCGAGGGCCACCTCGACCAGGGCCTCGTCGAGGGGGTACAGCCCGCTGGCGAAGCGCCGGATGCCGGCCTTGTCGCCCAGGGCCTCGGCCAGGGCCTCGCCGAGCACGATGCCCGTGTCCTCCACGGTGTGGTGGCCGTCGACCTCCAGGTCACCCTCGGCGGCGAGGGACAGAGAGAAGCCGCTGTGGCGCCCGAGCTGGGCCAGCAGGTGGTCGAAGAACGGGAGCCCCGTCCCCACCGTCACCTCGCCCGTGCCACCCTCGGGATCGAGGTCGAGGCTGCACTCGATCCGGGTCTCCCTCGTCGTGCGCGCCCGGGTGGCTCGCCGGGTCACGGCCTGGGGGCCTCCGGGCCCGGGAGCGGCGTGTCGAGCACCTCGGCCAGGGCGGCGACGAAGGCGTCGTCCTCGGCCGGCGTGCCCACGGTCACCCGCAGGCATCCCTCCAGGCCCGGCCACGACGAGCAGTCCCGCACCAGCACCCCCCGCTCGAGCAGGCCCCGCCACACGGCGAGGCCGTCGCCGTGGCGGGGGCGGAAGAGCACGAAGTTGGCCTCCGACGGCCAGTGCTCGACGGCCAGCGCGGCCAGGGCGGCCACCAGGCGGGCGCGCTCCCCGACCACCGCCCCCACCCGAGCCCGCATCTCGGGCTCGAAGTCGAACGCCAGGCGACCGGCGACCTGGGTGAGGGCGTCGAGGTGGTACGGCAGGGTGACGGCCTCCAGCTCCGCCACCAGCCAGGCCGGTCCGACCAGGTAGCCCAGGCGGGCTGCGGCCATCGACCAGGTCTTGGACAGGGTGCGGGTGACGACCAGGGGCCGGTCGTCGTCGACGAGCTCCAGGGCCGACCACCGGCTGAACTGGCCGTAGGCCTCGTCGACGACCACCAGGCCCTCGGACAGGCGGGCCACCTCGGCCACCAGCCCGGGGTCGTCGATCATGCCGGTGGGGTTGTTGGGCGAGCACAGGAAGGTGAGGGCGGGCGCGGCGGCGGACATCACGTCGCGCACCTCGTCGAGGTCGAGCGCCAGCGCGGGCGTGCGCCGACCCACCACCACGCCGGTGCCCGTGATGGAGGGGATGTGGCTGTGCAGGCGGTAGGTGGGCTCGAACACCGCGACCTGGCGGCCGGGGCCGCCGTAGGCCAGGCAGAGGGCCTGGATCACCTCGTTGGAGCCGTTGGCGGCGTAGACCTGCTCGGGCCCGAACCCGTGGTGGTCGCCGATGGCCCGGCGCAGAGCCAGGGCGTGGCGGTCGGGGTAGCGGTGCCAGGGGATCGACGCCACCTCGGCGGCCAGCGCTTCCACCCACCTCGAGGGCGGGGGGAAGGGCGACTCGTTGGTGTTGAGCCGCACGGTGGCGTCGACCTGGGGCGAGTGGTAGCCGGCCAGCGTGGCCAGGTCGGCGCGCAGGGGCGGCCGGCGCTGGGGTGCCACGGCGCTCACGGCGAGCGCCACCGCGAGGTCACGGCGAGGTCACCGCTCGGTGGGCGCCTCGGCCCGCATGCGGACCGAGGCGGCGTGGGCGGCCAGGCCCTCGGCGTCGGCGATGGCCGCCACGTGGGGGGCAGCGGCCACGAGCGCGTCCCCGTCGAGGGAGATGACGTGGACGTGCTTGACGAAGTCGTCGACGCGCAGCGCGCTGGAGAAGCGGGCCGAGCCGAAGGTGGGCAGCACGTGGCTCGGTCCGGCGAAGTAGTCGCCCACCGAGGCCGGCGCCCACGGGCCGCAGAACACCGCCCCGGCGTTGCGCACCAGCGGTAGCAGCGCCTCGGGGTCGGCCACCATCAGCTCCAGGTGCTCGGGGGCGATCAGGTTGGCCACGGCCAGGGCCTGCTCGGGCCCCTCGACCACCACGGCGTAGCCGCCCTCGGCCATGGTCGACTCGATGTGGGCCCGCCGGGGCGAGGCGGCCACCAGCTCGGCCACCGAGGCGCTCACCGCGTCGGCGACCGACTCGTCCCAGGTGACCAGCCAGGCAAGGCCGTCGGGGCCGTGCTCGGCCTGGACCACCACGTCGACGGCAGCCCACTCGGCGGGAGCGCTGCCGTCGGCCACCACCACCACCTCGGACGGCCCGGCGAAGGAGGAGGGGACGCCCACCACCCCTGTGGCCGCAACCTCCCGCTTGGCCTGGGCCACCCGGTTGCTCCCGGGCCCGACGATGACGTCGACCGGTGCCACGCTCTCGGTGCCGTACGCCAGAGCGGCCACGGCCTGGGCCCCGCCGACGCGGTAGACCTCATCCACCCCGGCCAGGGCGGCGGCGGCCAGGATGCCGGGCGCCACCTCGCCGTCGGGGCCCGGAGGCGAGCACAGGGCCACGCCGGGAACGCCGGCGACCTTGGCCGGCACCGCCGTCATCAACACGGTGGACACGAGCGGGGCCTGGGCGCTGGGCACGTAGACGCCCGCCCGGTCGACCGACCGGCGCAGCTCCGACACGCGGATCCCGTCTCGGCGGTGCTCGACCTCGGCGCAGACCTGGGCCCGGTGGTAGTCACGGATGTTGTCGTGGGCGGCCTCGAGCGCCGCCCGCAGTGCCGGATCGAGCCCGGCCAGGGCGGCGTCGATCACCGAGGGGGGCACGGCCAGCTCGTCGACGGCCACCCCGTCGAAGCGCTCGGTCAGCTCCCTGAGGGCGGCGTCGCCTCCCTCCCGAACCCGGGCCAGGATGGCCTGGACCTCGGCCACCGGCGGCTCCGTGGCCGCCCGGGGGCGGGGCAGGCGCCCGTGGAGATCGGCGCCGGCGCCGCGCAGGTCGAGCCGCTCGAGCATAGGGACGGCGAGCCTACCGGTCGGCCCTGGCGACGCCGAAGGCGGTTTCCGGGTAGAGCGGCGCCATGAGCGCCGGACCTCAGCTCTCGTCGGTGGCCACCGCCCTGGCCGAGCTCACCCGGCGCGTCACCGAGCTGGCCGACGAGCTGGCCCGCTCCGAGCGTGACGACCTGGCCGGCGAGCTGTTCGAGGCCGAGCGGGGCCTGCTCGCCGCCGGTCGCCGGCTGGGCAAGGTCGTCGACGAGCTGGCTTGATCCCGGCCCGTCGCCGCTCGCCGCTCAGACCGAGAAGGCCGACGGGCAGAAGTCGGCCAGGACGCAGCGCCCGCAGCGGGGACGGCGGGCGACGCACACGGCCCGGCCGTGGAGGATCAGGCGCAGGCTGAGGGTCCCCCGCTCGCCGGCGGGGACCATGGGGCTGAGCTCGGCCTCGACCTTGACCGGGTCGACCTCGGTGGTCAGGCCGAGCCGGCGGGAGAGGCGCCCCACGTGGGTGTCGACCGGGAGCCCGGGCAGGCCCAGGCCCACGCTGCGCACGACGTTCGCCGTCTTGCGGCCCACGCCGGGAAGGGCGGTGAGCTCGGCCATGGAGGTCGGCACCTGCCCCCCGTGGTCCTCCACCACGGCCCGGGCCATGCCCAGCAGGCTCTTGGTCTTCTGGCGGAAGAAGCCGGTGGGGTGCACCAGGCGCTCGACCTCGGCGGGGTTGGCGGCGGCCAGCTCGGCCGGACCGGGGTAGCGGGCGAAGAGCGCCGGGGTCACCGAGTTCACCCGCTCGTCAGTCGTCTGGGCCGACAGGATGGTGGCCACCAGCAGCTCGAAGGCGTCGTGGTGGGCCAGGGCGCACAGCTCGGTGGCGCTGCCCGGGTACTCCTGGCCCAGCCGGCGCAGGGTCTCGCGGGCCCGGCCCCCGGGGCTGCGGGGCCGTCGTCGCTCCACGCCCGCACCCTAGGCCGGGCGTAGCCTGCCGGCCGTGCGCACGCTCGAGGTCAAGCGCCAGCTCGACGCCCATGACCTGGCCGCCGTGGCCGAGCTGCTGGTGCTGGCCGAGCGGGCCGACGGGCACCAGGCCGTCGACGACCACCGGTGGCTCGACATGGCCCAGGGCGGCCGCGAGAGCCACGCCGGGCTGGTGGCGTGGGAGCCGGGCCACCACCACCCGGTGGGCTACACCCAGGTGAGCCGCGGTCGCCAGAGCTGGGCGCTCGACATGGTGATCGACCCCCACCACCGCTATGACGCCCTCGACATCGGCCCCGAGATGCTGCGGGCCGCTCTCGAGCTGATCGCCGGCGAAGGCGGCGGGCACGTCCACCTCTGGGTGTACCAGCCCACCTCGGCCCACGACGAGATCGCCGCCCGGGTGGGACTGAGCCGGGGCCGGGACCTGCTGCAGATGCGCCGCCCGCTCCCGGCTCCCGCCGCGCGTGACAGCGGCGGTGGTGGCGGCGACGATGGCGGCGGCGAGGCCGAGCTGGTGCTGCGGCCCTTCCGGCCGGGCCAGGACGAGACCCGGTGGCTGGAGGTCAACAACCGGGCCTTCCGCTGGCACCCCGAGCAGGGTGGGTGGGACGCCGAGACGCTCGCCGCCCATCTGCGCGAACCCTGGTTCGACCCCGAGGGCTTCCTGCTCCACGAGCGCGACGGCCGTCTGGCCGGGTTCTGCTGGACCAAGGTCCACGACGACCACGACCCGCCCCTCGGCGAGCTGTACGTCGTGGCCGTCGACCCCGACTTCCAGGGCCTGGGCCTGGGGCGGGCCCTGGTGTCGGCCGGGCTGGACTGGCTGCACCGCGCCCGGGGCCTGGCCATGGCCATGCTCTACGTCGACGCCGGCGACCGCCGGGCAGTGGGCCTCTACGAGAGCCTGGGCTTCGTGGTCGACCACGTCGACCGGGCCTACGTGGGCGACGTCGACGGGACCGGCCCTCCGCCGGCACCCCTCAACAGGTCGTCACCGACGTGATCAGCCAGGCCTCGCCGTCGACGGACGGCTGCACCTCGATCGTGGCGCCGAGCGCCGGCGGCTACCGGGCGACCGCGGCCAGGACCACGCCGACGGCATGCAGACGGGCCAC
>JADDRA010000069.1:17930-28350 GCA_016781105.1 Actinomycetota bacterium | reverse complement strand
GCGCCACGGGGTCGAGCGCTACGGGGTCGAGCGGGGGGCGTTGGCCGGCCTGCTGGGGGGCGAACCCGGCTACCGCGTCGACCAGGTCTGGCACGGGCTCCACCGGCGCCTCCTCGACCCTCTGGCCATGACCGACCTCCCCCTCGCCGTGCGCCGGCGCCTGGACGAGGAGCTGCGGCCCGCCCTCGGAGCGGGCCAGGAGCACGTGAGCGACGACGGGGCCACCCACAAGTGGCTGTGGCGGTTGCACGACGGCGCCCTCATCGAGACCGTCCTCATGCACTACGACGAGCGAACCACCGTGTGCGTCTCGTCCCAGGCGGGCTGCGCCATGGCCTGCAGCTTCTGCGCGACGGGCCAGGCTGGCTTCGAGCGCAACCTCTCGGTGGGCGAGATCGTGGAGCAGGTGGTGCGCGCCGCCCGCCAGGCCCGGCCCCGGCGGCTGTCCAACGTCGTGTTCATGGGCATGGGCGAGCCCCTGGCCAACTACGACCGGGTGTGGGCGGCGCTGCGGCGGCTCCACCACGACCTCGGCCTGTCGGCCCGCCACCTCACCGTGTCGACCATCGGGGTGGTGCCCGGGATCGACCGCATGGCCGGCGAGGACCTCCCGGTGAACCTCGCCGTCTCCCTCCACGCCGCCAACGACGCCGACCGCCAGCGCCTGGTGCCCCTCGCCCGCCGCTATCCGCTGGCCGAGCTCACCGCCGCCTGCCGGCGCTACCTGGCGGCGACCGGCCGGCGGCTGTCGTTCGAGTGGGCCCTCATCGCCGGCGTCAACGACCGACCGGGTGACGTCGCCGAGCTGGCCGCCCTGGCCCGGCCGCTGCGGGCGCATGTCAACCTCATCCCGCTCAACCCCACGCCGGGCTACGCCGCCCCCGGCACCCCACCTGGGGGTGTGCGGTCCTTCTGCCGGCAGCTGCGGGCGCTCGGCGTCAACGCCACCGTCCGCCACAACCGGGGCACGGGCATCGACGCCGCCTGCGGCCAGCTTCGGGCTCATGACGCCCGCACGGTGAGCCGCTCGCCGACCCGCACGGCGTCGACCAGGACCTCACCGGCTCTGACGATCCCGCCGGGCCAGACCACCGATCGCACCAGGGTGCCCTCCACCACCGCGCCCGCCCCCACCACCGACACGCCCCCCGACGCGGCCAGGTTGGCCGCCAGGTAGTCGCCCGGGCTGGCGCAGTCGACGAAGGGGGTGGCCGCCGTCAGGGTCTCCAGTCGGCCCTCGGCCAGGCGCCGGCGCCAGCTCACCTCCCACAGCCCCCAAGGCTGCTCGGGTAGGCGCACCACCTCCGACCACGGGAGGAGCGACCCGAGGACCCGGCTGGTGGGCCCCAGGACCGCGCCCGGCGCGTTGGCCACCAGGACCCGGATCCGCTCGCCGTCCCAGCCCCGCACCAGGGGCGCCAGGTCGGCCCGGTGCCAGGTGTCGCCGTTGACCACCAGGACGGGCCGGCCGTCGAGCCAGGGCCGCAGGCGGGCGACGGCTCCACCGGTGCCCAGCGCCTCGGGCTCCTCCACCGACAGGTGGACGCGCCCGGTCAGGTGGTCCTCGAGCCGGCGACGGCCGTGGTGGACGTTGACCGCCACCGAGCCCGGGCCCACGACGGGCTCGACCCGGGCCAGGGCGTGGTCGACCAGGGCCGTGCCCGCCACCGGACAGAGCACCTTGGGGCGCAGCCGGCTGAGGGGGCGCAGCCGGGAGCCGCTCCCTGCGGCCAGCACCAGGGCTGCCACACTGTCAGCCATGGAGACCCGTCGCTGGACCAACCCCAGCCATCCCCAGACCCTGCAGATCGCCGTGTTCCTGCTGTACGCCAACGCAGTGTTCGGCCTGTTGTTCGGGTCGCCGTTCCGGCTCTTCGGGGTCCTTGGGTTCCTGGTGGTCGTTGCCTACGGCGCCGGGGGCTTCGGTGTGGCCAACGACCAGAACTGGGGCTACATCCTCGCCGTCGCCGTGTCCGCAGTGGTGCTGCTGGCCTCGCTGCGGCTCGGGGTCTCCCTCAACAACATCATCACGCTGATGTTCGACGTCGCCCTCCTCGTGCTGTTGATCCACCCCCAGAGCCGCAGCTACCGCTCGATCTGGTTCACCTGACCGGGCCACCGATCAGGGATAAGCCTCGTAGGGCGGGGCCAGGGGCTCGTCGTGGCGGGCGGCGGCGGCCAGCTCGGCGGGCAGGGGCCAGGGGTTGGGCAGGCAGCCGTCGAGCTCGGTGCTCTGCTGGGACATGACCCGAGCCCGGCGCCCGGGGACGGGGCACTGCGGCTCGGGCGGGTGGTGGCGGCCGAGGAGGTGGCCCACCTCGTGATTGACCAGCATGGTCCGGTAGCCGGCCAGGTCACCCGTCCAGCGGTCGGTGCCGGCGCGCCAACGGTCGGCGTTCAGCGCCACGACCGGGCCGTTCTGGCAGGAGAAGCGCCCCGCGGTCCGGTAGGGGGCGCACAGGCGGTCGACCTCGGGGCCTTCGGCCAGGATCACCACGAACTCGGCCGCCGGGTCCTCGACCAGGGCGAAGCCGGCGCCCGACCAGCCCCGGGGGTCGGCCAGGGTGGCCCCGACCACGGCGGCGAACCCAGCCGTGGCCGGATCCTCGACCCGCCGCTCGATCCGGTAGCGCACCTCCACCTCGACCGGGGCCGCCGGCGGGGACGGTGGTGGCGGCGCCGCCTCGGGTGGGCGCGCCAAGGAGTGACGTGGAGACGCGTCGCAGGCCCCGAGCGTGGCGCCGGCCAGCGCCACCAGCGCCATCATCCTCCACCCCGGGGCCACCACGACCACCAGTCTCGCCCCCAGGGGTCCACACTGGCGCGCGTGGCCGAGCTGGTGCGCGACGGCCTGGAGGTCCTGATGGTGGTGGCCGTGGGCGGGATGCTCGCCGCCGCCGTCGCTCGCCTGCGCCGGGGCGAGGTCCGGGTCTACCGCTGCGCGACCTGCCGCCGGCCCACCTCCCGGGGCTACCCGAGGTGCCGCCACTGCGGGGCCGACCAGCCCGACGCCAGCTGAGCCCGCCAACTGCCCTGATTCACCCACGGTCCCCGTCCCATCCGAGGGGTAGCCTTCGAACTCGACGAGCGGAGTCGACGAGCAAGGAGGGCCATCGTGCGCAGCGCAGTCGTCGCCGTCGACCTGGGCCAGGGGGTGGAGGACGCGTTCGAGGACGTGCTCGCCTTCGTCCCCCGCCTCCTCGGGTTCTTGCTGATCCTCGTGATCGGCTACTTCGTGGCCAAGGCCATCGCCAAGGTGGCCGACGCTGCCCTCGATCGGGTCGGCTTCGACCGCGCGGTCGAGCGGGGCGGCATCCGCCAGGCGCTGTCGAAGTCCCGCTACGACGCCAGCGACCTCCTGGCCAAGGTGATCTTCTACGCCCTGTTCCTGGTGGTGCTCCAGCTCGCCTTCGGGATCTTCGGGCCCAACCCGGTGAGCGACCTCCTCGCCGGGGTCATCGCCTACCTCCCCCGGGTGGCGGTGGCCATCCTCATCGTCGTCATCTTCGCCGCCATCGCCGCCGGGGCCCGCACGATCATCCAGAGCGCCCTCGGGGGCCTGGGCTACGGCGGCCCGCTGGCCGACGTGGCCGCCGTCGCCATCCTGGTGGTGGGCGCCTTCGCGGCCCTCAACCAGCTCGCCATCGCCCCGGCGATCGTCAACGGGCTCTTCTACGCCCTGCTGGCCGTGATCGTGGGCTCGGCCATCGTCGCCGTGGGCGGCGGCGGCATCCAACCCATGCGCACCCGCTGGGAGCGGGCGCTGGCGCGCATCGAAGAGGAGGCGCCGATGGCCCGCCAGCAGCTCGAGGCCACCCGCCGCCGGCCTCCCAGCGTGCCGCCGCCCTCCCGGGGACCCGAGCCCGAGCCCCAGGCCGACGACGACTGGCCGGGCGGCGGCTACGACGAGGCCCCGGCCGGGGACGTGGTGGTCGTCGAGCCCGAGCCCGAGCCACCACCGGCGCCGGAGCGCCTCGTCGTTCCCCGCCGGGCGCAGACCGGGCGCCCGGCCAGCGGCAGGCGGGCCCCCCTGCGGCCCCGTCGGTCCGGCTCCGACGGCACCGGCGCCTGACCGGCCCGCCCAGCGGGGCCCCCGCCGGGGCCGCTCCTCCCTACAGTGACCCCGGTGGCCCTGCCGGTGGGAGCGGACAAGGCGGTGGCCGTGCGCCGCATGTTCGACACCATCGCCCCCCGCTACGACCTGGTGAACCGGGTCATGACCTTCGGGCTGGACGACCGCTGGCGGCGTCGCTCGGTCGGCGCCCTCGGCCTGCCCAAGGGCTCGACGGTGCTCGACCTGGCTGCGGGCACCGGCGACTTCTGCCGCCTGCTCGGCGCCGTGGGCCACCGGCCCGTCGGCGTCGACTTCTCGGCCGGCATGCTGGCCGCGGCCCGCACCGATGCCCCGCTCGTCCAGGCCGACATCCTGCGCCTCCCCGTCGCCGACGGAGCCGCCGACGGGGTCACGTGCGGCTTCGCCCTGCGCAACCTGGTCGACCTCGACGCCTTCTTCGCCGAGCTGGCCCGGGTCGTGCGCCCCGGAGGCCGGATCGCCCTGCTCGAGGTGGCCGTGCCCCCCCATCCCCTCCTGCGCCGGGGCCACGCCGCCTACTTCGGCCATGTGGTCCCCCGGATCGGGGGCCTGCTGTCGGACCCTGCGGCCTACCGCTACCTGCCCCGGTCGGTGGCCTACCTGCCCGAGCCTCCCGTGATGGTGGCCATGCTGGCCCGGGCCGGCTTCGCCGACGCCACCCGCCTCCTGCTGAGCGGGGGCATCACCCAGCTCCTGGTCGCCACCCGGGACGGCGGGTGAGCGCTCCCGCAGGGAGTGCCGGGGCAACGCTCGGCCATCCCCGGGCCGCACTGGTGGCCACGACGGTGCGGGCCCGCGACGACGTCGAGCTCCTGGCCGTGGCCGGCTCGAGCGGCATGGTGCTCGCCGGTGAGAGCCGGGGGCTGGCGGGCCGGGGCCAGGCCCTGCGCCTGGCCCTGCCCACCGGCCCCGGACGCCTGGCCGCCGCCGCCGAGCTGGTGGCCGCCACCCTGGCCGCCATCGAGCGCCGGGACGAGGTCGGCCTGCCGGGGTGCGGCCCGGTCGCCTTCGCCGCCCTCCCCTTCGCCGAGGAGGCCCCGGCCTCGGTCGTGGTGCCCCGGGTGGTGGTCGGGCGGGCGGACGACGGCACCCGCTGGGTCACCACCGTCGAGCCTCCGGGCGCCCCGCCCCTCGCGCCGGTAGCGCCGGCGAGCGGACCGGGGCCCGCGCCGGGGTCCTTCCGGGTCCACGCTCCCCGGGCACCCGCGGCCTGGTGCGACGCGGTGGCCGAGGCGGTGGAGGCCCTGCGCGCCGGCGTGGCCGCCAAGGTGGTGCTGGCCCGGGAGGTGGTGGTCGAGGCCGACGCCGCGCTCGATCGCGGCGCGGTCCTGCGCCGGCTGGCGGCCGCCAGCCCCTCCTCGTCGATGGTCTACGCCGTCGACGGCCTGCTCGGCGCCAGCCCCGAGCTCCTCGTCTCCCGCACGGGCGACATCGTCCGCTCCCACCCCATGGCCGGGACCACAGCCCGCACCGGCGACCCGTCGGTCGACGCCCGGCTGGCCGCCACCCTGCTGGCCTCGGCCAAGGACCGGGCCGAGCACCAGATCACCATCGACATGGTGCTCGACACCGTGCTGCCCTTCTGCTCCTACGTGGACTCCGAGCCCGAGCCCTCGATCGTGGCCGCCGGCAACGTGCAGCACCTGGCCAGCCTGGTGGAGGGCAGGCTGTCGTCCCCGCCCGTGTCGGTGCTCGCCCTGGTGGCGGTCCTGCACCCCACGCCCGCGGTCTGCGGCTGGCCCCGGGCGGAAGCTCGCGCCCTCATCGAGCGCCTGGAGGGCCTCGACCGGGGCGGCTATGCCGGGGCCGTCGGCTGGGTCGACGCCGACGGCAACGGCCGCTTCGCGGTGGCCATCCGGGGCCTGGAGCTCGACGGGCGCCGGGCCCGGGTGATGGCCGGCACCGGCATCGTGGCCGACTCCGACCCCCTCACCGAGCTGGACGAGACCAGGGCCAAGCTCCAGGGCGTCCTGTCGGCCGTGGTTCGCCCCTGACGTGCACGGGCCGGGGGCGGCGCGTCAGGTCGAGCGCTCCAGGCCCGCCGCCACCTCGGCGTGGATCTCGTCGTGGACGGCGACGTTGGCGCCTCGGTCGGTGGTGGCCACCACTACCCGCACCTGGCCGCCCGACTGCGTTCCCTCGTCCAGGGCCGCCCCCAGGCCGGCGACGTCGGCCACGCGCTCGGCGGGGAGCCCGTGGAGCGCGGCCAGGGCGACCAGGTCGACGCCTTGAGGAGTCGCGAACAAGCGCTCGAAGCGCTCGGCCTCCACCAGCCGGGCGGGAGGCAGGAACGAGAAGATCCCCCCGCCGGCGTTGTCGACCACCACCAGGGTGAGATCAACCCCCCGCCCGGCCAGGCCGAGGAGCCCGTTGGCGTCGTGGAGGAAGGCCAGGTCGCCCACCAGCAGGGCGGTCGGCCCCGCCTCGGCCAGGGCCACGCCCACCGCGGTGGAGGTGACCCCGTCGATCCCGTTGGCGCCCCGGTTGGCCAGCACCCGCAGGTCCCGGCGGGGCGCGGCGTACCACTCCAGGTCGCGCACCGGCATCGAGGAGGAGACGACGAGCGTCGTCCCCGGAGCAAGGGCACGAGCGAGGGTGCGAGCCAGGCCCGGCTCGGTGACCTCGTGGTGGTGGGCCAGGGTCCGGTCGATGGCCTCCTGGGCCACCGACTCGGCCTCCGACCAGGACCGCAGCCACTGCCCCGGGCCGGGGCCGGGCTCGGCGGCGCGGGCCCGGCACCAGGCGGCGGCGTCGGCGGGGACGACGACCCCGGCGGTGCGCTCGGGATCGATCCAGGCCCGCTCGGGGTCGACCAGGACCTGGTGGGCGCCCGAGGCGGCCAACCAGCCGGCGAGCACCTTGGAGGCCGGTGCCGCCCCCAGGCGCACCACCACCTCGGGGACCTGGGTCTCGGCGTAGGGGCGGTGGCGCAGCAGGGCGTCGAAGGCGCCCACCGTGGCCGGTGCCGGCAGCCGGCAACCCGAGGGCGGGTCGGCGAGGACGGGCCAGCCCCGGGCCGCGGCGAGCGCGTGCACGGCCTCGGGGTCATCGACGCCGGCGCCGGCCACGATCACCCCCCGCTCGGCGGCCGGGACCCCGGTGCCGTCCTCGGCCTCGCCCGGCACCCCGACCCGTGACCGGAGCGGGACCCGGTGCCAGGGCAGGCCATCCGGGCGGGCGGACGGGAGCGGCTCGGGGTCGGCCACCAGGGGGTCACGGAAGGCCAGGTTGAGGTGGACGGGCCCCGCCGGGGCGAGGGTGGCCTCGGCCACCGCCCGGGCCGCCAGTGAGCGCCAGGTCGACATGGTGGCGGCCTCGGCCACACCCGGCTCGCAGAACCAGCGCACGGCCCGCCCGTAGAGCTGGGTCTGGTCCACCGTCTGGGGCGCGCCCACCCCGCGCAGCTCGGGAGGGCGGTCGGCGGTGCAGACCACGAGCGGCACCCGCGACTGCGACGCCTCCACCACCGCCGGGTGCAGCTCGACCGCGGCCGTCCCGCTCGTGGTCAGGACCACGGCCGGCACGCCGGTGGCCTTGCCGATGCCGAGGGCGCAGAAGCCCGCCGAGCGCTCGTCGAGGACCACGTGCAGGCGCAGGCGGAGGTCGCCCGCCAGGGCCAGGGCGAGGGGCGCCGACCGCGAGCCGGGTGAGACCACGGCGTGGCCCACGCCGGACCGGGCCCACTCGTCGACCAGCGTGGCGGCGAAGGCGGCCTGGACCGCTCCCGAGGAGCTGGTGGCCGGGGTCAGCGTGCCACCATCGGGAGGTGCTGGCCTACGAGGCGGACGGGCGAGGCCCCCGGCTGGTGCTGGTGCACGGCTTCACCCAGACGGCCAGGAGCTGGGGGCCACTCGCCGAGGCGCTGGCCGCCGACCACGAGGTGGTGCGGGTCGACGCTCCCGGCCACGGGCGCTCGGCCCGGGTCGAGGCCGACCTGTGGGAGGGGGCGGAGCTGCTCGTGGCCACCGCCCGGCGAGGAACCTACCTGGGGTACTCGATGGGGGCGCGCCTGTGCCTGCACGCCGCCCTGGCCCACGGGGCGCAGGTGCGCGGGCTCGTCCTGCTCGGCGCCACCGCGGGCATCGACGACCCGGAGGGCCGGGCCGAGCGGGGGGCCAGCGACGAGGGCTGGGCCCGGTGCCTGGAGACCGAGGGCCTCGAGGTGTTCCTCGAGCGCTGGCTGGCCCAGCCCCTCTTCGCCACCCTTCACCCCACCGCCGCAGGCCTCGACGCCCGCCGGGAGAACACCGTGGCCGGCTTGGCCTCGAGCCTGCGCCGGGCCGGAACCGGCGTCCAGGAGCCGCTGTGGCCCCGGCTGGGTGAGCTGGCCATGCCCGTGCTCGTCCTCGCCGGCGAGCGGGACGAGCGCTTCGTCGCCCTGGGCGAGCGCCTGGCCGGCGCCATCGGGGCCAACGCCACCCTGGCGGTCGTCGCCGGCGCCGGGCACGCCGCCCACCTGGACGGACCCGAGGCCGTCCTGGCCGCGCTCCGCCCGTGGCTCGCCGCCCACCACCTCTGACCCGCCCGCGGCGCCAGCGGCGCCGAGACCGACCGCGCGGGTCGCGACCGGCGCCCGGTCGGCCTGCCGGCTCATCCCGACAGGGCCACCCCGGCGGCCAGGAGCACGCCGAAGCCGAGCTGGAGCCGACCGGTGGCCTCCAACGCCGGGACCAGATCGGCGCCCTGCGCCTCCCGGAGCACGCGGCGCACGGGGGCCAGGGCCAGGGGGGCCGACAGGGCGGCGAGCAGGGCACCCGGGCGAGCCAGGGCCAGCACGGGCAGGGCGAGGAAGGCTCCGGCCACCAGGGCCACGAACAAGGTCCGGGTGAGGGGATCGCCGACCTGGACGGCCAAGGTGCGCTTGCCGGCGGCGGCGTCACTCGGGATGTCGCGCAGGTTGTTGGCCACCAGCAGGGCGGTGGCGAGCAGGCCCACCGGCACGGAGACGCCGAGGGCCAGCAACGTGAGCCGGTCGAGCTGCACGTAGGTCGAGCCGGCGGTGGCGACCACGCCGAAGAACACGAACACGAACACCTCGCCCAGGCCGGCGTAGCCGTAGGGGCGCGGGCCGGCGGTGTAGAAGTAGCCGGCGGCCAGGCTGGCCGCACCCACCCCCACCAGCTCGGGCCCCACGGCCACGGCCAGGGCCAGACCGGCCCCGGTGCTCACCCCGGCGGCGGCCAGCGCCGCCCGCTTGACCTCCCCCGAGCTGGCCAGCCCCGAGCCCACCAGGCGGGTGGGGCCCACCCGGTTTCGGTCCGATCCCCGCTCACCGTCGGCGTAGTCGTTCACGTAGTTGGTGGCGACCTGGATGGCGACCGAGACCACCATGGCGGCGCCGGCCCGCCACCACACGATGCCCTGAGGAGCGGCCCCCACGGCGGCCGCTGTGCCGGCCAGGACGGGCACGACCGAGGCCGGCAGCGTCCGGGGACGGGCGCCCAGCACCCACCGGTTCACGGGCGGCGGGGGAAGCGGGAGAAGTCCGGCGCTCGCTTCTCCTTGAAGGCGTCCCGACCCTCCTGGGCCTCCTCGCTCAGGTAGAAGAGCAAGGTGGCGTCCCCGGCGAGCTGCTGGATGCCGGCCAGGCCGTCGTCGGCCGCGTTCATGGACGCCTTGAGCAGGCGCAGGGCCAGGGGGGAGAGCGCGAGCATCTCCCGGCACCACCGCACCGTCTCCGCCTCCAGCTCGGGCAGGGGCACCACGGCGTTGACCAGGCCCATCTCCAGCGCCTGGGACGCGTCGTACTGGCGGCAGAGGAACCAGATCTCCCGGGCCTTCTTCTGGCCCACCGAGCGGGCCAGCAGGCCCGACCCGTAGCCCCCGTCGAAGCTCCCCACCCGGGGCCCGGTCTGGCCGAAGCGGGCGTTGTCGGCGGCGATGGTGAGGTCGCACACCACGTGCAGGACGTGTCCCCCGCCGATGGCGTAGCCGGCCACGCTGGCCACCACCGGCTTGGGGCAGCGCCGGATCTGGATCTGGACGTCGAGGATGTTGAGGCGCCCGATGCCGGCCTGGCCCACCGAGTCGTCCCCCAGGTAGCCGTCGTCCCCCCGGATCTTCTGGTCGCCCCCCGAGCAGAAGGCGTCGGGGCCGGCACCGGTGAGGATGATCACGCCCACCGCGGGATCGTCCTGGGCCAGGCGGAAGGCCTCGGACAGCTCGCCCACGGTCTGGGGCCGGAAGGCGTTGCGCACCTCGGGCCGGTCGATGGTGATCCTGGCCATCCCCTCGGCGGTCTCGTAGCGGATGTCGCGCCACTCGCCGCTCGCCTGCCAGTCCGGGACCGCTGCCGCCATGAGCCCGGACGGTACCGGACGCCCGCCC
>JADDRA010000069.1:4051-17737 GCA_016781105.1 Actinomycetota bacterium | reverse complement strand
TCCGGCCTTCGTCCAGCGGCTGCGGCGGATCTGGGACCGGGGCGACGCCGTGTTCCCCCTCGACCCCCGGCTGCCCGCTCCCGGGGCCGAGGCGCTGCTCGACGAGTTGGCCCCCTCGGCCCTCGTCGACCCTGACGGCGAGGCTCACGCCCGCTCCGGGGGCCTCCGCGTCGAGGAGGGTGACGCCCTGGTGGTGGCCACCAGCGGCACGACCGGTTCACCGCGCGGCGTGGTCCTCACCCATGCCGCCGTGCACGCCGCCGCCCTGGCCACCAGCACCGCCCTGGAGGTCGACCCCGAACGTGACCGGTGGCTGGCCTGCCTGCCCCTGGCCCACGTGGGGGGGCTCTCGGTCGTCACCCGGGCCCTGGCCACCGCCACCCCCCTGGCCGTGCTCCCCCGGGTCGACCGCGCCGCCGTCGAGGCCGAGGTGCGCCGGGGCGCCACCCTGGTCTCGCTGGTGCCCACCGCCCTGGCCCGGGTGGAGCCGGCCTGGTTCCGCCGGATCCTCCTCGGCGGCTCGGCCCCTCCCGCCCGGCGAGCGGCCAACGTGGTGGCCACCTACGGCATGACCGAGACGGGGGGCGGGGTGGTGTACGACGGACGTCCCCTGGCCGGGGTGGAGGTGCGCGCCGTGCGGGAGGAGCTGTGGGTGCGGGGGCCCATGCTGGCCCGCTCGTACCGCGACGGTGTCGATCCTCGGGATGCCGAGGGCTGGTTCCCCACGGGCGACGCCGGATCGGTGGCCGTCGACGGGACAGTGTGCGTGCGGGGCCGCATCGCCGAGGTGGTGGTCAGCGGCGGGGAGAAGGTGTGGCCGGCGCCGGTCGAGGCGGCGCTGGGCGAGCACCCGGGAGTGGCCGAGGTCGGCGTGGTGGGCCGGGCCGACCCCCAGTGGGGCGAGCGGGTCGTGGCCCTGGTCGTTCCCGCCGACCGCGCCGCCCCTCCCACCCTCGCCGACCTGCGGGCCTGGGCCAAGGAGCGTCTGCCGGCCTACGCCGCCCCCCGGGAGCTGGTGCTGGCCGATCACCTCCCCCGCACCGCCCTGGGCAAGCTGCGCCGTCCCGCCCTGGCCGCGCTGGCCGCCCGGGCCGGCGCGCGGCGGTGATCCTCAGCGTCCTCGACCAGTCGCCGGTCCCCTCCGGGTCGACGCCCGCCGAGGCCATCGGCCACACCGTCGCCCTGGCCCGGGCGGCCGAGCGGCTGGGCTACCGGCGCTACTGGCTCGCAGAGCACCACAACACCGCCTCCCTGGCCGGCACCGCTCCCGAGGTGCTGGCGGCCCACGTGGCCTCGCAGACCTCGGTCATCCGGGTCGGCGCCGGGGGGATCCTGCTGCCCTACACAAGCCCGCTCAAGGCGGCCGAGGCCTTCCGGGTGCTCCACGCCCTCTTCCCCGGTCGCATCGACCTGGGGGTGGGCCGGGCCGCCGGCACCGACGAGGCCGGCGCGGCTGCGCTGGGCCGGCACCCCGGGTCGCCCGACGACCGCGACCACCCGGCCCGGGTGGCCGAGCTGGTCGACCTCCTCCAGAGCGAGGGCAGAGCCGACGAGACCGGGGACCAGGTGCGGGCGATGCCCGAGGGGGAGGGCGGCCCCGAGGTCTGGGTGCTGGGATCGAGCAGTGACGGGGCGGGGTTGGCGGCGTCGCTGGGCCTGCGGTTCTCCTTCGCCCACTTCGTGAGCCCCTCCTTCGGCCCCCAGACCCTCGCCGCCTACCGCCGGCGCTTCCGGGCGTCGACCTCCCTGGCCACCCCCATGGCCAGCGTGGGCGTGCACGTGCTCTGCGCCGAGGACCACGCCGAGGCCGAGGCGCTGGCCCTCAGCCACGACGTGTGGCGGCTGCGGCCCGAGGGAGCTGACCGGGGTCCGCTGCTGGCCCCCGTGGAGGCCGCCGCCCAGCCCCTCAGCCCCCTCGACCGGGTGCAGCTCGCCCAGCAGCGGGAACGGCGGGTCGTGGGCCCGCCCGAGCAGGTGGTGGCCACCCTGCGCGCCCTGGCCGGCGCCTACGAGGTCGACGAGCTGGTGGTGCTGACCGTCTGTCACGACCCGGCCGCCCGCCTGCGCTCCTACCAGCTGCTGGCCGAGGCGTTCGAGCTCGGGGGCCGTCCGGCCATCCCCGGGTAGCGTCGCCTCGTGAACCGTTTGGCCGACCAGACCAGTCCGTACCTGCGCCAGCACCGGGACAACCCCGTCGACTGGTACCCCTGGGGCGAGGAGGCCTTCGAGCGGGCCCGGCGGGAGGACCGCCCGGTGCTGCTCTCGGTGGGCTACTCGGCCTGCCACTGGTGCCACGTGATGGCCCACGAGTCCTTCGAGGACGACGAGACGGCGGCGGTCATGAACGAGCTCTTCGTCAACGTCAAGGTGGACCGGGAGGAGCGCCCCGACGTCGACGCCGTCTACATGGACGCCGTCCAGGCCATGTCCGGCCACGGGGGCTGGCCCATGACCGTCTTCTTGACCCCCGAGGGCCAGCCCTTCTTCGGGGGGACCTACTTCCCCAAGCGCAGCCGGGGAGGCCTGCCCGGGTTCGTCGAGCTGTGCCGGGCGGTCGACGGGACCTGGCGCGCCCGGCGGGCCGAGGTGCTCGAGCAGGCCGCCCGGCTGGCCGAGAGCCTGCGCCAGTCGGCCCTGGTGGCCGGCGGGGACGAGCAGCCCGGCGAGGAGCTGCTGGGGGAGGCGGTGGCCGCCCTGCGGGCTCAGTTCGACCCCGACTGGGGGGGATTCGGCCGAGCCCCCAAGTTCCCCCAGACCATGAGCCACGAGCTCCTCCTGCGGGTCCACCACCGCAGCGGCGAGGGTGAGCTGCTCGACATGGTGACCACCTCGGCCGATGCCATGGCCTCGGGCGGGATGTACGACCACCTCGGCGGTGGCTTCGCCCGCTACTCGGTCGACGCCTTCTGGATGGTGCCGCACTTCGAGAAGATGCTCTACGACCAGGCCCTGCTCGCCCGTCTCTACGCCCACGCCTGGATGGTCACCGGCGAGGCCCGCTACCGCCAGGTGCTCGCCGAGACGATCGGCTACGTGCTGCGCGACCTGACCGCACCCGGGGGCGGGTGCTACTCGGCCGAGGACGCCGACTCCGAGGGCGAGGAGGGCCGCTTCTACGTGTGGCGCCCCGAGGAGATCCGGGCCGCCTGCGGCGGCGACGCCGAGGCGGCCGAGGCCGCCATCGAGTGGTACGGCGTGCGCGAGGCCGGGAACTTCGAGGGGTCGAACATCCTGCACCGGCCGGTGCGGGGCGACCTCGTGCGCCCCGAGCCGGTGGAGCGGGCTCGGGCCCTGCTCTTGGCGGCCCGGGAGCAGCGGGTGCGCCCCGGCCTGGACGACAAGGTCCTCACCGAGTGGAACGGGCTGTTCCTGGCCACCCTGGCCGAGGCCGCGGGAGCCACCGGCCACGAGGGCTGGCGGGCGGCGGCGCTGCGGCTGGGTGAGTTCCTGCTGGCCAACCTGCGCCGGGACGACGGCCGCTGGCTGCGGTCGTGGCAGGCAGGCACGGGGGGCCGCCACCTCGCCTACGCCGCCGACCACGCCGCCCTGGTCGACGCCTTCACCCGCCTGGCCGAGTGCAGCGGCCAGGCCCGCTGGATCGCCGAGGCCCGGGCCTGCGCCGATGCCCTGCTCGAGCTCTTCTGGGACGACGAGCACGGAGGCCTGTTCACCACCGGCCACGACGCCGAGGTCCTCGTCGCCCGCCAGAAGGACCTCCTCGACAACGCCACCCCCTCGGCCAACGGGGCCGGGGCCCAGGCCCTGGCCCGCCTGGGCGCCTTGACCGGCGACGCCCGCTACACCGAGGCGGCCGAGGCCATCGTGCGCCTGCTCGCCGAGCCCGCCGCCCACCACCCCACCGCCTTCACCCACCTGCTCGGGGCCGTCGACCTGCTGGCCGGCCCCCTCACCGAGGTGGTCGTCGCCGGCGCCCTCCCCGAGCTGGTCGCCGCCGTTCAGCGCCGGTTCGAGCCCCGCAGGGTGCTGGCCTGGGGTGAGCGCTACCCGTCACCGCTGTGGGAGGCCCGCACCGACGGTCGGGCCTACGTGTGCCAGGGCTTCGCCTGCCAGGAGCCGGTCACGACGGTCGAGGCTCTGGAGGCCCAGCTCGACGCCAGCACCTGAGGCTCCCAGCACCCCGGCTCGCGCCCCCCTCCACGGTTCTGGCCCCACCAAGGCGGGGAAACCGGCGGGCTGGTGGGGCCAGAAGCGGGGGTGAGCGGGTGGTGGGGTCGGTGGTTGGGGTCGGCAGTCCCGGTGCGGGTCACCACGCGCCCCGGTGGACGACCTCCTCGAGCGGCCGCCGGGGGCGGGTGGACGAGCGACCGGGCGCGCAGGGGGCGGGATGGCCAACGGCGATGGTGCCCAGGGCCGCACGGTCGGCGGGCACGCCGAAGGCGGGCAGGACGGCCTCGGCGCGCTCCAGGGTGAAGAACGCCGCGCCCAGTCCTTGGTCCACGGCAGCCAGGAGGGCGAGCATCACCGCCATCCCCCCGTCGACCCACCAGAAGGGCACCGACCACTCCTCGGGGCCCCGGGCCCGTCCGGCCTTGTCCGCCTCGGCGTAGCGGGCGTGGTAGGCACCGGACGAGACCAGGGGTACGACCAGCGCCGGGGCACGGAGCAGGCCCGCCCAGCGGAACGCGCCTCTCGCCTCGGCTCCGGGCAGGGCCAGGTCCCAGTAGCGGCCCGTCGCTGCTCGCCCGGTCAGGACCAGCAGGTCCACGCCCTGACTGAAGCCCGCCGAAGGCGCCCGTCGAGCGGCGTCGAGGACCCGCTCCAGGGCTGCTGGGTCGACTTCGCGGTCCTGGAACGCCCGCACCATCCGGCGCCGGCGCAGCACCTGGGCGAAGTCCAAGACGGCTACTCCAGGGCAGCGAGGTCCTCCGCCATGGCCCAGCCAAAGGCGATGAGGCAGTCGCCCCGGGCGGCGTCGACCTCGGCGAAGAAGGCCGCGACGGCGGGGTCGGCCTCGTCCAGGCCCTCGTAGTCGAGGATGCACGGGGGCACCCCCTCACCGACGGCGATGAACTCCCGGTCGCGGTAGTCGGCATCGACCCCGAAGCGCTTCGACAGCCGCCGGCCCCAGGCCCGCTCCTCCCCGGTGGCCTTGTGCCCGGGACGGGGGACGATCTCGTGCAGGCTGGTGAAGACGCGGAAGGCCTGGAAGCCGGCCGGGTCGATGAGGCGGGTGCCGACGAGCACGTCCTCGTCGGGGAAGGCCAGCACCGCCCGGTGGAGCTGGTCGCCCATCATGGCCCGCAGCACCTCCTGGCGACGGGGCGAGCGGGTGACCGAGGCCAGGCCGATGAGCACGCTCGGCGTGCCCCCGATGCGCTCGAGGGTGCAGAACGAGAAACCGGCCAGGTTCCCGCCGTCGCTCGCCAGGGTGATGAGCACCCACTCCTCGCGCTGCTTGGAGAGGAGCCCGATGTCGAAGTGGGCGGGCCCGTCGGTGCAGATGTCCCCCAGCTCGGCCAGCTCGCCGTCGCTCAGCGACGTGCAGTCCTTGGTCTCGACGTCGATCGCCATCGTCACCCCGATCCCGATCTGCCTCCGGTACCCCTCTAGTCCACAGGCTGGACGGCCTCGGGCGCAACTCGACCGGTGCCCCCGGCGGGGGCACAGCGGGCGGCTCAGAGCTCGATCACCGCGGCCCCGAAGCGGGCCAGCAGCTCGCCCCGCAGCCCGTTGGACTGGTCGACGGCGAACTGGGCGGGCAGGCGGACCTGGTGGTCGCCGACCCTGACGTAGACCGGCGACGACCCGGGGTGGGCCAGGAGCAGCTGCTTGAGCGTGTCGATGGCGTCCCCGTCACCGCCAGCACCGCCACCGGCACCACCGCCAGCACCGCCACCAGCGCCACCAGCGCCACCAGCGCCAAGGGCGTAGGGAGGCAGGCGCAGGCGCAATGGCGGGTCCTCGCCGGAGACGACGTCGACGGCGGCCACCTCCATGCAGATGATCTTGGCCGGCTCCTCCCGGGTGTCGAGGCGACCCTTGAGCGTGATCACGCGGTCCTCGGCCAGGCTTGGCCCGCACTCGGTCATGGCCTTGGGGAAGACCATGACCTCGATGGCCGCCTCGAGGTCCTCCAGCACGAAGATGGCCATGAGCTCGCCCTTGCGGGTGTACTTGCGGGCCAGGTGGGTGACCACCCCGGCGACGGTGCACACCTCGCCGGTGTCGGGCGCCTCCCGCAGCTCCCGGATGGAGCAGTCGGTGCGGCGCCGCAGCAGGTGCTCCATCCCCATCAGGGGGTGGTCGCTGACGTAGAGGCCGAGCATCTCCTTCTCGTAGGCCAAGCGCTGGCCCTTGTCGAAGGCCAGCTCGGGGATGGGGACCCGCTCGTCGAACGCACTGGCACTCCCCGCGTCGTCGCAGCCGTCGCCGAAGAGGCTCATCACCCCCAACTGGCGCTCGCGGCGCCGAGCCAGGGTCCGGTCCACGATCTGGTCGAGCACAACGAGCAGGGCCCGGCGCTGGTGGCCGAGGGAGTCGAAGGCACCGGCCTTGATCAGCGACTCCAACGCCCGCTTGTTCAGCACCTGGGGGTCGACCCGGTCGCAGAAGTCGTGGAAGTCGGTGAAGGGGCCGCCCCGCTCCCGCTCGTCGATGATGAGGCCCACCAGGCCCTCACCCACGTTGCGCACAGCCGAGAGCCCGAAGGGGATGGTCCAGCGCCCGTCCTCGGCCCGGCGGGCGGCGAAGCTCGACAGCGACAGGTTGATGTCGGGCACCAAGACCTCGATGCCCATGCGCCGGCACTCGCTCAGGTAGACCGCCGAACGGTCCTGGTCGTCCTTGACCGAGGTGAGCAGGGCAGCCAGGTACTCCACCGGGTAGTGGGCCTTGAGGTAGGCGGTCTGGTAGGCGACCAGGCCGTAGCCGTAGGAGTGGCTCTTGTTGAAGGCGTAGTCGGCGAAGGGCTCGATGATGTCGAACAGGGCGGTGCCCAGCTCGGTCCCGTAGCCGTTGGCCTCACAGCCGGCCACGAACTTCTCCCGTTCCAGGGCGATCAGGGCCCTGATCTTCTTGCCGCACGCCTTGCGGAGGTTGTCGGCCTCCTCCAGGGAGTAGCCGGCGAAGCGCTGGGCCACCCGCATGACCGACTCCTGGTAGATCATCAGGCCCTGGGTGTCGATCAGCAGCGGCTCCAGGTCGGGGTGGAGGTAGCGCACCGGCTTGCGGGCGTTCTTGCGGTCGGCGTAGTCGTTGTGCATGTTGGCCGCCATCGGCCCGGGGCGGTACAGCGCCACCAGGGCGGCCACGTCGTCGAAGCTGGTGGGAGCCAGGCTGCGCATGAGGGCGCGCATGGGGCCGCCCTCGAGCTGGAACACCCCCACCGAGTCGCCCCGGCGGAGCAGGGCCAGCGTCTCCTCGTCGTCGAGGGGGACGGTGTCGATGTCGACCTCGACGCCCCGGCTCTCCCGGATGAGGGCCAGGGTGTCGGTGATGACGTCGAGGTTCCGCAGCCCGAGGAAGTCCATCTTGAGCAGCCCCAGCGCCTCCACCCCGTGCATCTCGTACTGGGTGACGATGGGGGCGGCGTCGGGATCGGTGCCGGCCTCGGGCTTGCGCTGGACGGGCAGGTACTCGGTGAGAGGCTCGTCGGTGATGACCACGGCGGCGGCGTGGATGCCGTCCTGGCGGCGCAGGCCCTCCAGGCCCTTGGCCACGTCGATGACCTTGCGGGCGTCGGGATCGGCGTCGTACATCTCCCGCAGCTCGGCCGCCGCCCGGAAGCCCCCCGCGTGCTTCTCGTGCTCCTCCAGGCAGGCCCACAAGGGCGTGTCCCGGCCCATGACCAGGGGGGGCATGGCCTTGGCCACCCTGTCGCCCACCCCGTAGGGGTAGCCCAGCACCCGGGCGGCGTCGCGCACCGCGGCTCGGGCTTTGATGGTCGAGAAGGTGACGATCTGGGCGACCTTGTCGCGCCCGTAGCGCTGGGCCGCGTAGCGGATCATCTCGTCGCGGAAGCGCGAGTCGAAGTCCATGTCGATGTCGGGCATCTGGCGGCGCCCGGGGTTCAAGAAGCGCTCGAAGAGCAGGTCGTAGCGCAGCGGGTCGAGGTCGGTGATGCGCAGGCAGTAGGCCACGCAGCAGCCCGCCGCGCTCCCCCGCCCCGGTCCCACCCGGATGCCCCGACCCCGGGCGTAGGCGATGAGGTCCCACACGATGAGGAAGTAGGAGGAGAAGCCCATCTCTGCGATGACGCCGAGCTCGTAGTCGAGGCGCTCGATGGCCGCTGCCGGCAGGACCCCGCCCCAGCGCTGGGCCGCTCCCTCGTAGGCCAGGTGCCGCAGGTAGGCGGCGTCGTCGGCGAAGCCGGCGGGCAGGGGGAAGGCGGGGAGCTTGGGCTTGCCGAACTCGATCTCCACCTCGGCCCGCTCGGCGATCCACAGGGTGTTGTCGCACGCCTCGGGCACCTCGGCGAACAGGGCCCGCATCTCGGCCGCCGACTTGAGGTAGTGCTGGTCGCCCTCGAACTTGAACCGGTCGGGGTCGTCGATGGTGCTGCCGGTCTGGACGCACAGCAGGGCGTCGTGGGCCACGGCGTCCTCCCGGCAGGTGTAGTGGCTGTCGTTGGTGGCCAGCAGCGGTGCCCCCAGCCGATGGGCGATCTTGACGAGCTGGGGGTTGGTCGCCCGCTGCTGGGCGAGCCCGTGGTCCTGGAGCTCGACGAACAGCGAGTCGCGCCCGAAGATGTCCTGCAGGCGCGCCGCCCGCTCCAGCGCGCCTTCCGGATCGCCCCGCAGGAGGGCCTGGAGCACCACGCCCCCGAGACAGCCGGTGGTGGCGATGATCCCCTGGCGGTGCTCGGCCAGCAGCTCCCAGTCGACCCGGGGCTTGTAGCAGTAGCCCTCCAGGTAGGCCCGGCTGGAGAGCTTGAGGAGGTTCCGGTAGCCGGCGTCGTTCTCGGCCAGCAGGGTCAGGTGGTAGTAGAGCTTCTCGCCGCCGTCGCTGTCGCCCCCGCCGTCGTCGAGGCGGCCCCGGCGCCGGGGTCGCTCGTGGCGGCTCTCGCCGGCCATGTAGGCCTCGGTCCCGACCACCGGCGTGATGCCCGCGCTCCGGCAGGCGGCGTAGAAGTCGAGGACCCCGTACATGTTGCCGTGATCGGTGATGCCGAGCGCCGGCTGGCCGTCGGCGGCGGCGGCCGCCACCACGTCGGCGACCCGGGCGGCGCCGTCGAGCATGGAGAACTCGGTGTGGGTGTGCAGGTGGGCGAAGCTGCTCGCCACGGCTCGATGCGCCTCCCCGGTCCTTGTCCACAATCCACAGGGGCCCTGTGGAGAGTTACAGCGGTGTCATTCGAGGTTAGCCGAGGACGGGATCGGGCGGGCGGGGTCGAGGAGTGCCCGGCGGGAGTGCGGGCGGACACCCGAAGGGTGGGCCCGTTACAGGTAGGCGCCGCCGGGGGACTCGATCTCCGGGCCCCCCCGGCCCGGGGCCGGAAGGCCCCGCTGGTGCATCATCTCCTCCAGCTGGGCCCGGGCAGCCATCTGCTGGGCGAAGAGGGTGGCCTGGATGCCGTGGAACAGGCCCTCGAGCCAGCCCACCAGCTGGGCCTGGGCCACCCGCAGCTCGGCCTCGCTCGGCGTCGACGCCTCCAGCGGCAGCGTGAGCCGGTCGAGCTCGGCGCGCAGGTCGGGGGACAGGCCCTGGGCCAGCTCCTGCACCGAGGTCTCGTAGATCTCCTTGAGCCGGCTCCGGCTGGCCTCGTCGAGGGGCGCGTGGCGCACCTCCTCGAGCAGCCGCTTGGTCATGGAGCCGATCCGCATGACCTTGGCCGGCTCCTCGACCGCCTCGCCGCTCCTCTCCGGGGCCGGCGTGACCTCCTCACCGGCGGACTCGCCGGCCTCGGCGGGCAGGGACGCGACCGCGCCGTCCTCGGCACCGGCCGGGCCGGACTCTCCCGGGTCCGTCGGCTCGCGGGAGGGCCAGGTCTGGGCTGCGGGGTTCACCCCGCGATCCTGCCCGATCCTCGCCCGCCTATGCCTGGACGGCCAGGAGCGGCACGAGCATCTCGGCCGCCGTGAGCGAGCCGTGGCGGGCCTGGAGGCGGTAGGGGCCGGTGTCCGCCGGGTCGTCGAAGGCCACCGGGTGGCGGGCGGCCAGGACCACGTCGCCCAGGCGCCGGGTCGCCGCCTCACTCACCTTGGGCCCGAACCACTCCTCGGCCACGACCTCGTCGCGGGTGCGCACCCAGGCCTCCTCGCGGTCGCCGTAGCAGGAGCGGGCCGCGTCCACCAGCTCCTGCTCGTGGCCCGCCCGGGCGTGCAGCCAGCGCAGCCGGCCTTCACCCGAGAGCAGGGCCACGTGGGCCATGACGTCGCCGTCCACGGCCCGCACGGACGCCCCCACCTGCACCTGCCCGTGGTCGGCGGTGACCACCAGCGCCGTCCCCGGCGGCAGGACCGAGGCCACGTCGGCCACCAGCCGGTCGACGGCCGCCAGCTCGGCCTCGTAGTGCTCACCCAGGCCGTACTCGTGGGCCACCTTGTCGATCCCGTCGTAGTAGGCGTAGACGAAGGGCTCGCCCGCTGCGAGCAGGCGGCGGACCTCGGTCACCAGGGTCGACGTGACCCGCCAGCCACAGAAGCGCACCCCGCCGAGGTGGGCGGCGGTGAAGCCCGTGTCGGCGAACTCGGCCCGGGTCACCACCGGGAGGCGACGACCGCCGAAGGCGGGACGCCCCTGGATGTCGTCGGGCGGGATGGACTGGCGAGCGTCTCCGCCGGCCGTCTGCCAGCGCAGGACGTTGAGCACGTCGCTGGCGACGTGCATCCGGTAGCCCACCACCCCGTGGTCGCCGGGGGCACACCCCAGCGTCAGGGAGCACAGGGCCGTGGCCGTCGACGAAGGCGCGACGGTGGAGATGGGCTGGCCCTCCATCGAGCCCAGGGTGGGGGCGAGCCGGCGGCGGGCGTCGAGCTGCTCGAACCCCAGCCCGTCGAGCACCAGGAGGACGACCTGGCTGGCCTCCACCGCCGGGGCCGGCAGCCAGGCGGGGGCGGGCCGGACCCGCTCCAGCAGGGCCGGGACCAGGTTGCTCAGGCACGCGCCGCCGTAGTCGGGCACCAGCGGGTCGTCGGTCCGGGCGGCGGCGAGCGTGCCCACCTCCGTAGTCCACCACCCGGCGAGCGGTGGCGCACATCCGCTCACCGGCCTGCGGGCGGGGCAGGCCGGGGCAGGGCTCGCCCTACCATGGGCGGGGTGAAGGTCTCCACCCGGGGTGACTACGCAGCCCGGGCCCTGCTCTCCCTGGCGCTGCACGCCGAGGAGGGGCGCAGCCCGACCTCGGTGCGGGACATCGCCGAGCGCACCGGCCTGCCCCAGCCCTACCTCGAGCAGATCCTGCTGGCGCTCAAGGGCGCCGGGCTGGTGCGCTCCAAGCGGGGTGTCGGTGGCGGCTACGTCCTGGCCCGCCGGCCCACCGACATCACCCTGGGCGAGATCGTCAGCGCGGTCGACGGGCCCATCGTCGCCGGCGACTTCGGCCGGCCCCACGAGGACGGCGCCTGCGACCACGAGGGCCAGTGCGTGCTCCTCGGGGTGTGGGCCGACGTGGGCGACCACATGCGCCGCCACCTCGACTCCTTCAGCCTGGCCGACTGCGTGTCCCGGGCCCTCGGCGTGGTCCCCGACCCCGGCCGCTCCCCCGAACCACCGCCGGCCGCCCCGGTGGCGGCCGCCGCCGTGTCCCCGACCGGCCCGGCACCCTCGGCGGCCCCCGTGCCCCCGGCCCGTCCTCCTAGGCCAGGGCCGACAGGACCTCCGAGAGGTCGGGAGGCAGTGGCGAGGAGAAGCTGAGCCGCTCCCCGGTCCCGGGGTGGTCGAAGTCGAGCCGCTCGGCGTGGAGGAAGGGCCGGGGGCACGCCAGGTCGGCGCGCCGGCCCCGGTAGCGGGCGTCGCCCACCACCGGGTGGCCGATGGCGCTCAGGTGGACCCGGATCTGGTGGGTCCGCCCGGTCTCCAGGCGGCACCCCACCAGGGCGACCTCGACCGGCTGGCCGAAGGCCCGCTGGACCTCGTAGGCGGTGCGGGCCTCGCGCCCCGTGCCGGAGACGGTCATCCGGGTCGGATCCCGGCGGGAGCGCCCGATGGGGGCGTCGACGAGCCCTCGTGGCGGCCGGGGGCACCCCCACACCAGGGCCAGGTAGCGGCGCTCGACCAGCCGTGAGCCGAGCTGGGCGACCAGCGACTCGTACGCCCGGGGGCTGCGGGCCACGACCAGCAGGCCCGAGGTGCCCTTGTCGAGCCGGTGCACCACCCCTCCCCGCTGCGCCTGCCCCACGCCGGCGAGCTCCGGGTAGCGGGCGAGCAGGGCCTGGGCCAACGTCCCCCCGGCGTTGCCGGCACCGGGATGGACCACCACGCCCGGGGCCTTGTCGACCACGATCACGTCGTCGTCGGCATGGACCACGGCCAAGTCGACCTCGAGCACCGGTGGGGCGGGCTCGGCCTCGGCGGCAGCGACGTCGACCTCGACCCGGTCGCCGCCCCGCACCCGGGTCGAGCGGGTGGACACCACCCCCCCGGCCAGGCGCACCGCGCCCGCGCCGACCAGCTCGGCCACCTGCGAGCGGGGCAGGCCGGTGAGCATCGCCACCACCCGGTCGATGCGCTCCCCGGCCAGGGCCTCGGGGATCTCGGCTTTCACCGCGCAGTGTCGTCGGGCGCCGACCGGGCCCGTCGCTCGACCGCCTCGGCCTCCTCCGGAGGCGCCAGCCCCGGGTCGCGCCAGGCGGTGAGGATCAACAGGACGGACCCGGCGGAGATCGCCATGTCGGCCAGGTTGAACACCGGCCACCACTGGAGGTCGACGAAGTCGACCACCTCACCACCGAGGAAGCCTCCGCCCGCTCGCACCACCCGGTCGATGAGGTTGCCCACGGCCCCGCCCAGCACCAACCCGAGGCTGGTACGGGCCCACGCCCCCTGCAGGGCGCCGCCACTGCGCAGGAGGACGACGACCACGACCACGGCGAGCACGGCGATGACCGGTGCGAAGCGCGAGCCCAGCCCGAAGGCGGTGCCCCGGTTGAACACGAGACGCAACCGCAGCGTCCCCACCAGGTCGACGATGCGCCCACCGTCGAGCGCCTGCAGCGCCCAGCGCTTGGTGACCTGGTCGAGGACGACGACGCCGGCGGCGATGGCGGCTACCAGCGCCCAGCGCCGGCCGCGGCCCACGTCAGCGGCGACCGAGGCCCCCGCTCTTGCAACGTACGCACAGCGACGCGTGGGGTAGCGCCTCGAGGCGCTCCTCGGGTATGGGCTCTCGACACCGCTCGCAGGTGCCGTAGGTGCCCTGGTCGATCCGCGCCAGGGCCCGATCGATCTCCTCGATGGAGGCCATGGCCTGGGCCGACAGAGCCAGGTCTCGCTCGCGCTCCACGTTCATCGAGTCGCCCTCGCCCGACTCCTCGTCGAACTGGACGTCGCCCGGCTCGCGGTCCTGGGCCAGCTGGTCGGCCTCGGCCTGCAGCGAGGTGGCCGAGCGGGCGTAGTCGTCCCGCTCGGCCAGCAGCTTGGCCCGCTGGGCCTCGAGGAAGGGAGTGCGGCCGCTCCCTCCGGTGCTCGCCTCGGTCGGGGACGCCGAGGCCGACGTGGCCGCGTGACCACGGATCCGCTTGGACCCGGACGCACCCTTGGACCCCGCCGAGGTGGCGGTGGCCTGGG
>JADDRA010000069.1:0-3927 GCA_016781105.1 Actinomycetota bacterium | reverse complement strand
AGGTCCCCTTGGCGGAGGTGCCCTTGGCGGAGGTGCCCCTGGTCGGAGCCTTGGCCTTGCCCTTGCCCTTGGCCTTGGCCGCGCCTGCTCCGGCTCTGGTCTTCTTCGTCGTCGTGGCCGCAGCGGCCGCGGGCGTGGCGGTGTCGGGTGGCGTGGTGGCCCTGGGCATCGGCTGGCTCCTTCCCCCCGGGCAAGGGGTCGCCGAATCTAGCAACGGCCCACCGGCACGGCAACGGGCTGGATCAGGCGCGGCCCGGGTTGGTGGGTTGACGGCGTGACGGCGGCGACGAGGCGCCCGAAGCCAGCACCCGCTCGAGCTGGGCACGAAGGTCCTCGACGGCGACACCCTCCACGGCGATGCGCTTGGACCGGCTCGTCGCGCCCCCCACGAGCGTCACCGCCGATGCCGTCACCCCGAAGACCTCGGCCAGCAGGCGCACGCAGGCGTCGTTGGCCCGGCCTCCCTCGGGAGGCGCGGCCACGCGCACCTTCAGCGCGTCGCCGTGGCGGCCCACGATCTCCGAGCGCCCCGCCCCCGGCTGCAGGTGGACGCGCAGGACGACCCGGCCGTCACCATCCACATCGAAGAGCTCGTCGACCACGCCGAAACCGTACTCCCGAGCACGCCGACCTCGATCACTCGCTGCCCCCGGGCTCGACGAGCTCGTGCCGCCCTTACGCTGGCCCGGTGACGTACGGTCCGGTGGAGCCCTTCGACCTGGTCGCCCTGGAGCGGCGAACCCTGGCCCGTTGGGCCGACCAGGACGTCATCGGCCACGTCCGCCGGCTGCGCAAGGACGCCGAGCCGTGGATCTTCTACGAGGGCCCGCCCACGGCCAACGGCCGGCCCGGCCTCCACCACGTGTGGCCCCGGGTGTTCAAGGACCTCTACCCCCGCTTCCAGACCATGCGGGGCAAGCGGGTCCCCCGCAAGGGTGGGTGGGACTGCCACGGCCTGCCCGTCGAGCTCGAGGTGGAGAAGGAGCTGGGCCTCAGCTCCAAGGCCGAGATCGAGGCCTACGGCATCGCCGCCTTCAACGAGCGCTGCCGGGCGTCGGTGTCGCGCTACGTGGACGACTTCATCGCCCTCACCCGGCGCTCGGGCACCTGGATCGACACCGAGGACGCCTACTGGACCTTGTCACGCGACTACATCGAGTCGGTGTGGTGGCTGGTGCGCCAGCTCTGGGACGCCGGCCTGCTCTACGAGGGCCACCGGGTCAGCCCCTACTGCCCCCGCTGCGGCACCGCCCTGTCGTCCCATGAGATGGGCCAGCCCGACGTCTACCGACAGGTGGCCGACCCGTCAGTCTACGTGCGCTTCCCCCTCGCCGACGACGACGCCGACCTGCTGGTGTGGACCACCACCCCCTGGACGCTGCTGTCCAACGTCGCCGTGGCCGTGGGTCCCGACATCGACTACGTGCGCGTGCACGAGCCCGAGGGCCGCGACCTGGTGATGGCCGAGGCCGCGGCCGAGCGCCTCTTCGGCGCCGGCGCCCCCTACGACGTGGTGGCCCGGCTGGCCGGCACTGAGCTGGTGGGGCAGCGCTACCACCGGCCCTACACCCTGCTCGAGCTCTCCGCCGAGGACAAGGCCCGGGCCGAGCGAGTGGTGGCGGCGGCCTGGGTCAGCACCGACGACGGCTCGGGCCTGGTGCACCTGGCCCCCGCCTTCGGCGAGGACGACGCCGCCGTGGGGCGGGCCGAGGGCCTGCCCGTGCTCAACCCGGTGGGGCCCGACGGGACCTTCGACGAGCGGGCCGGTCCGTGGGCGGGGATGAAGGTCAAGGCCGCCGACCGGGGGATCGTCGACGACCTCGCCGCCCGTCGCCTGCTCGTGCGCGAGCAGGAGTACGTGCATGCCTACCCCCACTGCTGGCGCTGCTCCACTCCCCTGATCTACTGGGCCAAGACCTCCTGGTTCGTCCGGACGGCCGAGCGCCGGGACGACCTGGTGGCCCAGAACGAGCGCATCGCCTGGTACCCCGAGCACATCAAGCACGGCCGCTTCGGCAAGTGGCTGGAGGGCAACGTCGACTGGGCCCTGTCGCGCGACCGCTACTGGGGCACGCCCCTTCCCATCTGGCGCTGCGGGCAGGGTCACGACACCTGCGTGGGGTCGGTGGCCGAGCTGGCCCGGCTGGCCGGGCGCGACCTGGCCGACCTCGACCTGCATCGCCCCGCCGTCGACGAGATCGAGCTGGCCTGCCCGGCCGAGGAGTGCGGCGCCCCGGCCCGGCGCCTGGCGCCGGTCCTCGACGCCTGGTTCGACTCCGGGTCGATGCCCTCGGCCCAGTTCCACGTCCCCTTCGAGCACGAGGCCACCTTCGAGTCGTCGTACCCGGCCGACTTCATCTGCGAGGCCATCGACCAGACCCGCGGCTGGTTCTACTCCCTGCTCGCGGTCAACACCCTGGTGTTCGGTTCCACGCCGTACCGCAACGTGGTGTGCCTCGGCCTCATCGTCGACGGCGAGGGTCAGAAGATGTCGAAGTCGCGGGGCAACGTCATCGACCCGACCCACGTCTTCGACACCTGCGGGGCGGACGCCCTGCGCTGGTATTTCTTCTCGGCCGGCCAGCCCTGGACGCCGCGCCGGGTGTCGCAGGACGGCATCGACGAGACCACCCGCCAGACCCTGCTGACGCTGTGGAACGTCTTCTCCTTCTTCGCCACCTACGCCGACCTCGACGGCTTCGTCGGGCCCGAGCCAGGAACGGACCCGCCGTCCCCTACCCACGTGCTCGACCGCTGGGTGCTCGGCGAGCTCGACGCCACTGTCGTGGAGGTGACCCGGGGCCTGGAGGGCTTCGACGCCCTGGGCGCGGCCTCCCGCCTGGCCCGCTTCGTCGACGACCTGTCCAACTGGTACGTGCGCCGCTCCCGGCCTCGGTTCTGGAAGGCGTCGGACCCGGTGGCCCACGCCACCCTGCACCGCTGCCTGGTGGTCACCGCCGAGCTGCTGGCCCCGTTCTGCCCCTTCCTGGCCGACGAGCTGTGGGCCCGGCTGACGGGAGGGCTCACGGTGCACGGGGCCGACTGGCCCACGCCGAGCGGGGCCCTCGACGCCGACCTGGCCACCGAGATGGCCGCCGCCCGCCGGCTGGTGGGGCTGGGCCGGGCGGCCCGCACCGACGCCGGGGTCAAGGTGCGCCAGCCCTTGCGCCGGGCCATGGTGCTGCACCCGGGGACCGTCCTGGGCGACGAGGTCCGGGCCGAGATCGCCGACGAGCTCAATGTGCGAACGCTGGAGGAGATCGAGGCCCTGAGCGGGCTGGTGCGCTGGCAGGTGGTGCCCAACTTCCGCCTGCTCGGCCCCCGCCTCGGCCCCCAGGTCAACCAGGTCAAGGCCGCCCTGGCCGGGGCCGACGGCTCGGCCCTGCGCGACGCGCTCGAGGCCGACGGCGCCATCGAGGTGGCCGGGGTGCGGCTGGGTCCCGGTGACGTCGAGGTCCGGGCCGAGCGCCAGCCTGACCTCGCCCTGGCCCAGGAAGGTGCCTGGGCCGTCGCCCTGGACCTGGAGCTGGACGAGGCCCTGCGCCTCGAAGGCAGGGCGCGCGAGCTGGTGCGGGCCCTCAACGACCTCCGCAAGGCGCAGGGGTTCGCCCTCTCGGACCGGATCGTGGCCACGATCGCGTCCGACGCCCCCGAACTGCGCCGGGCCGTGGAGGTCCACGGCGGCTGGATCGCCGGTGAGATCCTGGCCCGGGACCTGGCCCTGGTCGCCGCCGAGGGAGGCGATGACGAGGGAGGCGATGACGAGTTCGCTCGGCTCACCGTGGAGGACGCCGCCGTCGAGGTCCGCCTCCGCCGAGCCTGAGGACCACGCCACCCGGGGGCAGGCGGGCCTGGGCGCCGACCGCTCGGCCGCCGACCAGCGGGCGCTGAACTAGCGCCGCGCCGAGGCTCGCGTGGCGGGCGCCT
>JADDRA010000106.1:6666-14014 GCA_016781105.1 Actinomycetota bacterium | reverse complement strand
GGCACCCAGGTCGAGGGCGGCCACGGCGAGGCCGGCGGCCACGGCGGCGGGCACCGTCCGGCGCTCGGGCAGGGCCAGGGAGAACACGACGCCCCAGCCCAGTGACAGCACCGTGTGGGCCGCCACCCCGGCCGCGAGCAGGGCCGGGGCCGGGCAGCCCTCGGCCAGGACCAGGGTGCCCGCGGCCCGCACGGATACCAGGGGGTTCTCCCCCCGGGCCAGCATCCAGGCGGTCGACGGCGCCCCGCCCAACGCCCAACCCAGCGCCCCGGCCACCAGCCCGTCGCCCAAGGCCGAGGCGGTGACGGGCGAGGCCCGGAGGCCCCGGCCGCCGGCGTTGCCCAGGACCCGAGCCCCCGCGCCACCCTTCACGGTGCGGGCGGCGGAGGGTCCTCGGCGTAGCGGGCCTCCAGGTCGTAGTGGTCCTCCAGGCCGACGACCCGGCCGAACTCCTCGAAGCCCACCACCAGGTCGAGGTCGTCTCGCAGCGTGCCCTGCCGGCGCAGCACCCCGTAGCTGGTGGCCAGGGCGCGAGTGGCGGCGTAGAGACCGCTCAGGGGGGAGACGATCAGGTCGAAGCCGAGCTCGTGGAGCTCGGTCGGGGTGAGCAGCGGCGTGCGGCCCCGCTCGATCATGTTGGCCACCCGCACCACGCCGGGGACGGCCGCGGCCACCGCCTCGAGCTCCTCGACCGACTCGGGCGCCTCCACGAAGACGGCGTCCACGCCGAGCTCGGCGGCCCGCCGGGCCCGCTCGCAGGCCTCCTCCAGCCCCAGGGGGGCCCGGGCGTCGGTCCGGGCCACCACGAAGAGCCGGTCGCGGTGGTCCAGCGCCGACCGGAGCTTGGCCAGCCACTCCTCCACGGGCACCACCCGCTTGCCCCGGAGGTGGCCGCAGCGCTTGGGCCAGACCTGGTCCTCGAGGAAGATGCCGGCCGCGCCGGCGGCCTCGAACAACTCGACCGTGCGCCGGGTGTTGAGGGCGTTGCCGTGGCCGGTGTCCCCGTCGACCACCACGGCCACGCCGGGGACGGCTCGGCACACCCGCCGGCCGACCTCAGCCATCTCGGTCTGGGTGACGTAGCCGAAGTCGGGAACCCCGAGCAGGGTGCCGGCGGTGGCGTAGCCGGAGACGAACACGGTGTCGAAGCCCGCCGCCGCGGCCATGCGGGCGGAGAGGGCGTCCCACACCCCGGGCATGAGGACCGGGCCCTGACGCAGCTGGGCCCGCAGCCCGTCACCGTCCACGGCCCGGCAGCGTAGGCGGCCCGAGCCAGTCGAAGGCCAGGACGGCGTCGCCTCGCCGGCTCGTGTGCCACGCCCTGGGTGCCGTGCCGTAGCCCACCCGCAGGCGCAGCCCGCCGATACCGGGACGGCCGGCGTCCCGCCACCCCTCCACCAGCTCGATCGCCAGGCGCTCGGCCTCGGATCCGCCCCAGGTCGCCAGGCAGGCCGACGACCGGGCCTGGGTCACCACGGAAAGGCTGCGGCCGTCGGTCCCCACCACCCCCACCCCGGACCGGGCAGGACGATCGGTGACGCACTGCACCATGCGGTCCTCGGGGGCGGCCAAGCTGACGAAGAGCTCCAGCGCCCGGTGGGGAGCCCGCACCGGCAGGCGCACGCTCCGGGAGGGTCCCAGGGCCAGGGCCAGGAGCCGGCGGCGGGCATCGGGGCGCAGGTGGCGCAGCGCCGGGCCGGTGAGGGAGGCGAGGGGCCGGCTCGGTGGGGACTCGGTCAGGTCGGAGGCGACGAGCTGGTCGTGGACCACCGGCACCTCCTCGTCGAGGCTCCCCCGCAGTCCCATGAACCCTCCGGGGATGATCGCCACCGACGCCAGCTCGTCACCCTCCCGGCGCAGGACGACCACGGCCTGGGTCGTTCCCCGCAGCCACAGCGGCAGTTCCAGGAGGCCTCCGGGCCGGAGCTGGTCGAGCCAGGGCCGGGGCAGGCCCGGCCCGCTGGCCGTCACCACGATGCGGTCGAAGGGGGCCCCTGACGCCCACCCGAGGCGGCCGTCGCCCACCACCACCTCGACCCGGTGCTCCCCGGCGGCCAGGGCGACTCGGGCCCGCTCGGCCAGGTCGGGGTCGAGCTCGACGGACGTGACCTGTCCGGTCCCGTCCACGAGGGTCGACAGCAGGGCGGCGTGGTAGCCGGTGCCCGTCCCCACCTCGAGCACACGCTGCCCGGGCTCGAGGGCCAGGGCCTCGAGCATCGCCGCCATGAGCGACGGTTGCGACGAGGAGCTGGTCGGGACCCCGCGGGCGTCGCGGCGGGTCACCAGGGCCTGGTCGCGGTACACCGCCGCCAGCCCTTCTCTGGCCGCTACCTCGGGAACGAAGCGCTCCCGGGGCACGGCTCGGAACGCGGCGGCCACCGCAGGCGAAGTGCAGGCGCCTGCGGACACCAGCGCGTCGACCAGCTGCGCCCGCAGCGCCGCGCTGCCCGGCCCGGTGGTTCCCTCTGCCTCTATGTGCCTGGCCTACCATGCCCGCGTGCGCGTCGGGGTCTCGGGCAAGGGCGGGGTGGGCAAGACCACGGTCGCGGCGGTGCTGTCGCGGACCCTGGCCCGCCAGGGTCGGCAGGTCATCGCCCTCGACTGCGACTCGGATCCGAACCTGGCCGCCAACTGCGGGCTGCCCGACGACGAGGTCGCCGCCCTGCGCCCCTTCCTCGACCAGTCCGGACCCCGGCGGATCGTGCCCACCGCTCGTGACCCGCAGCGCCTGCTGGCCGACGACGGCCGGCGCGGTCCCGACGACGTGACCCTGATGCTGGCCGCCCGGGTGGAGCGGGCGGGATCGGGTTGAACGGGGACCTCCCACGTCACGGTCCGTGACTTCTTCCACGATGTCGAGTCGGCCCTCCCGGAGGCGGTGGTGGTGGCCGACATGGAGGCCGGCCTCGAGCACCTGTCGTGGGCGGGAGGAACCCTCCGCCACGTCGACCTGCTGGCGATCGTGGTCCTGCCCCAGGTCAAGTCGCTGATGACGGCCGCCCGCACCCTCCGCCTGGCCCGCCAGCTCGGCATCCCCTGCCTGGGCCTGGTGGGCAGCCGCCCCGAGCGCCCGGGGGACGAGGAGCGGCTGGGTGCCTTCGCCGCCGAGCACCGGGTCGACCTCCTCGCCGTCGTCCCCCGGGACGAGGCAGTGGTGGAGGCCGACCGGCTGAGGGCGTGCGTGCTCGACACCGCCCCGGACGCCCCGGCCGTCGCTGCCGTCGCCGGCCTGGCCGGTCGTATCCACGAGTTCGCATAGCCATGCAGAGGGGGTAGCCTGGGCGCCGTGACCAGGATCGGGATCGTGGGGGCCTCGGGCTACGCCGGCGCCGAGCTCCTTCGGCTGTGCCTGGGCCACCCCGGGCTGGAGGTGGTCTGGGCCACGGCCGAGACCCAGGCGGGGGTCCCGGTGGCCCGGCTCTACCCGAACCTGGCCGCCGCTGCTCCCGGTCTCACCTTCGCCGCCTACGACCCCGGCCTCGCCGACGGCGTCGACCTGGTGTTCCTGGCCCTGCCCCACGGTGCCAGCGCCAAGCTCGTGCCCGAGCTGCGCACCCGGGTCAAGGCCGTGGTCGACCTGGCCGCCGACTTCCGCCTTCGCGACCCCGCCGCCTACCCGCGCTGGTACGGCGAGGTCCACCCGGCGCCCGAGCTCCTGGACGACTTCGCCTACGGCCTGCCCGAGCTGTTCCGGCCCTTCCTGGTGGGAGCGACCGCGGTGGCCGCGCCCGGGTGCTACCCCACCGCGGCCGCCCTGGCCCTGACGCCCCTGGTGCGGGCCGGTGCCATCGAGACCACCGGGGTGATCGTCGACGCCGCCAGCGGGGTGTCCGGCGCCGGGCGGCCACCCAAGGCGGCCACGACCTTCTGCACCGTCGACGAGGACTTCCGGGCCTACGGCCTGCTCGACCACCGCCACACCCCCGAGATCGAGCAGGCCACCGGGGCGTCGGTGCTGTTCACCCCCCACCTGGCCCCCATGAGCCGGGGCATCCTGGCCACCTGCTACGCCCGTCCCACCGGCGCGGCGGGCACCGACGAGGTCCTGGCCCTGCTGGACGACGCCTACCGGGACGAGCGCTTCGTGGTGGTGGGCGAGGAGGCGCCCTCGACCAAGGCCACCGCCGGCACCAACTGCGCCCACGTCAGCGCCCGGGTCGACCCCCGCACCGGCTGGGTCGTCGTCCTGTGCGCCCTCGACAACCTGGGCAAGGGGGCGGCCGGCCAGGCCGTGCAGTGCGCCAACCTGGCCCTCGGCCTCGAGGAGGGCGCCGGCCTGCCCCTCGCCGGGATCCTCCCGTGAGCGTGACCGCCGCCGGCGGCTTCGTCGCCGCCGGGCTGGCCTGTGGGATCAAGGGCGGCGGCGTCCCCGACCTGGCCCTGGTGGCCACCGCCGACCACCGGCCCGTGCCCGTCGCGGCCACCTTCACCACCAACCGGGCCCCGGCCGCCCCCGTGCAGGTCTCCCGGGCCCACCTGGCCGCCACCTGCAGCGGGGCCGCGGCGGTGGTGCTCAACAGCGGCAACGCCAACGCCGCCACCGGTGCCGCCGGCCGGGCCGACGCCGAGCGGACCTGCGGGCTGGTGGCCGCCGAGCTGGGCTGCGAGCCCGGTGAGGTCCTGGTGTGCTCGACCGGGCTCATCGGCATCCCCCTGCCCATGGCTCCGCTGCGCGCCGGCGTCGCCCCCCTGGCCGCGGCCCTGTCGGCCGAGGGGGGCGAGGCCGCGGCGCGAGCCATCCTCACCACCGACACGGTGTCCAAGCAGTGCGTGGTCGAGGGGCCCGGCTTCACCGTCGGCGGCATGGCCAAGGGGGCGGCCATGCTCGCCCCGGCCATGGTCGGGCCCCCGTCGGCCACCATGCTGGCCGTGCTCACCACCGACGCCGCGGCCTAGCCCGCCCAGCTCCGGGCGGCCCTCGACGCCGCGGTGGCCGCCTCGTTCGACGCCATCTCCGTCGACGGCGCCTGCTCCACCAACGACACCGTGGTCCTGCTCGCCAGCGGCGCGGCCGGCCCGGTCGACGACGCCGCCCTGGCCCCGGCGGTGGCGGTGGCGTGCGCCGAGCTGGCCGATGCCATGGTGCTCGACGCCGAGGGCGCGACCAAGGCGGTGAGGGTGCGGGTGACCGGCGCGGCCGGCGCCGACGACGCCCGCCGGGCCGCCCGCCAGGTGGCCCAGAGCCAGCTCTGCAAGTGCTCGTGGTACGGCGGCGACCCCTACTGGGGTCGCATCGTGAGCGAGCTGGGGTCCTCGGGGGCTGCCTTCGACCCCGACCTGGTCGGCGTGGCCTACGGGGGGGTCGTGGTGTGCACCGCCGGCGTGGCCGTCGCCCACGATGCCGGGGCCCTGGCCGCGGTGATGGCCGAGCCCCGCATCGAGGTGGTGGCCGACCTGGGCCTGGGTGAGGGAGCGGCCGAGGTCCTCACCTGCGACCTCACCCCCGGCTACATCGACGAGAACATGCGGACGTCGTGAGCGCCCCGAGCGAGGCCCCGGCCGGCCCGAGCGCGGGGGACGCCCTGGCCCGCCTGACGGCGGGCGACAAGGCCGAGGTGCTGGTCGAGGCCCTGCCCTACATCCGCCGGTTCCGCGGCACCACCCTGGTGGTCAAGTACGGAGGCAACGCCATGGCGGGCAGCGCCCAGCTCTCGCTGTTCGCCGAGGACGTCGTGCTGTTGCGCTCGGTGGGGATCGACATCGTGGTCGTCCACGGCGGTGGCCCCCAGATCGGGGAGCTCATGATCCGGCTGGGCAAGGTCCCCGAGTTCGTCGAGGGCCTGCGGGTCACCGACGCCGACACCCTCGACATCGCCCGCATGGTCCTGGTGGGCAAGGTCAACCGCGACATCGTGGGCGCGCTCAACACCCACGGGGCGCCGGCGGTGGGCGTCTCCGGGGAGGACGCCGGCCTGCTGGTCGCCCGCCAGCGCTCGCCCGAGCTGGGCTTCGTCGGCGACATCGACCAGGTCCGCCCCGCCATCTTGTCGCGCCTGCTGCGCGAGGAGCTGGTGCCCGTGGTGGCCACCATCGGCAGCGACGGGGCCGGCCAGGCCTACAACATCAACGCCGACACGGCCTCGGGGGCGATCGCCGAGGCCCTGGGGGCCGAGAAGCTGGTGTACCTGACCGACGTGGAGGGCCTGCGGGCCGACGTGGAGGACCGGGCCAGCGTCATCTCCACCCTCAGCGTCGACGCCCTCGACGCCATGATCGCCGACGGCTCCGTCGCCGGCGGCATGATCCCCAAGGCGGCCTCGTGCGTGCAGGCGGTCAAGGGGGGGGTGGGCCACGCCCACATCCTCGACGGGCGCGTCCCCCACGCCCTGCTGCTCGAGGTCTTCACCCGCTCGGGGGTGGGCACCATGGTCGGGACCACGGTCGAGGGGTGAACCCCCTCATGGCGACCTACGCGCCGACCCGGGTCACCTTCGTACGGGGGCGGGGCACCGAGCTCTGGGACGAGGGAGGCCGGCGCTACCTGGACTTCCTGTGCGGGCTGGGCGTCACCGGCCTGGGCCACGCCCATCCGGCGGTGACCGAGGCGCTGTCCCGTCAGGCCGCCACCCTCTCGCACGTGTCCAACCTCTTCGCCAACCAGGTGGGCCCCGAGGTGGCCGCCACCCTCGACCGGCTCCTGGGTGGCGGCGGCCAGGTCTTCTTCACCAACTCGGGGGCCGAGGCCAACGAGTGCGCCCTCAAGCTGTCCCGCAAGTCGTCGGGGCGGGGCCGCCACGTGGTGGTCAGCGCCTACGGCTCGTTCCACGGGCGCACCCTGGCCACCCTGCACGCCACCGGCCAGCCGGCCAAGCACGAGGCCTTCCAGCCCCTGCCCGAGGGCTTCCGCCACGTGGCCTGGTGCGACCTCGGCGCCCTCGAGCGCGCCCTCGACCCGTCCGTGGGGGCGGTGCTGCTCGAGGCCGTGCAGGGCGAGGGCGGGGTGCAGCCGGCGACCGCGGAGTACTTCCGGGGCGCCCGTCGGCTGTGCGACGAGCGGGGGGCGCTGTTGATGGTGGACGAGGTCCAGACCGGCCTGGGGCGCACCGGCCGGTGGTTCGGCTTCGAGCACTTCGACGTGCGCCCCGACGTGGTCACCCTGGCCAAGGCGCTGGGCAACGGCATGCCCATCGGCGCCTGCTGGGCCCGGGCCGAGGTGGCCGCCGCCTTCGTGCCCGGCGACCACGGCACCACCTACGGGGGCCAGCCGCTGGCCACCGCCGCCGCCCGGGCCACCCTGGCGGTGATGGAGGCCGAGGACGTCCCCGCCCGGGCCGCGGCCGCCGGCGCCCGCCTGGCCGCCGGCCTGGGCCGCCTCCCCGGCGTCGTCGCGGTGCGGGGCCTCGGCCTG
>JADDRA010000106.1:0-6648 GCA_016781105.1 Actinomycetota bacterium | reverse complement strand
GCCGGCGCCGACGCCCGCCGGGTCACCGACGACGCCCTCGACCGGGGCCTGGTGGTCAACGCGGTCACGCCCAGCGCCATCCGCCTGGCCCCGCCCCTGCTGGTGTCCGACGCCGAGATCGACGAGGCCCTGGCCATCCTGGGCGAGGTGCTGGCCGCGTGAGGAGCGCCTTCGCCGCCGCGGGTCCGGGGGGTGGCCCACGGTGACCCTCCGCCACCTGCTGGAGGTCGACGACCTGACCGCCGACGAGCTGGCCATGGTGCTCGACCTGGCCGAGGTCGACCCGCCGGCCCGCCCGCTCGAGGGCCGGGGCGTGGGCCTGGTGTTCGAGAAGCCCTCGGCTCGGACCCGCAACGCCACCGAGATGGCCGTCGTCCAACTCGGTGGCCACCCGGTGTCCATGCGGGGCGAGGAGGTCGGTCTCGACGGCCGGGAGAGCGCCGAGGACCTGGCCCGGATCCTGTCCGGCTACCACGCCGTCATCGGCGCCCGGGTCTTCGCCCACGCCACCGTCGAGCGCATGACCGACACCGCCTCCGTGCCCGTGGTCAACCTCCTGAGCGACACCGCGCATCCCACCCAGGCCCTGGCCGACCTGCTCACCCTGCGCCAGCACCTCGGCCCCCTGGCCGGCCGCCAGCTGGCCTGGGTGGGCGACGCCAACAACGTGTTCCGCTCCCTCAGCCTGGGCGCCGCCCTGGCCGGCATGGGCGTGCGCATCGCCAGCCCCGAGGGCTACGGCCCCGGTGAGGAGCACCTCGAGCGGGTCCGGGCCCGGGGGGGTGAGGTGGTCGCGACCACCGAGCCCCTGGAGGCGGTGGCCGGGGCCGACGTGGTCGCCACCGACGTCTGGGCGTCCATGGGCCAGGAGGACGAGGCCGCCGCCCGTCGGGCCGACTTCGCCGGCGCCGGCTTCACCGTCGACCAGGCCCTCATGGCGGCCGCCGGCCCCGGCGCCGTCTTCCTGCACTGCCTGCCCGCCCACCGGGGAGAGGAGGTGGCGGCCGAGGTCGTCGACGGGCCGGCCAGCCTGGTGTGGGTCGAGGCCGCCAACCGGATGCACGCCGCCCGCGGCCTGCTCCTGTTCCTCCTCGGAGCGACCTCGTGAGCGATCCCGTCGCCCTGGGCAAGCCCCAGCGCCAGCACCGCATCACCGGGATCCTCCAGGCCCAGGCCGTCACCAGCCAGGCCCGGCTGGTCGAGCTGCTGGCGGGTGAGGGCATCACCGCCACCCAGGCCACGGTCTCCCGCGACCTCGACGAGCTGGGCGCGGTCAAGGTCAGGGTGCCGGGCGGCGAGACCGTCTACGCCATCCCCGAGCTGGCCTTCGAGCAGGTGGCGCCGGGCGACCACCTCCGGCGGGTCTTCTCCGACTGGGTGGTGGAGGTGGTCCGCTCGGCCAACCTGGTGGTGCTGCGGACGCCGCCCGGCTCGGCCCACGTGGTGGGCTCGGCCCTCGACCGCGCCCGCCTGCCCGAGGTGGCCGGCACCGTGGCCGGCGACGACACCGTGCTCGTGGTGGTGGCCGAGCACGCACGGGGGGACGAGGTGGCCCGGCGCCTGCGGGTCCTGGCCGGGTTGGACGGACGAGACGAGCAGGAGGAGCGAGGATGACCACGCGTGCGGTGCTGGCCTACAGCGGGGGCCTGGACACCTCGGTGGCGGTGCGCTGGATGGGCGAGGAGCTGGGGACCGAGGTGGTCGCCGTGGCCGTCGACGTGGGCCAGGGCGGCGACTTCGAGGCCATCCGGCGTCGGGCCCTAGCCGCCGGCGCGGTCGAGGCCGTGGTCGTCGACGCCCGGGCCGAGTACGCCGAGGACTTCGTCACCCCGGCCCTGCGGGCCAATGCCCGCTACGAGGGCAAGTACCCCCTGGTCTCGTCGCTGTCGCGGCCCCTGATCGTCAAGCACCTGGTCGCCGCGGCCCGGAAGCACGGGGCCGGCGCCGTGGCCCACGGGTGCACGGGCAAGGGCAACGACCAGGTCCGCTTCGAGGTGGCCACCGGCGCCCTGGCCCCCGACCTCGAGGTGCTGGCCCCCGTCCGGGGCTGGGGCCTCACCCGGGAGGAGTCGATCGACTACGCCGAGCGCCACGGCATCCCCGTCACCGTCACCAAGGCCAGCCCCTACTCCATCGACCAGAACCTCTGGGGCCGCACCATCGAGTGCGGGATCCTGGAGGACCCCTGGCAGTCGCCCCCCGAGGAGGTCTACGAGACGACGATCCCCACCGCCACCGAGGCCTGCGAGCTGGTCCTGGGCTTCGACCAGGGGGTGCCGGTGAGCATCGACGGGCGCTCGCTGCCCCTCCACGAGCTGGTCGAGGAGGTCACCCGGGTGGTGGGCTCCTACGGTTGGGGGCGCATCGACATGGTGGAGAACCGCCGGGTGGGGATCAAGAGCCGGGAGATCTACGAGTGCCCGGGCTCGCTGGCCCTGCTCATGGCCCACGCCGACCTCGAAGACCTCACCCTCGAGCGCGACCTGGCCCACGAGAAGGCCCGGCTCGAGCCCCGCTACGCCGAGCTGGTCTACGACGGCCTGTGGTTCTCGCCCCTCAAGGCCGCCCTGGACGCCTTCGTGGACGAGAGCCAGCGCCACGTCAGCGGCGAGGTGCGCCTGCGCTGCGAGGTGCCGGGGCGCTGCATCGTGGCCGGCCGGCGCAGCCCGGTGGGGCTCTACGACTACGACCTGGCCACCTACGAGGCCGCCGACCGCTTCCGCCACGCCGACGCCGAGGGCTTCGTGCGCCTGTGGGGCCTGGGCACCCGGACCTGGGCCGCCCGCCAGGGCGTGCCCGAGGCGGAGGCATGACCGTTCTGGTGGTGAAACCGGTGCCGAACCGGTCCCGTTCCCACCACCAGAACGGGCGGTTGCGGCGATGACCCTCTGGCAGGGGCGCTTCGCCGGGCGTCCCCACGAGGCCCTGCTGGCCTTCACCGCCAGCCTCCCCTTCGACCGGCGCCTGGCCGCCGACGACCTGGCCGGGTCCCGGGCCCACGTGCGCGGGCTGGGCCGGGCGGGCCTCCTCGACGACGACGAGGCGGCCGCGGTGGTGGCCGCCCTGGACGCGGTCGAGATCGAGCTGGCCGAGGGCAGCTTCACCTTCGCCCCCGACGACGAGGACGTCCACACCGCCGTCGAGCGCCGGGTCACCGAGCTGGCCGGGCCGGCCGGAGCCAAGCTCCACACCGGACGCAGCCGCAACGACCAGGTCGCCACCGACCTGCGGCTGTGGTGCAAGCGGGAGCTGGCCGCGGTGGCCGGCACCGTCGTCGACCTCCAGGCCGTCCTGCTCGGGCGGGCGGCGGAGGTGGGCGACGCCTACCTGCCCGGCTACACCCACCTCCAGCGGGCCCAGCCCGTGCTGGTGGCCCACCACCTCCTGGCCCACGGGTGGGCCCTGGCCCGCGACGTCGACCGGCTCCTCGATGCCCGCCGCCGCCTCGACGTCTGCCCACTGGGCGCCGGCGCCCTGGCCGGGTCGTCGCTGCCTCTCGACCCCGACGGGGTGGCCGCCGACCTGGGCTTCGCCGGCCGCTTCGAGAACAGCCTTGACGCCGTGTCCGACCGGGACTTCGCGGCCGAGTCCCTCTTCGCCCTGGCCCTGCTCGGCGTGCACCTGTCCCGGCTGGGCGAGGAGGTGGTGTGGTGGGCGAGCGAGGAGGTGGGCTTCCTCAGGCTGGACGACGCCTGGGCCACCGGGTCGTCCATGCTTCCCCAGAAGAAGAACCCTGACGTGGCCGAGCTGGCCCGGGGCAAGGCCGGGCGCCTGGTGGGCCACGTCACCGCGGTGCTCACCACCCTGAAGGGCCTGCCCCTGGCCTACAACCGAGACCTCCAGGAGACCCAGGAGCCGCTGTTCGACGCCGTCGACCAGCTGCGCCTCGCCCTGGCCGCCCTCGCCGGGCTGCTGGCCAGCGCCACCGTGCGCACCGACCGGATGGCCCGGGCGGCCGACGGTCCGACCGGCGCCGCCGTCGACCTGGCCGAGCACCTGGTCGAGGCCGGCACCCCCTTCCGTGAGGCCCACGCCGTGGTGGCCGACCTGGTGCGGCGCTCCCTCGAAGCAGGAGAGGACCTGGCCGACCTGGTGGCCGCCCACCCCGACCTCGGACCGGCGGCGGCCGCCCTGCTCGCTCCCGGGGTGGCGGTGACCCGGCGGACGACACCGGGAGGCGCCGGCCCCGCACCCGTGGCCGTCCAGATGGAGCGGTTCCGGGCCCGCCTGGCCGATGACCGCCAGCGCCTCGATGGGCCTGCTCCCGCGTGAGTTCTACCGGCGCGACCCCCGAGAGGTGGCGCCGGGCCTGCTGCACCAGGTCCTGGTGGCCGGCCCCTGCTCGGGCCTGATCGTCGAGGTCGAGGCCTACTGCGGCTCGGCCGACCCCGCCTCCCACACCTTCCGGGGACCCACCCGTCGCAACGCCACCATGTTCGGGCCGCCGGGCCACCTCTACGTCTACTTCACCTACGGCATGCACTGGTGCGCCAACGTCGTCTGCGGCGACGAGGGCGAGGGTGTGGCCGTCCTGCTCCGGGCCCTGCGGCCGCTGGCGGGCGTGGACGAGATGTGGCGTCGCCGCCCAGCGGCCCGGCGGGAGCGGGACCTGTGCGCCGGCCCGGCCCGGCTCTGCCAGGCCCTGGACCTCGACGGGGGCCACGACGGCGACGACCTGGTCACGGGCGAGGAAGGCGTCGGCATCGTCGCCGGCGACGTCCCCGCTCCGGTGGAGGTGGTGCGCACCACGAGGGTAGGCATCAGTGCCGCCACCGACGAGCCCTGGCGCTGGTACGTCGCCGGCGACCCCAACGTCTCCCGCCCTCGAGCGCCCCAACCGGTTGGACCATCGGGCCGCCGGGGGCGACCATGACCGGCATGCCCTCCCCGCCCGCCTCCGACGTGCTGGGCGACTTCGAGGCCCGGGGCCTGGTCCACGACTCGACCGACCGCCGGGAGCTGGCCCGGCGCCTGGCCGAGGGCGCCATCAGCGTCTACTGCGGGTTCGACCCCACCGCCGACAGCCTGCACGTCGGCCACCTCCTCGGCATCCTGGCCCTGCGCCGGTTCCAGCTCGCCGGGCACCGGCCCATCGCCCTGGCGGGTGGGGCGACGGGGATGATCGGCGACCCGAGCGGCCGCTCGGAGGAGCGCAACCTGCTCGACGCCGAGACCCTGGCGACCAACCTCGTCGCCATCGAGGGCCAGCTCCGCCGCCTCCTGGCCGGCGACGGGAGCGGCCCCGAGGTCGCCTTCGTCGACAATGCCTCGTGGACCGGTGGGCTCGGCCTCGTCGAGTTCCTGCGCGACGTGGGCAAGCACGTCAGCGTCAACCAGATGTTGGGCCGGGAGGCGGTCCGGGCCCGGCTGGCCGGGACCGAGGGCCTCTCCTTCACCGAGTTCAGCTACGTGCTCCTCCAGGCCCACGACTACGTGTGGCTGCACCAGCACGAGGGCTGCGACCTCCAGGTGGGCGGGTCCGACCAGTGGGGCAACATCGCCGCCGGCGTCGACCTCGTCCGCCGCCGCACCGGGCACCAGGTGCACGGCCTCACCTGGCCCCTGCTCACCCGGGCCGACGGCACCAAGTTCGGCAAGAGCGCGGGCGCCAACGTCTGGCTCGACTCCCGGCGCACCAGCCCCTACGCCTTCTACCAGCACTGGATGCAGGTCGACGACGTCGACGTGGCCCGCTTCCTCCTCCAACTCACCCTGCTGGGGACCGACGAGGTCGACGCGGTGGTCGCCGAGCACCGGCAGGCGCCGGCCCGGCGCGCCGGGCAGCGCCGGCTCGCCTGGGAGACGACCGCGCTGGTCCACGGGGCCGAGGCGGCGGTCGCCGCCCAGGCCGCGTCCGAGGTCCTCTTCGGCGCCCGCTCCGACGACGTGCCCACCGCTGCCTACCGCATGCTCGAGGGGGAGCTGGGCAGCCTCAGCCTCGAGCGGAGGCGGCTGCGGCCTGGCGCCGAGCTCGACCGCCTTCTCGTCGAGACCGGCCTCACGGTCTCCCTGGGCGACGCCCGGCGTCAACTGGCTCAGGGCGCGGTGTACGTCAACGGGCGCCGGGTCCAGGGCGAGGGCGCGACCCTCTCCGGGGACGACCTGCGCCAGGGAGGCTGGATCCTGCTGCGGCGGGGCAAGCGTGAGCACCGCCTGGTGCGGGCCGTGGGGGACTAGCTCCGTCCCAGCGCCGGTGGCGCCCGGGGGGTTGACGATGCCAGGACCCCCCGGTAGAGTGACCACCCGCCCTGATAGCAGGAACGACGGCACGAGCGACACCGCCGACGATCCGCACAGGCCGACAACAGGTCCAGGGCAAGCAGGCACCACCGACTCCTGCGGGAGCCGTGTGCCCCGAACGTGGCGCTCCTTGACAACGGAACAGAGGAAGGTTCAAAGCGAGTGCGGGCGCTTGCCTGCCTGGGCCTCGGCCCCGGCGTGCAGGCGTTCACCATCTCTTTGCAACACCCTTTTCAGCATCAAAATGGACAACCAATGTCCGTCTTGGTGCCAGTCGGCGACGGGTGCACTTGCCCGCGCCGGCTCTCTCAGGTCAAGGACCGGCTGCCTTTGGCAGCTCGTCCATCGATCTCGACGGAGAGTTTGATCCTGGCTCAGGACGAACGCTGGCGGCGTGCCTAACACATG
>JADDRA010000002.1:14084-14326 GCA_016781105.1 Actinomycetota bacterium | reverse complement strand
CCAGCGCCTGCGCGTCGCCGGGCGGCACGAGCACCGCGCCGTCGCGGAGCAGGTTTGGCAGCCCGCCGACCCGGGTGGCGACCAGCGGCTTGCCGGCGCGCAGCGCCTCCTGGGCGGTGAGCGATCGGGCCTCCCACACCGACGGCAGCACGACGACGTCGGCGGCGTCGTACAGGTCGGCGACGTCGTCCCGCCGGCCGAGCCAGCGCACCCCCGGAGCCGCCGTGCGCAGTGCCGCCTCG
>JADDRA010000002.1:10283-13651 GCA_016781105.1 Actinomycetota bacterium | reverse complement strand
CGCGACCGCCGACGGGTCGGCTCCGGCCGGCGGACCGGCGCCCGTCGAGCCCTCGGGGCCGCCCACCCTGGCGGCGGGCCCCACCAGCGGCCAGGCCGCTCGACCCGGTCCGGGCGCCACGAGCGGGGCACTCCCGGCACCGGGCCCGCTGGAGCGGTCGGGAACCCCGCCCGCGGCTGCCCGCCCCGATCCGGGCCCGGACCCGGCGGGCGACAGGGCCGGGCCAGGACCCGCCCCGCGCCCGCCGTCGCCCGGAGCACCGCCCGATCCGTCCCTGCGACCCTGCCCCGGAGGAGCTCCCGAGGCCGTGGTGAGCGAGCGCCGGGCCCTGCCCGGGGCGACCCGGGGCCTGCTCGACGGCGTCGAGCCGGAAGTCGAGCCGGAGGTCGAGGTGCGGGGCACCATCACCAACCCCTCCGACGACGACCTCGTCGTGCGGTCCTACGAGATCGTGGTCGACGACGGTGACGCCGAGGTGAGGGTGCCCGGCTCGCCCGCACCGCTGGCCGTGCCCGCCGGCGGCGCGGGGCACTGGCGGGTGACCGTCCCCGGGAGCCCCGACGTCGACACTTCCCCGGTGGTCGAGGTGCGCCTTTTGGACTGGGCCTGGTCCGACCCCGCCATCGACGCCCGCTGCCCCAGCTGAGCGCACTGCTCCTGCCGGGCGTCACGCTCGGCCCCCGGGGCCGCTACCGTTCCTCGACCGACCGGCGGCAGGGGAACTCTTGGAGGAGCATCGAACCCGGCTGATCGTCCTCGGCCGACAGGGGGCGGGCAAGGGCACGCAGTGCGCCCGCCTGGCGGCGCGGCTGTCGGTCCCCCACATCTCCACCGGTGCCCTCTTCCGGATCGAGGTGGCCCGGGGCACCGACCTCGGTCGCCGGGCCGGCGCCTTCCTCGACGCCGGCGCCCTGGTGCCCGACGAGCTGGTCATCGACCTGGTGGCCACCCACCTGGGCAGCACCGAGGCCAGGGCCGCCGGCTACCTGCTCGACGGCTTTCCCCGGACCCTCGCCCAGGGCCAGGCGCTGTTCGAGGTGCTGGGCGAGCGGGCCGCCGACGTCGCCGTCGAGTTGCACGTGCCCACCAGCGTGGTCCTGCCCCGCCTGGCCGCCCGCCGGGTGTGCCAGGAGTGCGGGGCGACCTCGACGGCCGCGCCCGGCGATCCGGAGACGACGATCTGCTCCATCTGCGGGGGCCCGGTGGGCCGGCGCACGGACGACACCGACGAGGCCATCCAGCGTCGCCTGGCCGACTACGACCGGGAGTCCGGGCCCCTGCTGGAGTGGCTGGAGGGCCGCGGCCTCCTCGTGCGGGTCGACGGGGTGGGCGAGCCCGATGTCGTCCACCACCGCCTGCTCGACGCGGTGCGCAGCCGGGTGCCCGTCATCGACGGGGCGCTCGAGCCCTGAGCGGGCGTGGCGCTACACCAGCGCGAGCGTGTCCTGGTCGGCGTCCTCGGTGGCGGCCTGGCGCCGCTCGCTGACCCGGCGGGCCGCCTTGGCGACGCGGCCCATGTAGCGCAGGACCCGGGCTCTGGCCTCCTCGGCCTCAGGGCTCAGGCCCTCCACGGACTCGAGGCGCCAGTGACCGAGGACCACCGGGCAGAGGATGCGCTCGTAGTGGTTGGCGTAGTCGTAGATCCCCGCAGTGGCGATGGCGCGAGCGTGGGCACCGAAGTCGGGGATGCCGGTGCCCGGCATGGCGAAGTCGCGCACCTGGCGGTCGATGGCCAGCACCACCGCGGAGGGGTCGACCTCGAGCGCGGCCGAGGTGACGTCGCGGTAGAAGACGTGGTGGAGGTTCTCGTCACCCGCCACCCGGGCCATGATGTCGCGCCCCCGCCGGTCGTCGAGCAGCCGTCCGGTGTTGCCGTGGGCGATGCGGGTGGCCAGCTCCTGGAGGGTGACGTAGACCAGGCCGTCGAGCACCGTCTCGGGTTCGGGTACCTCGGCCCTGCTGACCTGGGCCATCCGGCCCCGCTCGAGGGCGACGGGATCGACGCTGCGGGTGACCGTGAGGTAGTCGCGGATGACGATGGCGTGGCGACCCTCCTCGGCGGTCCAGCGCCTGGTCCAGGCGCCCCAGGGGTGGTCGATCCCGAAGAGGCGGTCGATGGTCCGGAAGTAGTGGGGCAGGTTGTCCTCGGTCAACAGGTTGACGAAGAGGGCGCTGCGCACGGCCTCGTCCATGGGGGCCTCGGCCGGATCCCACTCCTCGCCGTCGACGAAGTCCCGGCCGGCGCTCCAGGGCACCATCTCGTGTGGGAACCACTCCCGGGCGTTGGCGAGGTGACGTTCGACCAGCTCCTCGGCCACCGGGGCGAGCTCGTCGAGCAGAGCGGCGTCATGATCCATCGGGCCATCCTACCGACCAGTAGGTAGGTCGGGCAAGGACACTGGGCCGGGCGGCACGGGGTCGAGGGCCCTCCAGCAGTACCAGGCCACGATCGAGCGCCACGGGCGGTAGACGTCGCCCAGGGCCTCCAGGACGGCCGGGCTCGGCACCTCCTCCGAGCGGTGGAGCACGCCGTAACCCCGGCGCACGCCGAGGTCGCCGGTCGGCCACACGTCGAGGCGCCCGAGGCGGAACATGAGGAACATCTGCGCCGTCCAGCGTCCGATCCCCCTCACCTCGGCCAGGCGGGTGACCACCTCCTCGTCGGGAAGCGCGGCGACCTCGTCCAGGTCGAGTCGGCCGCTCGCGACCCGCGCCGCCAGGTCGCCCAGCGCCGCCGCCTTGGCCCCCGACAGCCCCGCGGCCCGCAGCGCCTGGGGCTCCAGCACGACCACCCGCTCGGCGACGAGCCCCTCGGGCGCCAGGGCCAGGACCCGGCTCCAGATCGCCGCCGCCGCCCGCCCGGCGAGCTGTTGGTGGACGATGCCCGAGGCCAGGGCCTCGAAGTGCCCCGAGGCCGCTCCCCGCCGGGACGCCAGCGTGCACGGCCCCCATCGCTCGATGAGCGGGGACAGCGCCGGCGCCCGGCGGGCCAGCTCGACCTCGGCGGCGACGACGTCGACGGCGTCGACCACCTCGGGGGGCACCGGCCCGGGGCGGCCTCGGCCGGCGTCGGGTGCGCATCCGTGGTCCCTGCTCGTCCCCTTCGAATCCACAGGGTTCTCCCTCTGGATGCCCCCAGCCGGTGCGGCCCATTCTGGCCCGATGGGCTACGAGGTGACCATCAGCGACGGGGCCAGCGAGGTGGTGGCGGGAGCCGACACCTACCAGCTCGAAGGTCCGCTCACGACCTTCTTCCGCACCGACGCGGGCCGGCGGGTCGTCGACTCCTGGAGCGTGCGCCTGGCCAGCTTCCGCACCGCCGACGTGGTGCGCATCCGCCGGGTGGACGACGTCCTGGCCGCATAGGG
>JADDRA010000002.1:0-10154 GCA_016781105.1 Actinomycetota bacterium | reverse complement strand
CCTGGCCGCACAGAGTTCCGGGCCGTATGGGCGACCCGGCACGCCGGTCGCGGCGCCCCTCGGTCAGTCTGGAGGAGGCCGGCGCAACCGCTTGGTCTGTGCCCGCCGGGCCTTGGCCTCCAGGCGCCGGCGCCGGGAGGCCTCGGTCGGACGGGTCGGCCGCCGGGGCGGGGACCGGACCAGCGCCCCGGCCAGCCGGGCCCGCAGGCGATCCAGGGCCAGAGCCCGGTTGCGGGCCTGGGAGCGGGCGTCGCCGGCCAGCGCCCGCACCTCGGGGCCCAGTCGCTCCAGGAGGCGCTGGCGCTGGCCGGGCCCGAGCGAGGGAGAACCGGCCACGTCGAAGACGACCTCGACGCGCGTGTCCGAGGTGTTGGCGTGCTGGCCACCGGGCCCGCCGCTGCGGCTGAAGCGCCAGCGCAGCTCGGCGAGGGGGATCCGGCAGGTCGGGCCGACGACGAGGTGGCCCTCTGGACCTCGCTCCTGGTCAACCACGAGATTCCTCGACACGCGAGGGGAACGTAGCCCCGGCCCGGCTCCTAAGGTCCTGGCCCGTGGCCGGCCCGCGCCGCACCGTCCGCCTCCCCGGCGCCCTGGATCTGCGGGCCACGCTGGCGCCCCTGCGCCAGGGACGCAACGACCCGTGCGTCCGCCTGGCCCCCGACGAGTGCTGGCGGGCGAGCCGTACCCCCGACGGGCCGGCCTCCACCTGGCTGCGGGTGACGGGGGACGAGCTGGCGTGCCAGGCCTGGGGCCCGGGCGCGGCCTGGGCGCTCGAGCAGGTCCCCGCCCTGGTGGGCCTGGGGGACCAGGCCGCCGACTTCGTCCCCTGCCACCGGCTGGTGGCCGACCTGCACCGTCGCCTTCCCGGCCTGCGCATCCCTCGCAGCGCGGCGGTGGCCGAGGCCCTGGTCCCCACCGTCATCGAGCAGAAGGTGCAGGGCCTGGAGGCCAAGCGCAGCCACCGGGCCCTGGTGCTGGCGTTGGGCGAGCCCGCCCCCGGTCCCGGTGGACTGGTGGTGCCCCCCGAGCCCGGCGTGCTGGCGGCCGCACCGTCGTGGGTCTTCCATCGCGCCGGGGTGGAGCGGCGCCGGGCGGAGACCATCACCCGGGCCATGGCCCGGGTGATGCGCCTGGAAGAGGTCCTCACCATGGGTCGGCCCGAGGCCTACCGGCGCCTGCTGGCCTTTCCCGGCGTCGGGCCCTGGACCGCGTCGACCGTGGCCCTGGTGGCCCTGGGCGACACCGACGCCGTGCCCCTGGGCGACTACCACCTCCCCCATCAGGTGTCCTGGGGCCTCGCCGGCGAGGCGCGGGGCAGCGACGAACGCATGCTCGAGCTGCTCGACCCCTACCGAGGGCAGCGGGCCCGCGTGCTACGGCTGCTGGTGGCCGGAGGGGTCCGGCCGCCTCGGCGGGCTCCCCGCTCTGCCCTGCGGGCCGTCGCCGCTCACTGACCGAGCCCGGCCCTGCGCCAGATCGAGCACCACCGTGTGGTGAGGCAGGTCGCCGGCGTCGAGGTAGCCCTCGCCCTCCACCGACCACCCCCGGCCCCGGTAGAAGTCCAGGGCGCTGTCGCGCCCGGCGGCCCACACCACCTCCGCACCGCCCGCCTCGGCCCGGGCCACCACCGCTTCCAGCAGCCGGCTCCCCAGCCCGCGGCCCTGCAGGGCGGGCTCGACGGCCATGCCCCGCAGCCGCCACGCCCGGCGCCCGGGCCGGCGCGGTGTGGGCGCGGGGACGGCCGTGGCCACGGCGAGCGGTCGGCCCTCCTGGTCGACCACGGCCAGGTGGAACGAGCCCGGGGCGTCGTCCCCGTCGAAGCGCACCTCGGCCTCGGGGTGGCCCTGGCGCAGGACCCGCCGGCGCAGATCGTGGGTGGCCTCGGCCCCCACCTCCCGGACGTCCATGGAACGTCCCGCAGGGCTCGCCCGGCCTCCGGCGTGAGCGACGCGCGCGCGGCTAAAGGTGCTCGGCGGCCGCGGCCTGCACGGCGCCGGTGATGGGGCCCCACTCCGCTCCGGGCCGGCGGGTCACCGTGACGAAGTCGGCGGTCCCGAACACCGAGGCCACGCCCTCGGCGGTGAAGACGGCCACGGCGAAGTCGTTGCCCTCGGCCGCCGCGGCCTCGGCGCTGGCCACGTTCATGGGCCGGGCCAGAGGCCGGTCGAGGGTGTACTTCATGGCGTCGGGGTTGGGTGTGGGCGAGGGCGAAGCGCTGGCCATGGCGGCGATCCTAGGATTGGCTGGACCTCACGCCGGTCCGGGAGGGAGCAGGGGCTCGTCGTCGCCGGCGATCTCGGGTGCGGGGAACTGCTCGGAGACGATGCGCTCGGCCGTGGCCGCCAGGTCGGCCTGCAGGGCCTCGATCTCGGCAGTGAGCTCCTCGACCCGCTCGTGGCGACCCTGGACCCGGGCCCGCTCGCGCTTCTCGACCAACTCGGTGAGCTGGAGCTCGACGCCGAACGCGTGGTCCTCCAGTCGTGGGTCCGTCATGGCCGAAGCGTAGGCTTCGACGATGGGACGGGGCCACCGCTACGACCTCGTGGTGGTGGGGATGGGTTCGGGCGGGATGGTGGCGGCCGAGCTCGCCGCGTCGCTCCCGCTGCGGGTCGCCGTCGTCGAGCGCGATCGGGTGGGCGGGGAGTGCCTGTGGACCGGGTGCGTGCCGAGCAAGGCGTTGCTCGCCTCGGCCCGGGTGGCCCAGGCCATGCGCGACGCCGACCGGTGGGGCCTGGCGCCGGTGGAGCCTGCGATCGACACCGCCTCGGTCTGGGCCCGGATGCGCGCCGTGCAGGACGCCATCGCCGCCAGCGACGACAGCCCGGCGCGCTTCGAGGCCCTGGGGGTCGAGCTCGTCCCGGGCCAGGCCCACCTGGTCGACGCCCACACCGTCGCCGTGGGCGACCGACGCCTGTCCACCCGCTTCGTGCTGCTGTGCACGGGAAGCCGCCCGTCGTCGCCTCCCGTCGAGGGGTTGGCCGAGGCCGGGTTCCTCACCAACGAGAGCGTCTTCGGCCTCGAGCGGCCGCCGGCCTCCATCACCATGATCGGCGGCGGCCCCATCGCAATCGAGCTGGCCCAGGCCATGCACCGCCTCGGGGTGAGGGTGAACGTGCTGGAGCGGATGCCCACGATCCTCGGGCGCGAGGAGCCCGAGCTGGTGGCCACCCTGGCCGGCCTGCTCGCCGACGAGGGCCTCGCGATCCACACCGGCGTCGAGATCCGCCGGGTCGTCCTGGAGGGTGGCCGCAAGGTCGTCGAGGGCACCCAGGGCGGGGCCGAGCGGCGGTGGGAGGCCGAGGAGCTGCTGGTGGCCGCCGGCCGCCGGCCCAACGTGGAGGGCCTGGGCCTGGAGGCCCTCGGGGTCGAGACCAGCCCCCGGGGTGTGGTCGTCGACGAGCGGATGCGCACCAGCGTGGCCTCGGTCTACGCGGCCGGCGACGTGGCCGGGCGCTTCCTGTTCACCCACTCGGCCGGCCACGAGGCGGTGCGGGCCGTGCGCGACATGTTCTTCCCGGGTCGGGGGACCGTGAGCAGCCTCGTCCCGTGGTGCACCTTCACCGATCCCGAGCTGGCCCACGTCGGACTGACGGCCGAGGAGGCCCGCCGCCGCCACGGCGACCGGGTCGAAGTGCACCGCCTCGAGCTGTCCCACTCCGATCGGGCCCGAGCCGACGGCCACGCCGAGGGCGCCGTGGTGGTGGTCTGCGCGGGCCGGGCGGTGGTGGGCGCCCACATCCTCGCTCCCGCCGCCGGGGAGATCATCCACGAGCTGGCGCTCGCCGTCGACCGGGGCATGGCGCTGTCGGAGCTGGCCTCGCTCGTCCACGTCTACCCCACGCTGGCGACCTCGGTGGGCCAGCTGGCCGCCGAGGCGGCCTTCGCCGGCGCCCGGCGCTGGGCCTGGACGGTCCGGGCCGGACGGCTCTGGGACCGCATGCGCCCGTCGACCTCCTAGCCTTGGCCCCTCGGCACCGCCGCCGAGCCGGCCGACGACTGCGAGGAACGCCGTGGCCCGACCCAGCCTGCACCTGTGGCTTCCTCCGATCCGCAACCACGACTGGGTCACGGCCCGGTGCGGCCACCGGTAACCCCAGCCGAGTGCCCTCCCCCCACCGCTGCTTACGGGCGGCCGACGTCGAGTCCTTCGTCCGGAGGCGGTGCTTCGCCCCGGCCTCGGGGCGCGTGGGAGTCGAGCTCGAACGGATACCGCTGCGCGCCGGCGACCCGTCGCTCCCCGTCGACCACCACCGCTTGTCCCGCGCCGTCGACGCCCTGGGGGTCCTCCCGGGCGGGAGCCGGGTCAGCTTCGAGCCCGGCGGCCAGCTCGAGGTCAGCTCACCACCGCACGTCGGCCCGGCCGCCGCCTGCGCCGCGACCCTCGCCGACCTGGCCGTGATCGACCCGGTCGTCGGTCGCCTCGGCGTCGAGCTGCTCGCAACCGGCTTGCACCCCCGGGCCGGCGTCCGTCCGGTCGTCGAGCACCCTCGCTACCGAGCCATGGGCGCCTACTTCGATCGTGAGGGCGACGCCGGACGAAGGATGATGTGCGAGACGGCGTCCCTGCAGGTGAACCTCGACAGCGGTGACGGCGCCTCCCGGGCCCGACGCTGGCGCCTGGCCCATCGCATCGGTCCCGTCCTCCTCGCCGCCTTCGCCAACTCGCCCCTCACCGCCGGGCGGCCCAACGGCCTGCGCTCGGGGCGGGCGGCGGTGTGGGCCGGCATCGACCCCACCCGCACCGTGCCGGCCGGGGACGGGCGGGACGGCGGCGAGGACCCGGCGTCCTCGTGGACGAGCTACGCGCTGGCGGCCCGGGTGATGCTGGTGCGGGTCTCCGAGGCGCGCATGGAGCCGGTGCTGGCACCCCTGCCGTTCGGGCGCTGGGTCGCCGAGGGCCACGAGCTGGGCTTTCCTACGCTCGACGACCTCGAGTACCACCTGAGCACGCTGTTCCCCCCGGTGCGGGCCCGGGGCTGGCTGGAGCTGCGCATGATCGACTCCCTGCCCGACCCGTGGTGGCGGGTGGCCGTGGCCGTGGCCGCCGCCCTGCTCGATGACGGCGAGGCTTTTGAGATCGCCGAGCGGGCCACGCAGGCCTGTGGGAACGCCTGGGACGAGGCCGCCCGCTACGGCCTGGCCCCGCCCACCCTCGCCGGCGCGGCCCGGGCCTGCTTCGTCGCCGCCCTGGACGCCCTGCCCCGGCTGGGTGCCGACCGCCACCTGATCGAGGCCGTCGCCTGCTACGGCGAGCGCTTCGTCGCCCGGTCGCGCTGCCCGGCCGACGACGTGCTCGACCACCTGCGGGCCGCCCGCTCCCCCTCGCTGCTCACCACCAGCGGGGACGCGTGAGGGGAGGCGACAGGATGGAGGCCGACGACCTGGGCGCCGACGACCTGGGCCCGTGGGGCGGCGACTGGCTCGACCCCAAGGAGCACGTCGCGGTCGAGCTCGAAGCCGGGCGCCGTCGCTCCCTCGACCTCCTGGCGCCCCTCGACGACGGCCAGCTCCTGCGCCAGCACTCGCCGCTGATGTCGCCCCTGGCCTGGGACCTGGCCCACGTGGGCAACTACGAGGACCTCTGGCTGGTGCGGGCCCTGGGCGGCTCGCCCGTGGGCCCCCACCACGACCGGCTCTACGACGCCTTCCGCAATCCCCGGGCCGACCGGCCCTCGCTGCCCATGCTCGGACCCGACGGCGCCCGGGCCTACCTGGCCGAGGTCCGGGGCCGGGCCCTCGACCTGCTGGAGCGACGGGAGTGGGACCCGGCCGACGGGCTGCTGCGGGCCGGCTTCGTCTACGGCATGGTGCTCCAGCACGAGCACCAGCACGACGAGACCATGCTGGCCACCCTCCAGCTCATGGCCAGCCCCGGCTACCGCCCCCCGTCCGGGGGCCCGCGGTCGAGCGAGCAGGGTGGCGTTCCCGTCGGGCCCGAGGAGGTGCTGGTCGAGGGCGGGCCCTTCGTCATGGGCACCGACAGCGACGCGTGGGCCTACGACAACGAGCGCCCCGCCTACGTGGTCGACCTGGGCCCCTTCCGCATCGACACCCATCCGACCACCAACGCCGCCTACCTGGAGTTCGTGGAGGCCGGGGGCTACCGCGAGCGCTGCTGGTGGAGCGAGGCGGGCTGGGCGTGGCGCACCGAGGCCGGCCTCGAGCACCCCGGCACCTGGCGCCGCCACGGGCGGGGCGCCTGGACGCACGACCGCTTCGGCTGGGAGGAGGACCTGCCCGGCGAGGAGCCCGTCCAGCACGTGTGCTGGTACGAGGCCGAGGCCTACGCCCACTGGCGGGGTCGGCGCCTGCCCACCGAAGCCGAGTGGGAGAAGGCTGCGTCCTGGGATCCCGGCCTGGGCGCCAAGCGCCGCTTCCCCTGGGGCGACGGCGCACCCACGCCGGCCCGGGCCAACCTGGGCCAGCGGCGCTTCGGCCCGGCGCCCCGGGGCTCGCTGCCCGAGGGGGCCAGCGCCTACGGGTGCCAGCAGATGGTCGGCGACGTGTGGGAGTGGACCTCCTCGGACTTCCGGCCCCACCCCGGCTTCCGGGCCTTCCCCTACCGGGAGTACTCCGAGGTGTTCTGGGGCTCGGACTACAAGGTCCTGCGGGGAGGGTCGTGGGCCACCCACCCCTCGGCCGTGCGCACCACCTTCCGCAACTGGGACTACCCCATCCGCCGCCAGATCTTCGCCGGCCTGCGCTGCGCCCGCGACGCCTAGCCCCGCCGCTTCCGTGTGCCGCTTCGTCGCCTACCTCGGTCCGCCCACCAGCCTGGCCTCGCTCCTGTCGGCCCCACCGCACTCCCTGGTGCGCCAGTCCTACGCCCCCCGCCACCAGCGCCACGGGCGGGTCAACGCCGACGGCTTCGGGGTCGGGTGGTACGACAAGGCGGTGCGGGCCGAGCCCGCCCGCTACCGCTCCGACCGGCCCATCTGGTCCGACCGCTCGCTCGCCAGCATGGCCGGCCTGATCCACTCGGGCGCCGTCCTCGCCGCCGTGCGCGACGCCACCCCGCCCGCCGCGGTGGAGGAGAGCGGCTCGCCTCCCTTCACCTCGGGGGTGTGGTTGTTCGCCCACAACGGCGCCGTCGCCGGCTTCGCCGACGGAATCGGCGTGGCCCTGCGCCGGCGCATCTCCGCCCCCCGCCGTGCGGCCATCGAGGGGGCGAGCGACAGCGAGGTGGTCTTCGCCCTCGTGCTCGACGCCCTCGACGGCGGCGCCCCACCGGCCGAGGCCCTGGCCTGCGCGGTCGCCGTGGTGGAGTCGGTGGCTCCGGCCCGGCTCAACCTGGTGCTCACGGACGGGGAGCGCCTGGCGGCCAGCGCCTGCGGGGACACGCTGTTCGTGCTCCACGACGCCGGTGCCGGTGACCGTGGCGGGCGGCCGGCCGGCCCGGCGTCGGTGGTCGCTTCCGAGCCCTACGACGACGACCCCCGCTGGGTCCAGGTGCCCGATCGCTGCCTGGTCAGCGCGGACCTCGCCGGCGTGACGGTCGCAGCGTTGGGCGGCGGGCTCGCCGGCGCGTCGACGTGAGCGCCAGTGGCACCGTGCACGTCGAGGTCCACCTCGACGGGGCCGACCTGGCCCGGGCGCTGCGCCACGACGTGTGCCTCGGCCTTCGGGCCCAGCCCAAGTGGCTCCCCCCCAAGTGGTTCTACGACGACCGGGGCTCAGCCCTGTTCGACGCCATCACCCGGCTACCCGAGTACTACCCGACCCGCTGCGAGACCGAGATCCTCGAGGGCCGGGCGGGCGAGATCGCCCGTGCCTGCGGGGCGGAAACGCTCGTCGAGCTGGGGTCGGGGACCTCGCGCAAGACGCGCCTGCTGCTCGACGCCCTGGCCGCCGCCGGCTCGCTGACCCGGGTGGTGCCCTTCGACGTGAGCGAGGCGACCTTGCGGACGGCGGCCGAGGCGCTCGCCGCCTCGTACCCGGGCGTGGGCGTCCACGCCGTGGTGGGGGACTTCGAGCGCCACCTCCACCTGCTGCCGGCCGGCGGTCGCCGGCTGGTCGCCTTCCTCGGGGGCACGATCGGCAACCTGGAGCCCGGCCCCCGGGCCCGCTTCCTGGCCACCGTGGCCGCCGGGCTCGGGCCCGGCGACGCGCTCCTGCTGGGCACCGACCTGGTCAAGGACCCCGAGCGCCTGGTCGCCGCCTACGACGACGCCGCCGGGGTGACGGCGGAGTTCAACCGCAACGTCTTGCGGGTGCTGAACCGGGAGCTGGGGGCCGGCTTCGACCCTGCCGCCTTCACCCACGTCGCCCACTGGGACGGCGCCCGGGAGCGCATCGAGATGCGGCTGCGCTCCCGGGCGAGCCAGAGCGTCGCCGTCCCGGCCCTCGACCTGCGCGTGGCCTTCGCCGCCGGAGAGGAGTTGCGCACCGAGATCAGCGTGAAGTTCCGCCGGGAGCGCCTGGAGGCCGAGCTGGCCGAGGCCGGCCTGGAGCTGGCCCGCTGGTGGACCGACGCCCGAGGCGACTTCGCCCTGTCGCTGTCGTTCCCGTCCGGGCGGTAGCACCAGCGGGAATCTTCTTGCGCGGCTCCAGGCCGCTGGCCAGGCTGGGAGCGTGGGCCGAGGGGGGTGCTGGTGCTGGTGCTGGCCTGGGCCGTGGTCCTGCTGGCAGGCGGCTGTGGAGGTGGGACCGAGTCCGGTGACGCCGTCCCCCCGCCCGCCCCCGCCGTGCGCTCGGCCAGCATCGACGTGGACGGCGTGGCCCGGACCTATCGCCTCTTCGTCCCCACCACCCTCGATCGGACCGAACCCGCTCCCCTGGTGATGGTCCTCCACGGTGGGGGCAACAGCGTGCAGAGCATGGTCGAGACGACGGGGTTCGACCAGGCCGCCTCGGCGGGTGACTTCATCGCCGTCTACCCCGAGGCGACCGGCCAGGCGTGGAACGCGGGCTTCTGCTGCGGCTCAGCGCCCGAGCGAGGAGTCGACGACGTGGGCTTCTTGAACTAGCTGCTCGACCAGCTGGTGGCCGAGGGCAGCGTCGACCCCGGCCGGGTCTTCGTGACCGGCGTCTCCAACGGCGCCATGCTGGCCTACCGCTACGCCTGCGAGGAGGCCGAGCGGGTGCAGGCGATCGCCTCGGTGGCGGGATCGGTCACCGTGGAGGACTGCCGGCCCAGCCGGCCCGTCTCGGTCCTCGAGCTCCGGGGCAGCGCGGATCCCCTCGTCCCCTTCGAGGGCGGGTCACCGGACCTGCCCGAGGCCCGAACCCGCGCACCCTAACCCTCGGCGCCGGTCGTGGCCGCGATGTGGGCCGAGGTCGCCGGGTGCGAGGGGTCCACCGCCTCGACGCGGGGTCCGGTCACCACCACGGAGTGGGACGGGTGCGTCGAGGGGACAGCGGTCCGGCTGGTGCGGGTCGAGGGCGGCGGCCATGTGTGGTTCGCACCCGGCCTGGGCGAGGCCAACGGCGCCGTGGACGCCACGTCGGCCGTCACCTCCTTCTTCTTCGGTCCAACCGGCCGGTCGCAGTAGCCGCCCGACCCGGGCACTGCCGGTGAGCCATGCGCCCGGGGCCACCAGCGGGGATCATGCAGGCGTGGACGACGACGGGCACGGCGGTGGACGAGGCTGAGGCCCGACGGGTGCTCGCGGTGAGCGCGGGGGCGACCGCCGAGGAGGTCCGCCGGGCCTTTCGCCGGGGCCTGCACCGCTCCCACCCCGACGTCGCCCCCGACGACCCCGGAGCCGGCCGGGACACCGCCCGGCTGGTGCAGGCCTACGCCGTCCTGCGCCGGGCCCGGCCGGCGGCCCCCGGCGACCGGCCACCTCGGGCTGGGCGGGCTGGGGCGGCGCCGGAACCGGCACCGGCGCCGGCTGCGGAGGCGGGCAGGATCATCGTCCACGGTGACAGCCTCACCTACCCGGCCCCGCCCGACGAGGTCTACCGCCGCCTCGTGCAGGCCGCCGACCAGCTGGGCGAGCTCACCTACGTGGACCCCGACGCCCGCCTGCTCGACACGGTCGTGCTGACCCCCGAGGGGACGGCTTGCTCGCTGCTGGCCAGCCTCCAGGGCCGGGCCCACGGGACCGAGGTGTTCCTCACCCTCGAGCCCCTGGGCCGGGACCCCTGCCCACCGGTCGGGCCCCTCGTCGTCGAGCTGGCAGCGCGGCTCGCCGCGTCCCCTCCCTGAAGCC
>JADDRA010000027.1 GCA_016781105.1 Actinomycetota bacterium | reverse complement strand
CAAGAAGGCGCCCGCCAAGAAGGCCACCAAGAGGGCGGCCACCGTCGAGCCCACGACTGGCGAGGTGGTCTCCGCCGAGGTGGGCGGCACCGGGGACATGGCCACCGGGGAGATGGCCGAAGAGATCGTGGCCGGGATGCCGGCCGACGAGCAGGCCGTCCCCCCCACAGCCATCGCCAGGAAGGCCGCCGCCGAGGCGGCCGCCGAGAGGGCGACGGCCACGAGGACGGCCGAGATGTCGGATGCTGCCGACGCGACGACGGTGCTCGCCGGCGAGGCGGTGGACGACGAGGCGGTGGACGATGACGGGATCGACGTCGCCGCCGGGCGTACCGGCGCCCCCACCGATCCAGAGCTGGCCGCTGTGACCGCCACCGCGACACGGCCGACGGCGAAGAAGGCGCCCACGAGGAAGGTGGCCACCACCAAGAGATCGGCCACCAAGAAGAAGGCGGCCGTCACCGAGGAGGGCGTGGCCGAGACGACGGCCGCCGAGACGACGGCCGCCGAGACGACGGCCGCCGAGACGACGGCCGCCGAGAACGAGGCCACGAAGAAGAAGGCGACCACGACGAAGAAGGCAGCCACCAAGACGGCAGCCACCGCCAAGAAGGCCGTAGCGAAGAAGGCGGCCACCAAGAAGGCCGTAGCGAAGAAGGCGGCCACCAAGAAGGCGACCACCAAGAAAGCGGCCACGAAGAAGACGGCGGCGGGCACCAGGAAGGTCGCCGGGGAGACGGCCACGACCACGGGAGCCGCAACCTCGGGGGAGGCCCCCGAGGCACGCTGAGCCTGGCGTCGGTACGGTCGATCCCGTGCGCATCGCCACCTGGAACGTCAACTCGCTCAAGGCCCGCCTGCCCCGGGTCGAGCTCTGGCTGGCCGAGGTGGCACCCGACATCGTCTGCCTCCAGGAGACCAAGCTGGCCGACGAGGCCTTCCCCACCATGGCCTTCGCCGCCCTGGGCTACGAGGCGGTCCATCACGGCGAGGGGCGCTGGAACGGCGTCGCCATCCTGAGCAGGTACGGCATCGAGGGCGTGGTCGACGGCTTCGCCACGGGCATCGAGGCCGATGCCGAGGCCCGCCTGCTCAGCGCCACCTGTGGCGGCCTCCGGGTGGTGACCGTCTACGTGCCCAACGGGCGCTCGCTCGGCCACCCCATGTACCAGCACAAGCTGGGCTGGCTCGGCCGGCTGCGGCGCCACCTGGATGCGCTGGCGAGCCCCGACCAGGACGTCGTCGTCTGCGGGGACTTCAACGTGGCGCCCGAGGACCGCGACGTGTGGGATCCCGTCGCCTGCCATGGCGGCACCCACGTCAGCGAGGCCGAGCGGGCGGCCCTGGCCGAGGTGGCCGAGTGGGGCCTGGTCGACGTGCTCCGCCGGCGCCACCAGGAAGGGCGCCTCTTCACCTGGTGGGACTACCGGGCCGGCAACTTCCACAAGCACCTGGGCATGCGCATCGACCTGCTCCTCGCCAGCCTCCCGCTGGCCGAGCGACTCTCGTGGATCCTGATCGACCGCAACGCCAGGAAGGGCAAGCTCCCCTCCGATCACGCTCCCGTGGTGGCCGAGTTCACCGAGCCCGCCGACTCGTCGGGCGGCTGACGCTGCGCCCGGTCAGGGGGCCAGGTGGCGCCGGACCTTGGCCAACCCCGACTCCAGCAGGTCCCGGACCTGGTGGCGGGTGAGGCCGAGCTCGCTGTGGAGCTGCTTCATCGAGCGTTCGGGAGCGCCGTCGAGGCCGAACCGGGCCCGCAGCACGGTGCGCTCCGAGGGGGTGAGGTCGTCGAGGAGGTGGCGATCGGCGTGCAGGCACACGACGTCGAGGTCGACCTCTGCGTCGGGATCGACCAGGTCGTCGATTGAGCGACCGGTCCCGCCGGAGGCGTCGGACTCCGGGGCCGGCCAACCGGGGTCACCGGGCCAGAGGTAGGTGCTCACCCCTCCTTCGTCGCGCTCCGAGCAGGGCCTGTCAACCTCGAGCTCGGGACGGGGTCGCCGCCGGGCGGGCGCCGGCCAGGACCGCGAGCAGGTCGTCGCCGTAACGCTCGGCCTTGACCGGACCGAGCCCGGGGACGGCCAGCAGCGCGTCCCGGGTGGAGGGACGGGCTTCGGCCAGGGCGGCCAGGGTGGTGTCGTGGAAGACCACGAAGGCGGGCACGCCTCCAGCCCGGGCCGCGGCCGTACGCCAGGCCTTCAGGGCGGCCAGCACCTCGGGATCGGCGTGGCGCCCGACCTCGACCTGGTCCCGGCCCTTGGAGGCCCCGCCCCGGGCCCCGCGGAGGCGGCTGCGCTCCGCGGCGAGGCGATTGCGCCACTCGCCCGGACCCGACGGCGCCGACCCCGCCGCCAGCACCGCTCGTGCGGCTTGGATCTCCTCCCACCAGGGCGAGGGTTGGCGGCGCACCGTGCGGGCCCCGACGGTCCGCTCCCGGGCCCACGAGCAGTGCAGCTCCCGCTCGGCCCTGGTGACGGCTACGTAGAGCAACCGCCGTTCCTCGTCCCGGGCGTCGTCGGTCCGGGCGAAGGAGATGGGGACCAGGCCCCGTTCGAGCCCGGCCAGGAAGACCACCGGCCACTCGAGGCCCTTGGCCGCGTGGAAGGTGGCCAGCTCGACGGCATCGGCCGAGGCCCGGGGCGGCTCGGAGCGCAGCGTGGCTCCCAGCCAGGCTACGAACCCGGCCACGGTGCCGTCGGCTTCGAGGGCCAGGTAGTCGTGGCCGAGGCGGACCAGCTCCTCGAGCACGGCCAGGCGCTCGGCGGCCGGACCCTCCGCCGCGGGGACCGGTGGGATGTCGTCGAGGAGGCTGGGCTCGGCTGGCTCGGCCACCGGCCGGCGGAGGGCGATTGCCATGTCGGCCAGACCGGCATCGACCCGGGCGGAGGACGGCCCCAGCTCGCGCAGGGCCGACTTCACCTCGGGCCGCTGCAGGAAGGCCCCGCCTCCCCGGACCCGCACGGGGACCCCGGCCTCGCCGAGAGCCCGCTCGAAGGCCACGAGCTGAGCGTTGGTGCGGGTGAGCACGGCGAGGTCGGACCAGGCCGTCCCGGGACGGTGACGGTCGCGAATCGCCCGAGCCACGCCCCGGGCTTCGTCGACCTCGGTGTCGAAGCTGCGCAGCCAGGGGAGGGGACCGTCGGGGCGGCGGGCCCGCAGGAGCCCACCCCGCCCCGGCCCAGTGGAGATCACCGTGGCGGCCACGGCGAGGATCTGGGGGCTGGAGCGGAAGTTGTCGTCGAGGACGACGACGGTGGCGCCCGCCTCCCTGCGGGCGAAGTGCTGGAGCTGTGTGGGGTCGGCCCCGTTCCAGGAGTAGATGGCCTGGTTGGGGTCGCCCACCACGCACAGGTCGGTGCTGGTGTCGGGGGGTGCACCCCGCCAGCAGGCCAGCAACCGGGCCTGCACGGGGTTCACGTCCTGGAACTCGTCGACGAAGAGGTGCCGGTACCGCCAGCGCTGGGCCGTGGCGAAGGCATGATCGGAGCTGAGAGCGGCGACGAGGTCGAGCAGCAGATCGTCGAAGTCGACCTGGCCCCGCCGGCGCTTCTCGTCCTCGTAGCGCTGGTAAAGCGACGCCATGGCCGGCGCCGGCAGGGGTGGCTGGCGGCCGGCGGCGGCGGCCGCCGCCTCGTAGCCCTCGGGCTCGACCATGCGGGCCTTGGCCCACTCGATCTCCCCGGCCAGGTCGGCCGGCTGCACTCGCGGGCCGCCGGCCCCCCCGGTTAGCCGGGCGAGCATGCCCGCCTTGCGCTCCAGCAGGGTCGGTGGGCGCCGGTCGTTGTCGGCCCACCACTGCCGGAGCTGGGCGTAGGCCAGGGCGTGGAAGGTGCCGGCCACCACCCGGTCGCGCACCCCCAGGACCTCCAGGCGCCGGCCCAGCTCCATGGCCGCCTTGCGGGTGAAGGTCAGGGCCAGCACGTGGCGGGGGTCGGCGCTGCCGGTGGCCACCCGGTAGGCGATGCGGCGGGTGAGGACCCGGGTCTTGCCCGAGCCGGCCCCGGCGAGGATGCACACGGGCGCGCCAGGGGTGGTGACAGCCTCGGCCTGACGTTCGGTCAGGCCGTCGAGGAGGGCGGAGGGATCCATCCGGGGGCCACCTTAGAGAGGGGCTGCGACAGCCGGGGGGATGGGTACGGGCCCGGCGAGCCCGCCCTCGCCCCGCCTCCGGGCACGATCGAGGTGGCTCAACGACACCGATCGTCCGGGAATGCGCGAGTCAGGGTCGGGGGCCGACCGCCGTCGCCGGGGCCAGGGCGGCCACCGCCGCCTGGCCGACGCTGATGCCGCCGTCGTTGGGGGGCAGGTCGTGGTGGACCAGGACGCGCAGGCCGGCATCCCGGCACGCCTGCTCGACCACCGCGCTCAGGCGGGCGTTCTGGAAGACGCCCCCCGACAGGGCCACCGTGTCGAGGCCGTGGCGACGGGCGAGCTCGACGGCCAGGCGGGCCGCCGAGCGACCCAGGCCGTCGTGGAAGCCGGCGGCGATGACGGCAACCGGAGTGCCCCGCTCGCGCTCGGCCACCACCCGGGCCACCAGCGGGGCGGGATCGAGGACGACGGCCTCACCGTCGGAGTCGATCGCCGCCTCGTAGCCGGCCCCGTCCCCGAGGGGCACGCCGGCCGTGGCTGCCTCCAGCGCGATCGGAGCCTGGCCCTCGTAGGTCATGCGGGGGTGGAGGCCGACCAGGGCGGCCACCGCGTCGAACAGGCGCCCCACGCTCGTGGTGGTGGCCGTGCCCGGGTGCTCGATCAGGCCGAGGACGGCCTCCCAGCGCCCGTCGACCTCCCGGCCGTAGCGCGCCGCCGCCGCCCGTCCCAGAGCCGCCTCGGTCCACGCCATGGCCATGCGCCAGGGCTCGCGGTTGGCCCGGTCGCCGCCGGGAAGGGGCACCGGTCGCAGGTGGCCCACCCGGCGGAAGCCCCGGAGGTCGGCGACGAGCAGCTCGCCGCCCCACAACCTGCCGCAGGCACCCAGGCCCAGGCCGTCGAAGGCGAGCCCCAGCACCGGCCCGGTGTCCCCGTGCTCCACCAGGCACGAGGCGACGTGGGCGTGGTGGTGCTGGACGCCGAGGGTCGGCAGCTCGGTCTCCAGGGCGTACGTGGTCGACAGGTACTCCGGGTGCAGGTCGTGGGCCACCACCTCGGGCTCCACCCCGGCCAGGTGGCAGAGGTGGTCGACGGCCTGGAGGAACGAGCGGTAGGCGGCCAGGTGCTCGAGGTCGCCGAGGTGGTGGCTGGCGACCACGGCGCCGTCCTTGGCCACGGCGACGGTGCTCTTGAGCTCGGCCCCCACGGCCAGGACCTGGCGCCGGGCCGGCTCGGGCAGGGCCAGGGGCTCGGGGGCGTAGCCCCGGGAGCGGCGCACCATCTGGACGCCGCCCCCCGCCCGGCTGCGCACCACCGAGTCGTCACAGCGGATGTGGATGGGGCGGTCGTGGACGAGGAGCGCGTCGACCATGGGCCCCAGGCGGGCCACCGCGTCGTGGTCGTCGTGGGCGATGGGCTCGTCGCTGGCGTTGCCGCTGGTCATCACCAGGGGCCGCCCCACCCGGGCCAGCAGCAGGTGGTGCAGGGGCGTGTAGGGCAGCATGAGCCCCAGCTCGGGGAGACCGGGGGCCACCCCGTCGGCCAGCTCGGCGGGAACCGGGGCCACATCCGCTCCTGCCCTTCTGGCAGCAGAGGTGGTCGGATTGTCGACCGCTGCTGCTACCAGAACGTCAGGGGTGGGCGTGGGGGAGGGGTTGGGCTGGCGGCGGGGGGCGAGGACGATCGGCCGGCGGGGCGAGGCCAGGGCGGCCTCGGCCTCGGGGGAGAGGGCGCACAGGGCCCGGGCGGCGGCGAGGTCGGCGACCATGACGGCGAAGGGCTTGTCGTCGCGGTGCTTGCGCCGGCGCAGCTCGCCCACGGCGCCGTCGTCGTCGGCCAGCACGGCCAGGTGGTAGCCGCCCAGACCCTTGACGGCGAGGACGCCCCGGGCGAGCAGGCACCGGGCGGCGCCCTCGAGCGCCTCCCCCCGCTCGGCGCGGGTGGTGCCGTCGGGGGCGAGCAGAGCCAGGTGGGGGCCGCAGGCGGGACAGGCGTTGGGTTGGGCGTGGAAGCGGCGGTCGGCAGGGTTGTGGTACTCGGCGGCGCAGGCGTCGCACATGGGGAAGCCGGCCATGGTGGTGGCCGGCCGGTCGTAGGGGATGGAGCGGATGATGGTGTAGCGGGGCCCGCAGTTGGTGCAGTTGGTGAACGGGTACCCGAAGCGCCGGTCAGCGGGATCGGACAGCTCGGCCAGGCAGTCCTCGCAGGTGGCCACGTCGACGCTGACGGCCGACGCCGGCGCGGCACCGGCCCGGCTCTGGACTATGCGGAAGGTCGCGTCGCCGATCGGCGGCACGACCTGGGCGTCGACCTCGTGGATGCGAGCCAGAGGGGGCGCCTCGTCGAGCAGCCGTCGCCCGAACGTGGCCAGGGCCTCGACCGGCCCCTCCACCTCGACGAGCACCCCTTCGCTGTCGTTGGACACCTGGCCGGCCAGGCCCAGCTCGATGGCCACCCGGTACACGAAGGGCCGGAAGCCCACCCCCTGGACGGTCCCCCGCACCCGGATGCGTCGGCGCTCCCGGCCTTCTGGTGGTCGCCGCGGCAACGTCTCGGCCACGTGGGGACCACCAGAACGACGGGTGGGGGTCAGCAGATCCTCGGCAGGGGGTCGCCGGCGAGCATGTCGACGATGCGGTTGCCGCCGAAGCCGGTGTTGATGACGACCATGCCCGGGGGGTCGTCGCGGACCTCCCCGACCAGGGCGGCGTCGGCCCCGAGGGGGTGGGCCCGCACGGCGGCCAGGGCGGCGTCGGCCTCCTCGGGGGCCACGATGGCCACCAGCTTGCCCTCGTTGGCCACGTAGAGCGGGTCGATGCCGAGAATCTCACAGGCGCCGTTGACCGCCGGGCGCACCGGCAGGTCGGCCTCGTTCAGGATGACGGCCACCTCGGCGGCCCGGGCCAGCTCGTTGCACACCGTGGCCACCCCCCCTCTGGTCGGGTCCCGCAGCCAGCGGGTCCCGGGGGCGGCGGCGAGCAGGGTCTGCACCAGGCCGCCGAGGGGTGCGGTGTCGGAGACGATGTCGGCCTCGATGCCCAGCTCGCCCCGGGCCAGCATGACCGCCACCCCGTGGTCGCCGATGGTCCCCGAGACCAGGACCCGGTCGCCGGGGCGCACGGCGCGAGCGTCGAGGTGCACGTCGGCGGGGATCACCCCCACGCCGGCGGTGCTGATGTACAGGCCGTCGGCCGCACCCTTGCTGACCACCTTGGTGTCGCCGGTCACGATGCTGACCCCGGCGTTGACCGCGGCCTCGGCCATGTCGGCCACGATGCCGCGCAGGTCGACCACGGCGAAGCCGTCCTCCAGGATGAAGGCGGCCGAGACCCACGTGGGCACCGCTCCCATCATGGCCACGTCGTTGACCGTGCCGTGGACGGCCAGGTGACCGATCGAGCCCCCGGGGAAGCGCAGGGGGTTGACCACCGAGGAGTCGGTGGAGAAGGCCACCCGCTCGCCCGACGGCAGGGTGAGGGTGGCTCCGTCGGTGAGCGGGGCCAGGGCGTCGTTGGCGAAGGCCTGGAGGAAGACCCCGTCGACCAGGGCGGCCGAGGCCTTGCCCCCGGCCCCGTGGGCCGAGTTGATGAAGTCGTCCCGCAGGCGGGGGGCCTTGCGCCGGAAGGCCTCGATGCGCCGCAGCACCGCCTCCTCGGGAGAGACCGGCTCGCTGCCGTTACCGGAGGGGGGCCCCATCGCCGCTGACTCGCTCATCCAGCTCCGTTCTTTGTCGCGTTCCGTACCCCAGCGGTACGTGACGCGACAAAGAACGGGGGGGTGGGGGAGTGGCTGCGGCTGAGGCCGAGACCCGTCACGCCGAGCGGACGGGGATGCGGGCCGCGGCAGCGGCTTCCCGGGTGAAGCGCCCGTAGTTGTAGTAGGCGGCGCAGGCGCCCTCGGAGGACACCATGCAGGTGCCGATGGGGGTCTCGGGGGTGCAGGCGGTGCCGAAGACCTTGCACTCCCAGGGCTTGATGACGCCCTTGAGCACCTCACCGCACTGGCACGCCTTGGGGTCGGCCACCCGCACGCCGGGCACCAGGTAGCGCAGCTCGGCGTCCCAGTCGGCGAAGGCGGGGCTGAGCTTGAGGCCCGAGTGGGAGATGAAGCCCAACCCCCGCCACTCGAAGTGGGGGCGCAGCTCGAAGACCTCGGCCAGGACCTGGAGGGCCTTGGTGTTGCCCTCGTCGCGCACCGCCCGCGTGTACTGGTTCTCGATCTCGCAGCGGCCGTCGCGCAACTGGCGCAGCAGCATGACGATGCCCTGGAGGATGTCGAGGGGCTCGAAGCCCGAGGTCACCAGCGGCTTGCCGTAGGTGGCGGGCACGAAGCGGTAGGGCCGGTTGCCGATGACGGTGCTGACGTGGCCCGGGCCGATGAAGCCGTCGAGGCGCAGGTCGGGCGAGTCCAGGATGGCCTTGAGCGGGGGCACGATGGTGACGTGGTTGGAGAAGACGCTGAAGTTGGTGATGCCCCTCTCCCGGGCCTTGAGCAGGGTGACGGCGGTCGAGGGGGCCGTGGTCTCGAACCCGATGGCGAAGAAGACCACCTGGCGCTCGGGGTTGGCCATGGCGATGCGCAGGGCGTCGAGGGGGGAGTAGACCATGCGCACGTCGGCGCCCCGGGCCTTGGCCTCGAGCAGGTTGCCCTTGCTGCCCGGCACCCGCATCATGTCGCCGAAGCTGGTGAAGATGACGTCAGGCTGCTCGGCCAGGGCGATGGCGTCGTCGACCCGGCCCATGGGGATGACGCACACGGGGCAGCCCGGCCCGTGGACCAGCTCGATGTTGGTCGGCAGCACGTTCTCGATGCCGTGCTTGTAGATGGTGTGGGTGTGGCCCCCGCACACCTCCATGAACTTGCGGTGCTCGCCGGCGGAGATGACGCTGATCTCCTCCACGGCGCGCCGGGCCGCGGCTGGGTCGCGGTACTCGTCGACGAACTTCATGGCGCTCCCTCGGGTCGGTAGGCGTGTTGGACGGCCGCCCACAGGGCGTGGGCGAGCGCGGCTTGGGTCTCCTGGATCCGGTGCACGCTGTCGGAGGGCACCACCAGGCAGTGCTCGAGCTCGGAGCAGTCGGCCATGCGCCCGCCCTCGTACCCCGACAGCCCGACCGTGCGCATGCCCTGTCGAGCGGCCTGGGCGAAGGCCCGGAGCAGGTTCTCGGAGTTGCCGCTGGTCGACAGCCCCAGGGCGATGTCGCCAGGGCGTCCGTGGGCCTCGAGCTGGCGGGAGAAGACCACGTCGAAGCCGACGTCGTTGGACAGGGCCGACAGCACGGCGTGGTCGGTCACCAGCGAGCGGGCCGGCAGCGGCTCGCCCCAGGGCGGGCGCGTGAAGAGCTGGGCCACGTCGTCGGCGTCGGTGGCGCTGCCGCCGTTGCCAAAGGCGAAGAGCTGGCCCCCGGCCTCGAAGCAGCGGGCCATGACCGCACCGACCTCGGCCAGCTGGCCGTCGAGGTGCTCGAGCGTCTCGACCCGCAGCCGGCTGCTCTGGTCCCACTTGGCTGCGGCCGACGTGGCCAGGTCGGCCAGGAGCGAGGCGGCGTCGTGCTCGTCACCCTCGATGAAGGGATAGAGGAAGGCGGTGCTCTCCGCGCTCATCACCGGCCCTCCTCCAGGGAGGCGATGGCCGACCCGGCGTGGACCAGGACGAGGTCACCCGGGCGGGGCGGGTCGATGAGGGTGGTGTCGATGTGCTCCCGGCCCTCGGCGGTGCGCACCAGCGCCTCGCCCAGGTCGTCCACGCTGACCACCTCGGCGGTGCGGCCCTCGTCGGAACAGGTGATGCACACCTCCTCCTCGCAAGTGTCGGGGCGCAGGAGCCCGGTGTGCTCGAAGCACACGTGGGTCAGCTCCCACAGCAGGTGGTAGATGCGCACGAACAGCTCGGAGGCGACCAGCGGGTCGTCGAGGTCGAGCCACAGCACGTGGTCGGCGGCGCCGTCGGCAGGGCGGGGCCCCGCCCCGATCCACACCGTCTCGGTGCCCCACGCCGGTCCCCGGCGCATGGCCTCGGCCACCTCGGCCTCGGCCGCGCCGGCCACGGCCACCACCATGTCGCCGGGGCGCACGGTGGCCCGCAGGCTGGCCACCAGGTCGGCCCCGGCCGGGACCACCACGGCGGGCAGGGCCCGGGTGCCCATGATGACGGGGTGGACGAACTCGACGGCGACGTGGTGGGCGTGGAAGGTCGACGACGGCGAGACGCACCACAAGGTGCCTCCGGCGGCGAAGCGCCGAGCCAGGGCCAGCGAGGCCCGGGCGAGGTCGTCGCACAGCCCGGCCGACGCCCCGAGGTCGGCGCCGCCGGCGGGCGCGGCATCGGGACGCAACACGGTCACAGCGGGGTGGGCTCGGCGAAGTTCTCGATCTCGTCGTCGAAGACGCTGCCCAGCTCCTTGATGGCGGCCAGCGTGTCGGCCGCCTGCTCCTCGTCGATCTTGGCCATGGCGAAGCCGACGTGGATGAGCACGTAGTCGCCCTCGGCGACGCCGCCCTCCTCGCCCATCACCAGGCCGATGTTGACCTCGCGCCGCACGCCGTCAACGTCGGCGATGGCCCGGTGCTCGTCGACGCTGACGATCTCGACGAGCTTCCCAGGGATTCCCAGACACATGGTTAGCCTCCTTGGGCCGCCGGGGCGGCGGCCGTCGCGTGGGCCGCCTCGCGGATGGTGCAGGCGAGGCGGGAGATGGCGGTGACGGCGGGGCCGTCGGGCGCGGCGTCGAGCAGGGGGGTGCCGGCCAGGTCGGCCTGGACGACCTCCTCGCTCCAGGGCACCTCGCCGAGCTGCTCGAGGTGGTGGCGGGCGCAGAACTCGCTCACGGCCCGGGCGCCGGTGGCGTCGCGGACCTTGTTGGCCAGGACCCCCACCCGGGGGATGGGCAGCTCGTCGGCCAGGCGGGCGATGCGGCGCACGGCCTCGAGCGAGCGGTAGTAGGGCTCGGTCACCAGCACGAGCAGGTCGGCGTTGCGGGTGGTGCCCCGGCTCATGTGCTCGGGGGACGCCTCCATGTCGATCACGGTGACGGTGTCGGGCTCCTCGCCCAGGTCGCCCATCAAGGCGCTGACCGTGGCGTGCGCCGAGCACAGGCACCCTTCGGAGGAGTGGCCGGGCTCACCCATGAGCACCAGGCGCACCCCGTCGGGGCCGGCCAGGCCGTGGCGGGCCACGACCTCGGCCACCGGCTCGGTGAGCGACGGCCCGCCGACCAGGCGCCGGGAGACGAGCGAGGGGGGCAGGAACGGGGCGCCGGCGCTGCGCTCCCGGTCGATCCCGAGGGCGAGCGCCAAGTTGGGGTTGCTGTCGCCGTCGATGGCCACCACCTGCGTCCCGGCCCGGGCCAGCAGCCGGCACAGGGTGGCGCTGACGGTGGTCTTGCCCGCGCCCCCCTTGCCGGCCAGGGCGACCCTCATCGGGGCACCACGTGGCCGGCACCGAGCACGTCGGCGCCCTCCCGCGGGCTGGCGGGGGGCAGGAGGTCGTAGCGGTCGAGCACGTCACCGAGCATCCGGTGCACTTCCCGCAGGGCGTCGAGCGCCCCGTCGAGCGCCGCCCGGCCCTCCTCGGTGAGCAGGTAGCTGCGCCGGGCGGGGCCGGCCTGGGACGGCTCCCACCACGAGCTCACCAGCCCGGACTGCTCCATCGAGCGCAGCGACCGGTAGAGGCCGCCGGCGTCGGCGTTGCGCACCCCGGCGGAACGCACCTGCTCGAGCAGCTCGTAGCCGTGGGAGGGCCCCTCGGCCAGGAGCAGGAGCAGGCAGGGCCGGACATAGGAGCGCGAGAGCCCCTCGCCCTCGCTCGGCATCGGGCGGGCCATCAGTGGGAGTGCCCGGCTCGTTCGGCGGCGCAGGCCGAGGCCTCCTCGGCCGAGCTGTGGCACCAGCAGTCGGCGCTGCACTCGCCGTGGGTGGGACGGGTGAGCTCGCTGAAGGAGGCGGCGAACTCCATTGCCCCCTCCTCGCGACCGCGCTCGGAGAGGGAGAAGATGTCGCCGTCGCGGACGAGGTACCCCTCCTCCACCAGCTGGTCCAGGTAGCTGATGCCGACGCTGGCGTCGACCCCGAGGAACTGCTCGATCATGGGGGCGTCGACAAAGTCACCAAAGCCCTCGCCCTTCAACCAGAACATCACCTGGAGGATCTCGCTGCGCCAGTACAGCGCCCGCAGGGAGTCCGACTTGGGGGAGTGCAGATCGTCCATGGCCCCTCCTGAGGTCGCAGCCGACGGGCCTCGCGCACCTGTCGGACAGGTGGACACCCGGTGGATGTAGACTACACCCACTGCCCCCGACCGACACGGGAAAGTCGGCGGAGCGACACCGGTCGAGGCGCGGGGTGGGGGGGCTGCCGGGCGGCTCGGTGAAGTCCACGAAACTTCTCCTGACGGCGCCGCCGATTAGATGTAGCCTACATATACCAGGCCCGAGGGGCCGCGTTCCCGGGTGCGCCACACGGCTGCCGGGGGATGCGGGACACGAGCACCTCGGCTAGCTACGGGAGGGAAGAACGCGTGAGCGAAGGCAGAGGGCAGAGGACCCGCAGGGAGCCGCTCCGGGCGACCGCCAGCACCAGCGGCCCGGGCGCGACGAGCACCCGGGGCCGTGACAGCCGCACCGACGGCGTCAGCAACGAGGGTCGAAGTGGAGCGGGCCCGGTGGCCCGGCAGGCGGGCAACAAGCCCGCGGACTCCGAGACGGGGGCGTGGAAGAGCGAGCTGAACCCGGGTCTGGGCACCGTCGACCTGATCGACGGCTACGACCCGTTCGACCCCTTCGCACCCATCGGCATCCGCAGCCGGGTGCTCGAGGAGCCTGACGACGTGCTCCAGATCGGCCCGCTGAAGAAGATCTACCTGATCTGGATGGTCGGCGCTTCCTGCGACGGCTGCAGCGTCGCCGTGACCGGCGGCACCCACCCCCGGGTGGAGCACCTGCTGGCCGGCATCATCCCCGGCCTGCCCCGGGTGGAGCTGGTCCACACCGTGGTGTCCACCGAGTCGGGCCCCGAGTGGGTGCACAACCTGTTCATGGCCGAGCGCGGCGAGCTCGACGCTCCCTACGTCATCACGTGGGAGGGCTCGATCATGGACGAGTCGGTGGCCAGCGCCACGGGCGGCTACTGGATGGGCCTCGGTGACGACCCCCAGACCGGCCGCCAGATCACCAGCCTGGAGTGGCTCGACCGCTTGGCCCCCGGCGCCGCCGCCATCATCGCCATCGGCACCTGCGCCACCTGGGGCGGCATCCCCGCCGCCAAGGGCAACGTGACCAACGCCATGGGGGTGATGGACTACCTGGGCAGGGACTACCGCTCCGCCTTCGGCGTCCCGGTGGTGAACATCCCCGGGTGCGCACCGATCGGCGACAACTACCTCGAGGCGGCCTCGGCCACGCTGCTGTTCCTCAACGGCCTGGGGCCGCTGCCCGAGTTCGACGAGATCGGCCGTCCCGCCTGGCTGTTCGGCGAGACGGTGCACCGCCACTGCCCGCGGGGCGGCTACTACGAGGAGGGCGTGTTCGCCGAGGAGTACGGCGACAAGGAGTGCCTGGTCGAGCTGGGCTGCTGGGGCCCGGTGGTCCAGTGCAACATCGTCGAGCGCGGCCAGGTCGACGGTCAGGGCGGCTGCATGAACATGGGCGGCATCTGCATCGGCTGCACCATGCCGGGCTTCCCCGACAAGTTCTCGCCGATCTACCAGACCTCACCCGGGTCCTTCCTCTCCAGCAACACCAGCCGGGTGGCCGGCGGCTTCATCCGCCGCACCCGCAACCTGACCCGGGCCGACAAGAACATGACCCTGCGCTGGGACCGGGAGGGGTCGCCCAGTGGCTGGGCCCGGTCGAAGACCGGCCCCAAGGGAGCGCTCAAGACCCTCCACAGGTTCTACGGGAAGTACCAGCACTCCGACCGCCTCCACGCAAGCTCGTACTCCAACTAGTCGGGAGAGAGATTTTTCCATGTGTTTCAAGAACCTGCCCATCGAGTTCGACGCCAACGGCAAGGCGAGCCTGCGTGAAGGGGTCGGCGACCCCTACGGCTACAAGCCCCAGCCGGGCAAGGGCTACGTCCGCAAGCAGGACGGCCCCGGCGCCCAGCTCGCCGCCCCTCCCAAGCTCCGCGACTGGAGCATCGACCCGGTCACCCGGGTAGCCGGCGCCCTGGCCGTGCACACCACCCTCGACCTGGAGAACCGCAAGGCGGTCGACGCCTACTCCCGGGCCATGCTGTTCCGGGGCTACGAGATCATCCTCCAGGGCCGCGACCCCCGGGAC
>JADDRA010000072.1 GCA_016781105.1 Actinomycetota bacterium | reverse complement strand
GCGCTCGGAGGGATTCGAACCCCCAACCTTCTGATCCGTAGTCAGATGCTCTATCCGTTGAGCTACGAGCGCAGTGGCGCGACCTGACCGAACCCGCCGGCCGTCCGCCGGCGCAGTCTACCGGCGGGACGCACCGGGCTCGCGAGGGACGGGACGTTCCCGCTTACACCAGCCCTAGGCGGTCGGCGCACGCCGGCCACGCGTCCCAGCCTTGGCGGGCGTGGAGACGGGCGGCCAGCTCGATCTGGCGATCCGCCGGGTGCTCGTGGGGGTACCCGGCACCACCCACGGAGGCCCACGACTCGAGGCTGAACTGCAGGCCTCCGTAGTAGCCGTTGCCGCTGTCACGTTGCCAGTTCCCGCCCGACTCGCACATCGACAGCGAACGCCACACGCTGTCGGAGGGCGGGCTCGGAGGGGCGGCCACGACCGGCGGAGGCGGCGGCGGTGGGGCCGGGGGGGGTGGCGGAGGTGGGGGTGGCGGAGGTGGGGGTGGCGGCGAGTTGTTGACCGCCTTGCGCAACACCGCCGCCAGCTCGGGGCGCTCGACGAGGAGCTGCTCGATGTGCAGGATCGTCGGCCGTACGACCTGGCTCCGCGGCTGCCGGGTGGCCTGGGCACGGACGGAGACCCGCCCCAGCTCGTGATCGTCGGCGACCTGGGCTCGGTCAGGGGCCCGTGCGGCAGGGGACAGCTCGAGCCCGGCCACGCCCAGATTGGCGGCGATGAGCAGGGCGGGAGCCACGAGCAGGCGTGGCCGGGGGGCGCCCAGGGACGCCAGACGTTCAAGTCGCATGCGGTCCTCCGGTCCCTGGGCGTCACGGGGCGCGCCGCAACGATGGGCTGCGACGCACGGCGTCCGCCGGCCCTCCTCGATCGCGACGCGGTACGTGGGAGGAGGGACGATGCCGAAGGCGTTGCTCGCGGGGGGAGGGGGTCACCCACGCGCGAACACCACAGGGTCCTTGGTTGGTCGGCTGTTCACCCGGACGTTACACCATGGCAACGCCACCGCAACAACCCGAGCGGAGAGGGTGGGATTTGAACCCACGGTGAACCTTGCGGCCCACAACGCCTTAGCAGGGCGCCCCGATCAACCAGGCTCCGGCACCTCTCCCGAGCCCGCGACTCTACCGAGGACGCAGCCCCCCTCGGACCACCGGTGCCGTCGGCCAGGAGCGGCCTATTCCCACAGGGCTTGAAGGTCGCCGACGACGGGGTCGTCCTCGACGGGCGCCTCACCCACGCAGGTGGTCGAGAAGGTCGAGAGCGCCGGCGTGAGGAAGCGGCTGGGCTGGCCGTAGGAGTGGGCGTCGTCGAGCGGGTTGCGCCGGAAGTAGTAGCGCAGCGGGTAGGACACCACGAGCGTGTCACGCGCCCTGGTCAGGGCCACGTAGAGCAACCGTCGCTCCTCCTCGACCTCCTCGGCCGACCCGAGGGACATGTCCGAGGGGATGTTGCCGTCGGAGGCGTGGATGACGTGGACCACCTGCCACTCGCCACCCTTGGCCGAGTGGATGGTGGACAGCACGAGGTGGTCGTCGTCGAGGTGGGGAGGCCCGGCCAGGTCGCCGGTGCTGGCCGGAGGGTCCAGGGTGAGCTCGGCCAGGAACCGGCTGCGGGTGCGGTAGTCACCGGCCAGGCCCCGCAGGTGCTCGAGGTCGGCCAGGCGCACCGACGCCGTCGTCGGGTAGCGACGGTCGAAGATGGGGCGGCACGCCGAGGCCAGGCGCTCGACCTGGGCGGCGGGGTCCAGGTCGCCGGTGGCACAGGCACGAAGGGCGGCACGCAGCCCGTCGAGGTCGGCTCGGGCCGCGGGAGGCACCCGAGGGCAGTCCTCGCCCAGCAGCCGGGCCAGGGCCAACGCCTCGGTCACCCCCAGCTCCTCGACCAGACGGCGGGTGGTCGCCGGCCCCACCCCGTCGAGGAAGCCCAGCACCCGCACCCAGGCCAGCTCGTCGCTGGGGTTGTCGAGGATGCGCAACAGGCACAACAGGTCCTTCACGTGGGCGCTCTCGAGGAACTTCAACCCCCCGTACTTCACGAAGGGGATGTTGCGCCGGGCCAGCTCGAGCTCGAGCGCGTCACTGTGGTGGCCGCTGCGGAACAACACCGCCTGGTCGCGCAGGGCCACCCCCCGCTCCCGGTGCTCCAGTATCGAGTCGCACACGAAGGCCGACTGGGCCAGCTCGTCCACGCAGGTGGCCAGCACCGGGCGTTGCCCCGGCCCGCGGGTCGAGCGCAGCGACTTGGGGTACCCGGCGGTGGCCTCGGCCATCACCGCGTTGGCGCTGGCCAGGATCGACGGCGTCGAGCGGTAGTTGCGGTCGAGCGTGACGATGCTCGTGCCCGGGAAGCGCTCGGGGAACTCGAGCATGTGGCGGGCCGAACCGGAACGAAACCCGTAGATGGCCTGGGCATCGTCGCCCACGGCGGCCACCGTCACCCCCGGGCCGGCCATGGCGGCCACGATGTCGGCCTGCACGGCGTTGGTGTCCTGGAACTCGTCCACGAGGAGGTGATCGAAGCCCGAGCGCAGGAGCGGGCCGACCTTGGACGAGCTGGCCAGCGCCCGCCAGTACAACAACAGGTCGTCGAAGTCGACGACGTTGCGGTCCCGCTTGCGCCGGGCGTAGCCCGTGAAGACCGCCCTGATGCCCTCGATGTCGTCCCGGCACCAGGGGTAGGCCCGGGCCACCACGTCGGCGAGCTTCTGCTGCTCGTTGACCACCCGGGAGTAGACCGAGGCCAACGTCTCCCTCTTGGGGAAGCGACGGCCCCGCTCGCCGAGCCCGAGGTCGTGGCGCACCAGCCCGAGCAGGTCGGCGGCGTCACCCTGGTCGAGCACGGTGAAGCCGGGACGGAGGCCGACGGCCGCGCCGTGGGTGCGCAACAGCCGGTGGGCGACCGCGTGGAAGGTGCCGCCCCAGACCCGTCGGGCTCCCTCGGCCTCGGCCAGGCGACCGGCCCGGGTGAGCATCTCCCGGGCCGCCCTCCGGGAGAAGGTGAGCAGCAGGATCCGCTCGGGCCGGACGCCCCCGGCGAGGAGGTGGGCCACCCGGCAGGCCAGCGTGCGCGTCTTGCCGCTGCCGGCCCCGGCCACGATGAGCAGGTGGCCGTCCTGGTGGCACACGGCTCGTCGCTGCTCGGGGTTGAGGTCGTCCAGCCAGGCAGACATGCGTTCGAGAGTAGTGGCTCACCTGTCTCCGACCGCGGCACCGGAGGAACGAGCGTGGGTAGGAGCGGCCGATGACGAGGACCTGCACCTACCGGCTCCAGCTCCACGGCGGCTTCACCTTCGACGACGCCGCCGCCCAGGTCGACTACCTCGCCGGCCTCGGCCTCAGCCACCTCTACTGCTCCCCCATCCTCCAGGCCGCGCCGGGGAGCACCCACGGCTACGACGTGGTCGACCACAGCCGGCTCAACGACGAGCTAGGGGGCGACGCCGGCTACCGGCAACTCAGGGACGCGGCCGACGCGGCGGGCCTCGGCCAGGTGCTCGACATCGTCCCCAACCACATGGCGCTGGCCGGGCAGGCCAACCGGTGGTGGTGGGACGTGCTCGAGAACGGCCCGTCGAGCCGCTACGCGGCGTACTTCGACATCAACTGGGACCCGCCCGAGCAGAAGCTCACGGCGACGGTCCTCATGCCCGTGCTGGGCGACCACTACGGGCGGGTGCTCGAGGCCGGTGAGCTGCAGGTGCAGCGCCGGGGGGGGTCCTTCCTGGTCCGCTACCACGACCACGAGGCGCCCCTGTCGCCCCGCAGCGTCGACGACCTCGTCGCCGCCGCGGCCAAGCGGGCCGACTCCGGCGATCTGGCCAGCCTGGCCATCGCGCTCGGCCACCTCCCCCACGCCCTGCTGCGCGACCTCGATGCCGTCGCCGAGCGCCACCGCGACAAGGAGGTGCTCCGGGACCGGCTGGCGGCCCTGTGCGACGCCCGGCCCGAGCTGGGCCGAGCCCTCGACGCCGAGGTGGAGGAGCTGAACCGCGACCCGGACGCGCTCGACGCCCTGCTGCGCCGCCAGAACTTCCGACTCGCCTACTGGCGCACGGCGAGCGAGGAGCTCGACTACCGGCGCTTCTTCAACATCGAGACCCTCGTCGGCCTGCGCGTCGAGGACGAGCGCGTCTTCGCCGACACCCACCGCCTGATCCTCGACCTCGTGGCCGAGGGCGCGGTCGACGGCCTGCGGGTTGACCACGTCGACGGGCTGCGTGACCCCGCCGGCTACCTCCGGCGCCTGGCCGAGGCGTCGGGGGGCGCCTACGTCGTGGTGGAGAAGATCCTGGAGGAGGGTGAGCAGCTCCCGGCGACGTGGCCGGTGGCAGGCACGTCGGGCTACGACTTCCTCAACCGGGTCGACAACCTCTTCGTCGACACGGCCAACGAGGCGGACATGTCCGAGTGCTACCGGCGCGTCGTGGGCGAGGGCCCCGACGGCGAGGAGACCAGCTACGACCAGGTCGTGCGCAGCGCCAAGTTGCAGATCATGCGCCAGGAGCTGGCGGCCGAGGTCGAGCGCATCACCGCCCTGCTGGCCGGGGTCTGCGAGGACCACCGGCGCCACCGGGACCACACCCGCCGGGAGCTGCGCGACGCGCTCCGGGAGCTGACCGCCGCCTTCCCCGTCTATCGCACCTACGTCCAGCCCCGTGCCGAGGTGACCGGGACCGATCGCGCCCACGTCGAGCAGGCGGTGGCCCAGGCGGGGCGGTGCCGGCCCGACATCGACACCGAGCTGCTGGGCTTCCTCGGTGAGCTGCTGGTGCTGGACCACCCCGGACGGGCCGAGACCGAGCTGGCCGTGCGCTTCCAGCAGCTCAGCTCCCCGGTCATGGCCAAGGGCGTGGAGGACACGGCCTTCTACCGCTACCACCGCCTCGTCTCGCTCAACGAGGTGGGCGGCGACCCGGGGACCTTCGGCCGTCCCGTCGAGCGGTTCCACGCCGACACCGCCGACGCGGGGCAACGCTGGCCCGAAGCCATGCTGGCGCTGTCGACGCACGACACCAAGCGCAGCGCGGACGTGCGGGCCCGCATCCACCTGCTCTCGGAGATCCCCGGCGCCTGGGAGGCGGCGGTGTCGCGGTGGGCGCAGGCCAACGAGCGCCACCGCCGGGACGGGTGGCCCGACCGCAACGCCGAGTACCTGCTCTACCAGAGCCTGGTCGGGGCCTGGCCCCTCGATGCCGACCGGGCCGGGAGGTTCATGGAGAAGGCGGCCAAGGAGGCCAAGGTCCACACCTCGTGGGTCGATCCGGTGCCCGACTACGACGAGGCCCTGCAGGCCTTCGTGCGCGCCATGCTCGACGACGCCGGGTTCGTGGTCGACCTGGAGGGGTTCCTGGCCGAGCACCGGCTGGTGGAGCGGGGGCGGGCGACCTCCCTGGCCCAGACCGCGCTCCTGCTGACCTGCCCGGGCGTCCCCGACCTCTACCAGGGAACCGAGCTGTGGGATCACAGCCTGGTCGACCCCGACAACCGCCGCCCGGTCGACTACGCCCTGCGGCGACGGCTCCTCGACGAGCTGGGGGCGGCGCCGCCCGAGCGGGCGCTGGCGCAGGCCGACGCGGGCGGCCCCAAGCTGTGGCTCATCCGGCACGTGCTGGCCGACCGGCGCCGCCGCCCCGCCGCCTACGGGCCCGGAGCCGCCTACGAGCCGCTGGCCACCACGGGTGCGCGCCGGGACCACGCCGTGGCCTTCACCCGGGGGGGCGAGCTCGCCGTGGTCGTCCCCCGCCTGGTGGCCGGGCTGGGTGAGGGCTGGGCCGGCTCCTGCGTCGCCCTGCCCCCGGGGCCCTGGAGGAGCGTCCTCGACGGCTCGAGCGTGGCGGGCGGCGAGGTCGCCCTGGCCGAGCTGCTGGCCCGCTTCCCGGTCGCCGTGCTCGGCCGGGAGGCGTAGCCCGGGATCAGCGGCGGTGGCAGCCGCCGGCGATCACTCGGCGGAGGAAGGCGACCAGCTCGTCGGCGTGGGCGTCGAAGGTGAAGTGCTCCCGGTGGCGCCAGGTCTGGGCCCGCAGCCCGGCCATGTGATCCCGGTCGGCGAGCTGACCGGCGAGCTCGTCGAAGTCGGTGAAGAACACCCCGATGCCGAGCTGGCGGACCAGGGACTGGGTCGCCACCCCAGCACCGGTGTTGTCACGCTGGATCAGGGGGACCCCGGCGAGGGCCAGCGTGGACAGGCGGGCCGGGATGTTGAGGTCGTCCCAGTCGGCGCTCCGCAGCTCACCCCGGTTGCGGCTCTCGAAGACGTGGAGCCACCCCGCGTCGTACTGCGACAGCTCCTCGACCCAGTCGCCCTGGTCGACCTGGCCGTGCAGGTGGAGGTGGTCGGGCGCCAGGCGCCTCGTCGTGTCGATCCAGCCCTTCCACTGGCCGTGGGTGAAGTCGCCGTAGAAGTGCAGGTGCACCCCGGCCCGGGCCAGGGCCTCGACGTCGGGGGGGTGGAGGCCGATGGGCCGGCCGGGCACCACCGTGTGGACCTCGCCGTCGGCCTGCGAGCGCAACGGGGAGCGAGGCGCGTCCAGCCAGTCGCGCTTGGGCAGGTCGCCGTCGAGGACCAGTGAGGACGACCGGCAGGCCAGCGACGGCACCGCGGTGGCGAACCAGTCGCGCAGCTCCGGGCTCGTGTAGATCTGCCCGTCGGAGCGCTCGTAGAGCTCGACGAGCTGGGGCCAGGTGCCCTTCTCCAGGCAGATGAACGGCCCCTCCTTGAAGTGCCACACGAAGGGAACGTCGTCGAGCTCGTCCAGCACCCGGTGCACGAAGGGGACGGCCTGCCAGTTGAGCAGCCCGTAGGCGACGTCGGGCCGCAGGTCCCGCACACGCTCGCGCCAACCCTCGACGGGCACGTCCTCGACGTGGCCGAAGGGGACCGGACCGACGGTGTTGTACCAGTAGGGCTCGTCGGTCCACAAACCGAAGAGGCGATGGCCTCTCTCCTCGAGGGCGAGTACCCGCTCCGGGTTGTAGGCCAGCTCGCCGACGAGCAGGATCCGCAGCCCGTCGGCCGCCGGCGGCGTGTCCGGACGGTCCCGGAACCGGGCGTAGTGGGCGACCTCGTCGATGGGGTTGCCGACGGTGGTGTGGAAGCGCAGCGGCGCCCCCACTGCGAAGCGCTGCCGGTAGGGGTTGATGCCCCCTTCGGGCTCCTGGAGGAGCTTGTGGCGCTGCCCGGGGTGGTCGACCCACTCGCAGGTGACCAGTCCGGTGGCGACGAAGCGGCCACGGTCCCGCAGCTTGGCCCAGTACATCCGGTCGAGGTCGTCGGTCACCAGCTCAGCGCGCTCCACCCAGCGGTCGGCGCTGCGCCGGTGGGCCACCTGGACGAGCTGGAGGCCCGCGCCGGGCACCGGGCCGTCGGCCCTGCGGTTGTAGTGGTGACGGACCCCGGAGTAGGCGAGCAGCGCGCCCGGCTCCGCCTCGAGGCACTCGAGCAGCGAGGCCAGGTGGTCGCCGTGGTAGACGTCGTCGGACGGCAGGTAGGCGATGACCGGCGCCGATGCCAGGCCCAGGGCGACGTTGAGGGCGCCGCCCAGCCCGAGGTTGCGGGCCAGGCGGCGGTAGCAGACCCGGGGGTCGCCGAGGTAGGCCTCGACCGCGACGGGGGTGGCGTCGGGGGAGGCGTCGTCGACGATCACCAGCTCCCAGTCACCGTGGTCCTGGGCCAACAGGCTGTCGACCGCGCGCGGCAGGAAGGGGGCCTGGTCGAACGTCGGCATCAGGACCGACACCGCCGCGGGCACCACCGGTCGCTGCCCGCGCCGACCCACCGCCAAACGCCGGCCTGGTCCCCACCGCGCGTGCAACGGCTGATTGGGTAAGGCCTGTCGATGCCTGACGACCGCCCCTCCATCCTCGTCGACGTCGACGGAACGCTCGTCGACACCAACTACTTCCACGTCGTGACCTGGTGGCGTGCCTTCCGGGACATCGGCGAGGACGTGGCCATGAGCAGGATCCACCCGCTCATCGGCATGGGTTCGGACCAGCTCATCCAACGCGCCATCGGCCGTGAGAGCGAGGAGGCGAGCGACGCCCACTCCCGCCACTACGAGGCGTTCAAGGAGGAGATCACCGCCTTCCCCCGGGCGGCCGAGCTCCTGCGCGAGTTGGCTCGTCGGGGAGGACGCGTCGTCCTGGCCACGTCGTCGGACGAGGAGGACCTCGATCGCCTCCGCGAGGCCATCGGCGCCGAGGACGCGGTCGAGGACGCCGTGTCCAAGAGCGACGTCGAGCAGAGCAAGCCCTCGCCCGACATCTTCGAGGCAGCCCTCGAGAAGTTCGATCTGAACGCCGGTCGCACCCTCGTCGTGGGTGACACCACCTGGGACGTGGAGGCGGCCGGCAAGCTCGAGCTCGAGGTGATCGGCGTGCTCACCGGCGGCACCACCCGCGAGGAACTGGAGGAGGCCGGGGCGATCGCCGTCTACGAGGACGTGGCCGAGCTGCTCGCTCACCTGGACGAGAGCCTGTTGGGCGCGCTCCTCGACGGCTCGACCAGCTGAGCGGCTCAACCCGGCCATGATCAGGCGGCGACCTGGCGAAGGAAGTCGACGAGGCGGTCGACGTGAGCGTCGAAGGTGAAGTCGCGTCGCTGGGACCAGACGCTGGTTCTCAGCGCCTCCATCCGGCTGGGGTCGCGTAGCTGGGCGATCAGGTCGTCGGCGTCGTTCCAGAACAGCCCGAGGTCCTGCCGGCGGGCCAGCGACTGGCTCGCCACCATCGATCCGCTGTTGTCGCGCTGGATCATCGGCACCCCCGAGGCCGCGAGCGTGCCCATCCGGGCCGGGTAGTTGAGGTCGTCCCAGGAGGCGGCGAGGGGATCGCCCTGGTTGTCGCTGCGGAAGTTGTGGAGCCACCCGGCGTCGTAGCGCGAGAACTCCGCCACCCAGTCGTCCTGGTCGACCTGGGGGTGCAGGTGGACGTGGTCGGGCGCGAGCCGCTGCACCTCGTTCACCCACTCCCGCATCTGGGCTGCCGCCTTGGCGCTGTAGAGGTGCACGTGGACGTCGGCCCGGGCCAAGGCGGCGATCACCTCGGGTTCGGGGCCCATGGGCCGCCCCGGGATCACGGTGTGCAGCGCACCGTCCCGCCCGGACAGCAGCGGCGAGCGCTCCCCCGCCAGCCACTCACCCTTGGGCAGGTCGCCGTCGATGACCAGGCTCGGGCGGTGCCGGCTGGCCGGCACCGTCGCCGCGAACCACTCGCGCAGCTCGGGGCTGGAGTAGATGACCCCGTCCGAGCGCGTGTGCAGGTCGACCAGCTCGGGCCACAGGCCGTGCTCCTGGGCGAAGAACGGCCCTTCCTTGAAGTGCCAGACGAAGGGGATGCCCAGCCCGGCGGTGAGCACCTCGTGGGCGAAGCGGATGGTCTGCCAGTTGAGCAGGGCGTAGATCACGTCGGGCCGGAGTCGGGCCACCGACTCGCGCCAGCCCTGGCGGGGGACCTCGGCGACGTGGCCGAAGGGAAGGGGCCCAACCGTGTTGAACCAGACCGGGGTGTCGGTCCACAGGCCGTGCAGCTCGTGGCCCCGCTCCTCGAGCACCAGGATGCGCTCGGGGTTGTGGGCCAGCTCACCGACCAGCAGGACCCGCAAGCCGTCCGTCGCTCGAGACGTGGACGGCCGCTCCCGGAACCGACGGTAGTGCGCCACCTCGTCGTGCAGGTGGCCGACGCTGCTGTGCAGGCGCAACGGTTCCTGCACCTGGTAGCGGGCCCGGTAGGCGTTCAGCCCACCCCACGGCTCGCGCAGCGTCTTGTGGCGCTGGCCCGGGTGCCAGCCCCACTGGCAGGTGACCCGGCCCGTCTCGACCGCCACCGTGTCGCCGAGCAGCCGGGCCCAGAACATCCGGTCGAGGTCGTCGGTGGTCAGCTCCGAGCGCTCGATCCAGCGCTGCCGGGTCCGGCGGTGGGCGACCTGGACGAGCTGCAGGGGCTCATCCTCGATCCGCCCGGGCGAGGTCCGGACCTGGTGGTGGCGCACGCCCGCCACGGCGAGAACGGCCTGCGGCGCGGCGTCGAGGGCGGCGACCAGCGAGGCCAGGTGGTCGACGTGGTACAGGTCGTCGGAGGGCAGGTAGGCCACGTACTCGCCCCTAGCCCGGTCGAGCCCGTGGTTGAGGGCGGCGCCGAGGCCGCGGTTCCGGTCGAGGACCTCGAGGTGCACCCGTTCGTCGCCGAGCGCCTCGCCGAGGGCCTGGCGCGTGTCGCCGGGCGAGCCGTCGTCGACGACGATCAGCTCCCAGTCGGCCTCGGTCTGGGCCAGCAGCGACGCCACCGCCCCGGGCAGGAACGCGTCCTGGTCGTAGGTCGGCATGACGACGCTGACGCGCACCGCCGGTCCCGCCTCCCAGCTCTGTTCGCCCCCGCTCTGTTCGCCCACGCTCGGCCCGTCCTCCTCGGCATCGCCCGGTGTTCGGGCTCGGCGTCAGCTCGCCGGGCCGGCAACGCTAGGGGGCGCGCCGGCTGGACCCGGTCGCCCCCCCTGCGCAGGTGCCTGGCTACCATCCCGCTGCGAGTCGCCGGGGCTCGGCAGGTCGGATCGGGGCAGCCATGAGCACAGCGACGTCTGGACGGCGCGAGGTGGCGGTCGTGGTGCTGGCCGCCGGGCACGGGCGGCGGCTCGGGCGGGCGGCAGGACCAGGCCCCAAGTGGCTGATCGAGGTGGACGGGGCACCGATCGCCGAGCGCCACCTGATCGCGATCGAGCAGGCGCTCGGCCCCGACACCGACGTGCTGGTCGTGACCGGCCACGCCGCTGATCGGGTGGAGCGCTGGTGCGAGACGCGGGCGGCGCGCAGCGCCCTGCGCCCGGTCCTGGTGCCCAACCACCGTCACGCCGATCGCAACAACTGGTACAGCCTCCTGGTGGGGCTCGACGCGCTGGAGGGACGGCCGGGCGACGACCGGGTCGTCGTCGTCCTCAACAGCGACCTCTTCGGGCGACCGGAGTGGATCGCCTCGTTGCTGGCGGCCCCGGCCCACCTCGGGGAGGTGCCCGGTTGCCTGGCCGTCGACGTGGCCCGCCCCCTCACCGAGGAGGCCATGAAGGTGGCCGCCGGGCCGACGGATGCCCAGGGGCGCCGGTGGTGCCGCGCCATCGGCAAGGAGGGGGTGGACGACCCCGTCGGCGAGTACGTGGGGATGTCGACACTGGCGCCACCGGGGCGGGCGCTGGTCCACGAGGCCTTGAGGTCCTTCACCACCGACGAGATGTGGACCGACGCCTGGTACGAGGCTGCGTTCCAGCAGCTCAGCGCCGCCTCACCGTTCCTGACCCTGTGGCCGACGCCGTCGTCGGAGTGGGTGGAGATCGACGACGCCGAGGATCTCGCCACTGCCGAGCGCCTGGCCCGGGAGGAGCCCTCGGTCAGGCGTCAGCCCACAGCGACCTGACCAGCGCGCCGGTCGCCGACCCGTCGAGCGCGGCCCGCTCGAGCACGGTGAAGCGCCCGGGCCGGGTGCTGGGGGCTCGTTGCAGCACGGCGACCATGTCGTCGTGGGAGAGCCCGAGCTGGCGAGGGTGGTGGGGCAGCCCCAGGTTGACCAGCCCAGCGCGGAACGACTCGACGTCGAAGCCGTGGAGCGCGACCGACACGAGTGAGGCGAACGCCACCTGGGCGCCGTGATGGGCCCGTCCCCCGAACAGCTCGTCGATCGCGTGCGAGATCTTGTGCTCGGCTCCCGAGACGGGCCGGGACGTACCCAGGACCATCATGGCGAAGCCGGAGGTGACCAGGGCGTCGACCAGGAGGCCGATGAGCGCGGGGTCGACGTGCTCGGGGCCGAGCCGCTCCCCCAGCAGGGGCTCGATGAGGCGGAAGGACTGGGCCGACAGGTTCCACGCCGTGTGGTCGATCTGCTCGAGACCGGCCTCGAAGGCCAGATTCCAGTCGTGCAGGGCGAGGGGGTTGGAGAGCAGGTCACCGATGCCGGCGCGCAGCGAGGCGAGGGGCGACCGGATCAGGGTCGGACGGGAGAAGAACGCAACCTGGGGTGCGACCGCCTCCAGGCTCTCGGCCAAGCCCCCCATGGCCCGGGGCAGCACCGCGACCGGAGAGCACACGCCGTCGTGGGAGAGCTGGGTGGGCACGGCGACGAAGGGGATGCCGGCGCCGACGGCGACCAGTTTGGCCGCGTCGAGGCAGCGCCCTCCGCCGATGGCGACGACCGCGTCGGCGCGGCGCGCCCGTCCGCTCTGGGCCTGGGCCCAGGCCTGGGTCGCCCGGGCGCCCGGCGCCGCGGCGCCCACCACCCCCGTGATCCCCCGCCCCAGCTGGCGCCCGTGCGCCGAGGTGACGAGGAAGGGCTGCTCGGCCCCGTTGGCCCGCAACCACGACGCCAGCTCCTCGGCCGCGTCGTTCTCGTCGTCGATCGAGGCCGAGAGGGTGGTCCGAGGGGGGGTGGTGGTGCACGCCACCAGGTAGACCCCGTCGAGCGGCTCGGGGGGCAGGACGGGGAGCTCGAGCCCGCGGGGGGGAAGGGCACGGGTAGGGGCTGACGGGGCTGCGAGCTCGCTAGCCCCGGGCATCGAGGTGCCTGATCGTCCAGCTCATGCGTTGCACCGCCGTGACCAGGCCGAGCACGGCGACCACGGCCAGGCCGACAAGGGCCTGCCCGAAGAGGCCGGCGACAACGAGGATGAGCATGCGGGTGTCCCGTCCCCCGATCCCGACCACGCAGTCGGTCCCCACGGCCTGGGCCTTGGTGCGGGTGTAGCTGGTCATGAAGGTGGCGACGAGTGCGGCGAAGCCGACCGGTGCCAGGTCGGAGCTGTCGGAGAAGGTCAAACCGACGACCAGGGCGGCGTCGGTCCAGCGGTCGAAGACGTGGTCGAGGTAGGAGCCGGACTTCGACACACGACCTGTCGCCCGGGCCAGATCGCCGTCGACGCAGTCGGTGAGCGATCCCAGCAACGTCAGGACTGCACCGAGGACGAAGGCTCGCCGGGCGAAGGCGAGGCCGCCGGCGAAGGAGAGGGCGGCGCTGGCGTAGGTGACCTGGTTCGGGCTCACGGGCGTGCCCGCCAGGGCCGCCGCGGCCGGGACCGACAGCGGCCGGTACACGTACCGGGTCAGCGCGTAGCCGATCTCCACACGTCCCTCCCCCCCTGGAGCGGCTACCCGCCTTGGTGCTGCTCGTTCTCGGACAAGAAGGTCTACTCCGTCCGGTGGCCTCCCGTCACGGCCGGTGCGGAAGGCATCGAAATGCTCGACCGTGCCGAGCGGTTGCGTCGGTCGAACGCCTCGACCTCCAGCCCGCGAAGCTGGCTCTGGACGGCTGGGGGCGGCAGTATGCGCCGGTGGCCCACGACGGCACCCTGGTCGTGGGCTTCGACCTGGACCTGACCCTCATCGACCAGCGCGCCGGCATCGCCTCGGCCATGGCCAGCCTGGAGTCGGAGATCGGGGCCGGCATCGACGTGGCGTGGGTGATCGACCACATCGGCCTGCCGCTGGAGACCGTGCTCGCCCGGTGGGTGCCGCCCGGGGGCATCGAGGTTGCGGCGTGGCGGTACCGGGAGCTGTTCGAGGTGGTCGGTGCGGCCTCCACCAGGGCGATGCCGGGAGCGGTCGAGGCCGTGCAAGCGGTCCGGCGCAGGGGAGGCAAGGTCATCGTGGTGACGGCCAAGTACGAGCCCCACGCCCGGGCCGGCCTGAGTGCGGTCGAGCTGGCCGCCGACGCGGTCTTCGGCTGGCGGTTCGGCGAGGGCAAGGCCGACGCGCTCCTCGCCCACGGAGCCGAGATCTACGTCGGCGACCATCCTGGCGACGTGCTCGCCGCCCGGGCGGCACGGGCCCTGTCGGTGACGGTGGCCACCGGTGCGGCCTCCGCCGAGGAGCTCACCGCCGCCGGCGCCGACGTCGTGCTCCGGAGCCTGGAGGACTTTCCCGCCTGGCTGGACGACCACCGGGCGCCGGCTTCCGGATGAGGCGCTCCTGGCCTTCGGGGTGCCGGCCACGACGGCCCCTCTGGGCTCAGGCCGGCTGCATCCGCTTCGATCGACGGTTCAGCTTCGAGGCGACGACGAGGGCGATCCCGGCCACCAGCAGTGCACCAGCCGCGCCCGTCCCCGCCCACAGCAGCCGGGAACCGTCGCCGTCACTTGCGCCTGCAGATGAAGCGCGCGCCAGCTTCGTCATGTAGATGTCCTCCGCCTGGGCGACGGGGTCTCCGTTGCGGGAGTCCTGCCAGGCGAAGTACGTGCGTTCCCGGTCGAGGCCACACCCACGTTGTGGTGACTGTCGATGTTGTTGCCCCATTCCAGGCGGTGTTCGTCGCCGCCGGGGTGGTGGCGATCTGACATCGCTACGACGGTCAGCGAACGGGTGGGGCAGGTGCACCTGAGCGGCTAGGAGTCCTGCTCATACAGGGCGGAGCGAGCGGGATTCGAACCCGCGGGGCTTCCGCCCAGAGGTTTTCAAGCCGAAGATCTCCCGGTGACCCACCTCAGTGGTGGACCCCGGCTTCTACACCACTCGGCGGGACGTCAACGGGGGCGGCAGCTCCCAGTTTGGGGCGATAGCCCCGACAAGGTCGGCGTTGTTCAGGCCGCCGGTTCCAGGGTGACGATGTGGCCGAGCTTCTCCAGC
>JADDRA010000004.1:2545-14619 GCA_016781105.1 Actinomycetota bacterium | reverse complement strand
CTACGAGGTGTCCGTGCTCCCCAGCGGCGCACTCCTCGGCACCATCGAGGAGGCGATGGATTGCGCCTGCGGCGCCTGGGATTTACCCCGTCAACGTTCCGCGCCGCCGCACTAGCAGGTGGTCGACGATCGCCACCTCCAGTTGGCGAGCGCCGCTGGCTCCTTGGGCAGCGGCAGGAGGTGTCCGCCGGCCAGGAGCTTCCGCCTCGAGGTCGTCGGTATCGGCCGCGTCTAAAGTCCGAGCTCAACTGCTCGGTCGCCGCCGATCCCGCGAAAATCCCGCGGCGTATTGAGCTTGAACGGTCACCAGCGGTCGCCTGCGGACAAACGAAAAGGGGCGCTGAGCAGGGCTTTCGTGAATCCGAGCAGGTCGCCGGCAGTGCTCCGATCGAGTTAGGAAACCGACGCTCTATCCTCTGAGCTACGGGGGCGGGCGGTGAGCGGGCGAGGGACGCAGGTTACGCCGACGGCGTTGCCGTCGAGGTCGCCCGCCGATCCGACCGCGGCTCGACACGCACCGGCCACTGGTAGGGGAGGTCGTCGGGCACGTCGGGGAAGTGATCCCGGTAGTGGCCCTGGTCCTTGCGAACCAGGGCCGATCGGTGGCTGCGGTGCACGGCCTCGTCGCCGAGCCAGGGTGGGAGCCGACCGGCGGCGGCAAGCTCGGCCTGGGTCCTGATGATGGGCAACCCGCCGGCTCGGGCATCGGCCTGGATCTTCAGTGCGCAGGTGTCGGCGTAGCCCCGTCGGCACCACTCCCGACAGATGGCCGTCCCGTAGGCCGCCAGGGCTTCCTCGTAGCCCTTCCACATCAGCACCACGGGATGGGACTTCCACCCGTAGCGCTCGATGGTGAGGGCTCGCATGACCTGCAGGGCCTCGACCCGCTGCTTGCCCAGCCGCCGGTCGTCCAGCACCGCGGCGCTGTCGTCGAAGTCGGCGTAGGGGAGGAAGGTCTGCATCCGCCCTCGTTCCTGCCCGCCTCGGCGCCCTGGTGATCCCGCCCGCCGCCACGCCGGCCCCCGAGCGAGCGAGCGACACCGCTACCGTGGGCGGGTGGAGCGCTTCGGGTTCGTCGGGCTGCCCAACGCCGGCAAGTCGAGCCTGTTCAACGCCCTGTCGGGCGGTGCGGCGCTGGCTGCGGCCTATCCCTTCGCCACCGTCGACCCCAACGTGGGCATGGCCCGGGTCCCCGACGCCCGCCTGGACGCCCTGGCCGCCATGTCGAGCAGCGCCAAGGTGGTGCACGCCACCGTGGAGTTCGTCGACATCGGCGGGCTGGTGGAAGGGGCCAGCAAGGGCGAGGGCCTGGGCAACCGCTTCCTCGCCGGGATCCGGGAGGTCGACGCCATCGTCCTGGTGCTGCGGGCCTTTCCCGACCCCGACGTCGTCGGCCCCAGCGATCCTCTCGAGCACCTGGCCACGGTGGAGACCGAGCTGGCCCTGGCCGACCTGGAGAGCGTGGAGTCCAAGGTCGAGCGCCGGCGCAAGGCGGCCAAGCTCGACCGGTCCCTGCAGGCCGAGGTGGACGCCCTCGACGCCGCTCTGGCCACCCTGGCCGAGGGCATCCCGCTCTACCGCTCGACGCTGAGCGACGAGCACCGCCGGTTGCTGCGCCCGTGGTTCCTGCTCACCAACAAGCCGGTGCTGGTGGTGGTCAACCTGGGCGACGACCAGCTCGACCAGGCCCAGGCGCTGGCCGCCCCGGTGGCCGACGCCTTCGCCGCCGCGGCCCAGCCGGTGCGGGTCCTGCCCATGGCCGTGCAGCTCGAGGCCGAGGCCGCCCAGCTCCCCGAGGAGGACCGCGGCGAGATGCTGGCCGAGCTGGGCCTGGGCGAGGGCGCCCTGCCGCGCCTGGTCGAGGCCGCCCGCGCCCTGCTCGGCCTGCGGACGTTCCTCACCACCGGCGAGAAGGAGTCCCGGGCCTGGACCTTCCGGGCCGGTGCCCGGGCGCCGGAGTGCGCCGGGGTCATCCACAGCGACTTCCAGCGGGGCTTCATCAAGGCCGAGTGCATCCACTGGGACGAGCTGCTCGAGCTGGGATCGTGGGCCAAGGCCAGGGAGGTGGGCAAGCTCCGCATCGAGGGCAAGGACTACGTCGTCGCCGACGGCGACGTGCTCGAGTTCCGCTTCAACGTCTGATCCCCGCGTCGAGGATCCGACGACCATGCCCTGGCTCGTGCGCGACGGGGAGGTGCTGGGGCCGCTCGAGGTGGCGTCGTCGTTCTCGGCCCGCAGCCGGGGGCTGCTCGGGCGCGACGGCATCGACGGCGCCCTGCTGCTGCGTCCGGCCACGTCGGTGCACACCCTCGGCATGCGCTTCGCCCTCGACGTCGCCTACTGCGACGCCGAGCTGGTCGTGGTCGACGTGTCCACCATGGTTCCCTGGCGTCTCGGCCGGCCCCGTCGGCGGGCCCGCAGCGTGCTCGAGGCCGAGGCCGGCGCCTTCGGGCGCTGGGGCCTGCGCGCCGGCGACCGCCTGGAGATCCGGCCGTGAGCGGGCCCGGGCGAGGCATCCTCGCCGTGGTGGCCACACCCATCGGCAACCTGGACGACCTGTCGCCCCGGGCGGTGCGGACCCTCGCCGAGGCCGACCTGGTGGTCTGCGAGGACACCCGGCACACCCGCCGGCTGCTCTCCGCCGCCGGCGTCAGCGCGCCCTCGCTGCTGGCCGCCAACGATCACACCGAGGCCGGCCAGGTGACGACCGTGCTCGACCGCCTGGCCCAGGGCGCCCGGGTGGCCCTGGTCTCCGACGCCGGCCTACCGGGCATCTCCGACCCGGGTGAGCGCACGGTGCGGGCCGCTGCCGCCGCCGGCTTCGAGGTCGTCGTGGTCCCCGGGCCTTCCGCCGCACTGGCCGGCCTCGTCGTCAGCGGGTTGCCGACGGGGCGCTTCGTCGTCGAGGGCTTCCTCCCCCGCCGGGGCTCGGGCCGGTCCGAGCGCTTGGCCGCCCTGGCCACCGAGGAGCGCACGGTCGTGGTCTTCGAAGCACCCCACCGCCTGGCCCGGACGCTGGCCGACCTGTCCGCCGCCCTGGGTGGCGACCGGCCCGTCGCCCTGTGCCGGGAGCTGACCAAGCTGCACGAGGAGGTCTGGCGGGGGACCCTGGCCGCAGCCGCCGAGCGGGCCACCCAGGTCCCGCCCCGGGGCGAGTACGTGGTGGTGATCGCCGGTGCGGCGCCGGCCCCGGGCCCCGACGACGCCGAGCTGCTCACCGCACTGGAGCAGGCCAGGGCCACGGGCACATCGACCAAGGACGCCGTGGCCGAGGTGGCGGCGGCCTACGGCGCGCCCAAGCGCCGGGTCTATCAGCTGGCCACCGCTGAGCAGCCAGCCGGGAAACCGAGCTAGCGGCCCCGGCTGTCGGAGCGGGGGTTGCGGGAGGAGCTGCCCACCGAGGGGCGGCCGTCGGCGTCGACCGTCTCCCCTTCTAGCTCGGGCATGCGCCCGCCCAGGTACATCACCCCGGCGGTGCCGCCGGCCAGCGCCCCGGCGATGGCGCAGATCAGCAGCCGGCCCACCAGCGACAGCCCCCCGATGGGGATGAAGGCCAGGGGCAGGAGCACCACCAAGCCGATGGCCCCGCCCACCAGACTGCCGAAGAGCAGGCCCTTGGCCTGCGCGTCGGTCGAGGCCGGGGCCCCTGGCCCGGCGAAGGCCTGGTCGGACTCACGGCGTTGCTCGGCCTCGAGGGCGCCGATGTCATCCCGTTCGTTCGACCGCTCGGCGTACTTGTTCTTGTCGCCGCCCGAGGTGGCCTTGTCGGCGTCGGGCTTGGGGTCGTTGGCCACGGTCTCTCTCCTCCTCGGCGACGGACGCGCTGCGAGGCGTGGGGGCTACCCCCAACGGGCGAGCAGCAACCCGCCCGAGCCCGTGGCGGGCAGCGCGCCGTCCGGGTGTCGCCTCGCTCCCCCGGGTAGGCAGGCGGCACCACGACGACGACGGCAAGGAGTGCGACCATGAAGTTCCTGGTGCTGTGGCAGATCGAGCTCTCCCGGCTCTCCGGCGAGGTGCTCAAGGCGGTGATGTCGATGCCCGAGCACGCCAAGCCGCTGGAGGAGCAGGGCAAGATCCTCGGCCGCTACCACGTGGTGGGCGCCCACGGCGGGGCGTGGATCTACCAGGTCGACTCCAACGAGGAGCTGGAGATGCTGCTGGTCCGCTCGCCCGTCTACAACGTGTCCAACTACCAGGTCTTCCCCTTGGCCGACATGAGCAACTTCCCCGTCTCGACGCCCGAGGCCAAGGACGCCGAGGCGTAGCACCCGTCGACGGCGGTGCTGCACGTCGGCACCTCGGGCTGGCAGTACCGCGACTGGCGGGGTGTGCTCTACCCCGACGGCCTGCCCGTGCGGCGGTGGCTGGAGCACTACGTCGGGGCCTTCGCCACCGTCGAGGTCAACAACACCTTCTACCGCCTGCCTCCCACCGAGACGTTCGCCACCTGGTTCCGGTCCCTGCCGCCGGACTTCGTCATGGCCCTCAAGGTCAGCCGCTACCTCACCCACCTCAAGCGCCTCGCCGAACCGGCCGAGCCCGTGGCCCGCTTCCTGGAGCGCTCCGCCCCCCTGGGGCCACGTCTCGGACCGGTGCTGCTCCAGTTGCCACCCAACCTCGCCGCCGACCCGCCCCGCCTGGCCGACACCCTGGACCGCTTCCCGTCGACCTGCCGGGTCGCCGTCGAGGTTCGCCACCCGTCCTGGTTCGACGACCGGACGGCCGGGCTGCTGGCCGAGCGCAACGCCGCCCTGTGCCTCACCGACCGGGGCTCGCGGGTAACCGGGCCGCTGTGGCGCACGGCCGACTGGGGTTACGTGCGCTTCCACGAGGGGCGGGCGCGACCCCGGCCGTGCTACGGCGACACCGCCCTCGGCCACTGGGCCGAGCGACTGGCCGAGCGTTGGCCCGAAGGTGAGGACGTCTTCGCCTACTTCAACAACGACCCCCGGGGTTGCGCCGTGCGCGACGCGGTGCGCTTCGCCCACCTGGCTCGACGGGCCGGGCTGCAGCCCTCCCGGGTGCCACGTGTGCTCGCCGGGCCGGTCGAATCGTGATCCTCAGGCCGAGGTCCGCTCCTCCTTGCGCCGGCGGAGCGCGACGTAGCTGCCGTAGGCCATCAGGAAGATCCCGAACGCCCAGCCCTCCTGGAGCCAGGGGGCGCTCCCGAAGAACCGGGGGACGATGCCGACGGTGGTCAGGCCGGTGCCCGGTCCGCGGTAGCGCCGCCCCGTCCCGTCGACGAAGCCCGCCAACAGCATGGTGAGCCCGAGCACGAGCAGGATGTCGATGAGCTCCACGCCGACGAGGCCGAGGACGACGACGAGGGCGCCGCCAGCGGCGATGACGATCCCGGCCGCGACCGGCCGCCACGGGGCGACGACCTCGGAACTGCCGGGAGCCCCTGGCGTACGAGGAAGTCGCCGAGCCTGCGTCCCGGTCCGTGCCGGCCTCCGGACCGCTCACCGGGTGCGGCGGGCGACGGTGCGCCGGGGCGAGCCTGCCGCCCCCGGCCTGTCGTCCGATCCTGGTCGACCTGTGCCACGGGGCCCTCCTCGATCTCGTCGGATGGGCTGCCAAGCCTACCCGGGGGCCGTCTGAGAGCAGCTAGATGACGTGAGCAGTCAGCAGCAGGAGAGTGGTCACCGGCAGGCCCCGGCCCGCTCGCGCACCTGGCGCTTGAGGCGCCCGAGGATGGCGCCCATGCCCCGCAGGCGCAGGCTGGAGATGGCCTCGGCCAGCCCCATCTGGGTGTAGAAGTCGTTGGGCACGGCCAGCACCTCCTCGACCGTCGCCCCGTTGAGCCCCTCGGCGAGGATCCCGGCGAAGCCCCGGGTGGTGGGCGCCTCGGGCGGGCAGTCGAACCAGGCCGTCACCCGGCGCTCGTCGTCGACCTCGGTGTCGAGGAAGAAGGGGGTCTGGCACTCCTCGACCTGCTCCATGGAGGCCTGCTGGCCCTCGAGGCGAGGGGGCAGGGCAGGCACCTTGCGGGAGTACTCGAGCAGGGCCTCGACCCGGAGGTCCTTGGGCGCGCCGGCGAAGAGCTCGACGATGCGCTGCAGCTTGGGGGGAGCCGACGCCATGGGTGCACCTCGCAGACGTGATTCTTGACCGAACTGGTCGGGTATCGCCCAGGATAGCGGTAAGGTGGGCCGGGACGACCACCACCATTCGCCCTGCCCTTCAGCGAGGAGAGGAGCCCCCGTGCCCGTGGCTCAGGACACCGACGGCAAGCTGCAAGCCTACGCCCACCCCGAGAAGCTGGTGACCACCGAGTGGCTGGCCCAGCACCTCGACGATCCCGACGTGGTGGTGGTCGAGTCCGACGAGGACGTCCTGCTCTACGACACCGGCCACATCCCCGGGGCGGTCAAGGTCGACTGGCACACCGACCTGCAGGACCCGGTCGCCCGCGACTACCTCGACGCCGAGGGCTTCTCCCAGCTCATGTCGGCCAAGGGCATTCGGCGCGAGTCCACCGTGGTCTTCTACGGCGACAACTTCAACTGGTGGGCCGCCTACGCGCTGTGGGTCTTCGGCCTCTTCGGCCATCCCGACACGCGCCTCCTCGACGGTGGGCGGGCCAAGTGGGCCGCCGAAGGTCGCGAGCTGACCACCGAGGTGCCCAGCCGGGAGCCGACCGACTACCCCGTGGTCGAGCGAGACGACGCTCCCATCCGGGCCTTCGCCGCCGAGGTGCGCGCTCACCTCGGGACCGACGGCCGCCTCGTCGACGTGCGCTCGCCCCAGGAGTACTCCGGTGAGCTCCTGCACATGCCCGACTACCCCCAGGAGGGGGCGTTGCGGGGCGGCCACATCCCCGGTGCCGCCAGCGTGCCCTGGAAGAAGGCGGCCAACGAGGACGGCACCTTCAAGTCGGCCGACGAGCTGCGGGCCCTCTACGAGGGTGAGCAGGGCCTCTCGGAGTCCGACGACATCATCGCCTACTGCCGCATCGGCGAGCGTTCGAGCCACACCTGGTTCGTGCTGCACCACCTCCTCGGCTACCCCAAGGTCCGCAACTACGACGGCTCGTGGACCGAGTGGGGCAACCAGGTCCGGGCTCCCATCGAGCGGCCCGGCTACCCGGTGCACCCCGAGGGGAGCTGAGCCAAGGGCTTTCCCGGCACCGGTTACCCTCGCCGGCCAGGACGACGAAGGGAGCCGGATGGCCTACGAGGTCCGGGGGGTGGTGGCCCGGGAGAAGGGGGCACCGGTCACGGTGGAGACGGTGCACGTGCCCGACCCGGGTCCCGGTGAGGCGGTGGTGGCGGTGGCCGCCTGCGGGGTGTGCCACACCGACCTGCACTACCGGGAGGGCGCCATCACCGACGACTTCCCCTTCCTGCTCGGTCACGAGGCCGCGGGGACGGTGGAGGCGGTGGGCGAGGGCGTGGCCAACGTGGCGCCCGGCGACTACGTCGTGCTCGCGTGGCGGGCGCCGTGCGGGACGTGCCGGTCCTGCCGGCGGGGTCGCCCGTGGTACTGCTTCGACAGCGCCAACGCAGCCCAGCCCATGACCCTCGGTGACGGGACGCCGTTGACCACGGCGCTCGGCATCGGCGCCTTCGCCGAGCGGACCCTCGTGGCCGCCGGCCAGGCGGTCAAGGTCGACCGCGCGGCCCGCCCGGAGGCCGCCGGGCTCGTGGGCTGTGGCGTCATGGCCGGCTTCGGCGCGGCGCTCAACACCGGGCAGGTGGCCCGGGGCGATTCGGTGGCGGTCATCGGCTGCGGGGGCGTCGGCGCAGCCGCCGTCGCCGCCTCGGCCCTGGTGGGGGCCCGGCGCGTCATCGCGGTCGACGTCGATCCCCGCAAGCTCGAGTGGGCCCTGGGCTTCGGCGCCACCCACACCGTCGACGCCACCGAGGCCGATCCCGTCGAAGCCATCAGGGAGCTGACCGACGGCTTCGGCGCCGATGTCGTCATCGAAGCGGTCGGCCGGCCCGAGACCTACCGCCAGGCCTTCGACGCCCGGGACCTCGCCGGCACCCTGGTCCAGGTCGGGGTGCCCGATCCCACCATGACCATCGAGCTCCCCCTCATCGAGCTGTTCGGCCGGGGCGGGGCGCTGAAGTCGTCGTGGTACGGCGACTGCCTGCCCTCCCGGGACTTTCCCGTGCTCATCGACCTCTACCTGCGGGGCCGGTTCGACCTCGACGGCTTCGTCACCGAGACGCTGGCGCTGGACGAGGTGGAGCAGGCCTTCGACAAGATGGGCCGGGGTGAGGTCCTGCGCTCGGTGATCGTGCTGTGAGCGCCCTCGACATCACGTCCGTGCGCACGTCGGGGATCTTCTCCCTCGACGGCGCCGACTTCGAGGTGGAGAACAACGTCTGGCTGGTGGGGGATGAGGACGAGGTCGTGGTCCTCGACGCCGCCCATGACGCCGCTCCGATCGTCGCCGCAGTGGGCGGGCGCCGGGTGGTGGCCATCGTGTGCACGCATGGTCACAACGATCACATCAACGCCGCCGTCGACCTGGCCGAGGCCAGCGGTGCCCCGATCGCCCTGCATCCGGACGATCGCGTGCTCTGGGACGACGTGCACCCCGGCCGGGCCCCCGACCGGGCCCTGGCAGAGGGCGACGTGTTGGAGGTGGCGGGAGCACCCCTGAAGGTGCTGCACACGCCTGGCCACAGCCCCGGCGGGGTCTGCCTGCACCTCGACGACGCCCGGGTCGTGTTCTCGGGCGACACCTTGTTCCAGGGGGGTCCCGGGGCCACGGGCCGGTCGTTCTCGGACTTCCCCACCATCATCGACTCCATCCGGGAGCGGCTGCTCAGCCTGCCCCCGGAGACCACGGTGCTGACCGGGCACGGGGACTCCACCACCATCGGGGCGGAGGCCCCGCACCTCCAGGAGTGGATCGACCGGGGTCACTGATCGGCGGACCGACGCCGATCTGGGGGCCGGGTCCCTAGCGTGGAGGAGTGCACGAGGACCACAACCTGGGCGACCTGCTGCGCCTGCGCCCCCGGGCCGGCGACGTCGCCGCCCTGGGGCTGAGCCAGGCCCGGCTGGCCGCGGTGGTGCGCTTGGGCAACGCCGTCGTCTTCGCCGTGGCCTTCGCCGTGGCCCTGGCCCGCATCGTGCCCGCGGTGGCCGACGAGCGACCGTTCGGGCACTGGCCCTCGGGCCAGCGCGACCTGGTGGTGGTCGACCGCACCGGCGACCCGGCCTGGCACCAGGCCAGCCGCCACGCCGTGGAGGTGTGGAACCAGGCCGGTGCCGACCTACGCCTGACTTGGGCCGAGGGCGACGGGGCCTGCGCCTACGACGGCCCGCGGATCTCGGTCTGCACGGCCAGCGAGGAGAGCCTCGAGGGGGTGGTCCAGTTCCAGGGGCTCAGCGACCAGGAGACCGACGAGGACGGCCACGCCCAGGCTGCCTTCGTGGAGGTGTGCGGTGATTGCGGGCTCAACGACGTGCTACGGCGGGTGGTGGCCACCCACGAGATCGGCCACGCCCTGGGCCTTCGCCACAACAATCGCCTGGGCTCGGTGGTCTATCCCATCGGCGGCACCGACCAGCCCGACGAGGAGGACTACGCCGAGCTGCGCCGCCTGCACGACCACCTCGACGGGTCCGGCTGACGGCAGGCCCCGGCGACCGCTCAGCGCTCGGGCCGGAAGGCCTCCACGCACTCGACCCCGTCAGGCCCGACGGTGGCGGCGTGGTCGGTTCCCGGCGTGAGATCCAGCCGGTCCCCGGGACCGAGCTCCACGTCGCCGTGGCTCCGGGTGTGGAACACGATGCTGCCGCTCACGCAGTACAGGACCTTGTGGTCCTGGTGGGCGTGCCAGCCGTAGCGGTCCGCCGGCCCGTTGCCCCAGCGCCTCGGGGTCAGGCCCTCACCGCGGAGGTGGTGTTCGACGTCGCCAGCCCCCACTCCCGGCCGCGCCCCTCGTTCCACTCGTGCACCCACCAGGGCCAGCATCGCACGGGAGGGAAGGGCCGCGGCACACCGGCTTCAACCACGCGGACGTCCGGCGCTGACCGTCCGGAAGTGGTACGGCGCGCTGCTGGAGGTCGGGCCGGGCGTCAGCACCAGGCCAAGTGCTACCGCTGCTCCACGCGATCCTGAACGCTGCCGTCGAAGACGGGCTCATCGCCACAAGCCCTCGACGATCCGGGGCGCGGGCGCCGAGCGCACCCCGAACGCTGCATCCCGGCCATCGACCAGGTCTTCGAACCTTGCCGCCGCCAGCCCCGCTTACCGGACGCTCGTGCTCCTCGCCACGTTCACCGGTTTCCGCCGCGGCGAGCTGTTCGGGCTCCGCCGCTGCGACGTCGACTTCGACCACCACACCGTCACTGTCGCCGTCCAGCGCCAGCAGCTCGCCAACGGGGAGCACCTCATCGGCGAGCCGAAGTCCGACGCCGGCCGGCGCATCGTGGCGCCGCCGCCTGAGGCCTGGCAGCCCCTAGTCGGCCACCTCGACCGCTGCACCGGCCCCGGAGGCCGAGGCCTAAAAGCTAAAGCTTCCGGGCTCAGATCGCTGGCCGACTTGGGCGTCGCCGCCGCCCTCGACGCCGAGCTTGTCGCCGGTGCCGGGAGGATGTCGGACTTCTACCGGCTGGCCGCTGCGGTCGCCACCCGCAGGCGTACCAGCTGCCTGCTGGCGAGATCCTGGCGATCCTTCGCGCCGGTCGCCCGGCGCTGCGCAAGGCCCTCACCGCCCGGTTCCCGGCGCATCACGCCTTCCTCCTGGAGCGGATGCTCACCCACGTGGAGGAGCTCGAAGCCGACGTCGCCGCCCTGTCGGCGTGCATCGAGGCGGCCACCGCCCCCTTTCGCCGCTGAGGTCGAGCTGTTGTGCACCATCCCCGGGGTGGGCCAGCGCTCGGCCGAGGTCATCCTGGCCGAGATCGGCACCGACATGAGCCGCTTCCCCACCGGCGGCCACCTGGCGTCGTGGGCAGGCATGTGCCCGGGAAAGCGAGAGTCGGCGGGGAAGCGGGGATCGGCCAAGACGCCCAAGGGCTCCAAGTGGCTCCGCACCATCTTGATCGAGTCCTCCCGGCGAGCGGCTCGCCTCCAGGGCACCTACCTCTCCGAGCGCTACCGCCAGGTCTGTCGCCGTCCAGGGGACAAGAAGGCCACCATCGCCGTTGGCCATGAGATCCTCATCGCCGCCCACCGGGTGCTGTCGACCGGCGAGCCCTACGTCGACCCTGGTGCCCAACCCTTGAGTGAGCTGGCAGCCGAGCGGGCCAAGCGCCGGGCCGTCGCCAACCTGCGCGCCTTCGGCTACGAGGTCACCCTCGAGCAAGTCGCAAGCTGACACCGGCGGCGCATGACTCGGGGCTGACGCCCCGAGCGGGGCTACGCCCCACACCCCTTCGAGCTCACCCCTCTCTTCAACGCCAGGCATTTCTGGTCAGATCCAGATTCAGGGCGTCCTGCAGGAGCGGCCCTTGCAGTGAGCGGCGTATGCTCCAGGGGATGCCCACCCAGATCCTGGTCAAGGTCCTCCCCCTCGCCACCGTCGCTGCGCTCTCGTTGGCGGCATGCGGCGGCAGGAGCGACGTGGAGGATTCGGCCAGTGGCCCGTCGCCAACCCCGGGCGCCGAGAGCAGCGTCGAGGTCACCATGGCTGACGCCGACGGGGCCGAGGTGGGAACGGTCAGGCTCTCAGCCGACGGGGAGGCGACGCTGGTGGAGGTCGACGTGACGGGCCTCGAGCCCGGCTTCCACGGCTTCCACATCCACGATGTCGGCCGTTGCGAGGCCGACGCGCCTGACGGCCCGTTCACCACCGCCATGGGCCACTACGTGGGTGAGGGTGAGGGACACGGCGACCATGACGGCGACATGCCCAGCCTGTTCGCCAAGGCGGACGGGACCGCCACCTTGACCGCCAGCCTCGACGCCTTCACCCTCGAGGAGCTGCAGGCCGCTGATGGAGCGGCGGTGATGATCCACGCCGGCGCCGACAACTTCGCCAACGTCCCCGACCGCTACACGTCGTCAGCGTCGGGCCAGCCCGGCTCCGACGACATGACCACCAGCACCGGCGATGCCGGTGCCCGCGTGGCCTGCGGGGTGATTGGAGCAGGCTCGCCGTAGCTCC
>JADDRA010000004.1:1070-2435 GCA_016781105.1 Actinomycetota bacterium | reverse complement strand
AAGAGTGCGGGATGGCATCTGAGCTCTGCGCCCACCGCGATTTCTGTAGCGGGGCCGAACGTCCTATTCGGTCCCGTTCTCCCAGTGGGAATGCGCTTGCGCTAGGAGTAGGAGGCGCCCCTCCCCTTCGCGGATGCCACCTAAGATGACCAACGACGTCACACCGTCTACCATTGCCGTTGCCAGAAAATTGTCAGACGCGAGGGGGGAAAGAAGACGTTGTGGCGAAGACCACAGTGACGTTCCTGATCTGCGACCGGTGCCGAGCAGAGACGGGTGAGGATGTGGAAGCGGAGGAGAGCGTGGGCTTCGGCTACGAGGGCTACGGCTACGCCCTCGATCTTTGTGCGCCGCATGCCAAGGAGTTCCACAACAGCATCCAAGCCATGATCGAGTGGTCGAGCGAACGGTCCCGTCTGGCCACGCAGCGTCGATCCCGCCGAGCCACGCCCTCACGTGCTTCCCAACCTGAGCCGGATCCTGTCCGTGGGAGGACGGGTGACCGTGAGCGCCTGCGGACACTCCGGGAGTGGGCCCGCAACAACGGCTATCCGGAGCTCGGAAGCCGTGGCCGAATTCCCCAGCACATCGTGGCCGAGTACGAAGCTGCGCAGCGCCAGTAGGTGGTGAAGGCGTCGGCCAGCTCAGCACTGTTGGACCTGCTGCTCACCAAACGCCCACGCTTGGGAATAGTCAGACTCGCTGGAACGTCAGCGACAACCTGCACGGAACCGGTTTGCGCCAATGACCACCGGTCGGAAAAGAACCGAACCGCCCCGGGTCTCGTGGAGGCTCCAACCCTTGAGAGGATGGAGTGATGTCACGAGTTGGGAAGGGCGGAAGGTACCCGGACGAGGTGCGCGAGCGAGCGGTGCGGATGGTCTTCGAGCATCAACACGAGTACCCGTCGCAACGGAAGGCGATCGAGTCCATCGGCGAGAAGCTCCGTCGCCTCGTCGCCGAGCGGCGGATCCCCTACCTCAAGTGGGCCACCTGCTCCGCTTCGACCCGGTCGAGCTCGACGCCTGGCTCGACCGGGCCCGGCGGGGCTGAGCGGCCATGGGCACGGTCAGCGAGGACCTCCATGACCACGAGGGCTACGGCGCTCGGCGACTCCCAGATGGGACGCTTACCGGCGTCTGGTCGGCGGAGACGGCGAAGTTCGAGGCCTACGTCGCCTCGTGCGGATGTGGCTGGCACGGCGGCCACCACCCGCCGACGGAGGCCGGCTACGAGTCGGCGGTGGAGGAGTGGGAGGCCGACCACGCTCGCCCACTCCTCGCCGAGGCCATACCTGACACGGTGCGCACGGCGATCAACGATGCGAAGCGGGCGGTCGCCGACCTCATCGCTCAACGACCGGAA
>JADDRA010000004.1:0-1045 GCA_016781105.1 Actinomycetota bacterium | reverse complement strand
TGAGCGTCTGGAGCAAGCACCAGCGGAGGGTGCTCGAGCCAGCGACGTTGGAGCCGGCGGCCGACAGGATGCGCAGCCGGCTCGACCTCGTCGCCGGCCCGCGCACGGCCGTGTCTTCCGGCTGAATGCCCGGAACCACCGGGAGGGGGATTGGCATGGCACGACGGAGGCCCTCCGGCAGCGTGCGACAACGCTCGTCGGGCCGTTGGCAGGCTCGTGCGCGACCCGCTGACGGGAGCGATGGTGGCCCTCGGCACCTTCGCCAGTCCCGAGGGGCATGGGTCGATCCCGGTCGCGACCTGACGACGGACAGCTCATACTCCCGGTAGGCGGACACATCACTCCCGGCTGACGGACACCGGAAATCCCGGTGGGCGGACAGAGTTCTTGTTCGCATCCACCACATCGTCCCGCCCGGCGGGTCGGCTCGAGGTTTCCACGCCACCGAGTCACCCACCGGAGGGGACGTTGACGAAGTCTGCCAGGGAGATCATGGAGATCCTCGAGTCCTTTGACCTTACCCGTTGCCACTGGTCCGCCGGCCACCTCGCCGGGTGTGACCCCAAGACCGTCGCCCGCTACGTCGCTCGTCGCGACGCCGGCGCCGACCCGCACGTGCATGCCCGCCGATCCCGCATCATCGACCCGTTCCTGGAGAAGATCGAGGAGCTCGTCGAGCGCTCCAACGCCGTGGTGCGCGCCGACAAGATCCACGAACGCTTGCTGGCCCTGGGCTTCGCCGGCGACGAGCGCACCACTCGCCGGGCGGTGGCCGAGGCCAAGGCCTCCTATGCCGCCGGCCACCGCCACCGCTACCGGCCCTGGGTGCCCGAGCCGGGGATGTGGCTGCAGTTCGACTGGGGTGAGGGTCCGCGCATCGCCGGGCGGCGGACCAACCTGTTCTGCGCCTGGGTGGCCTGGAGCCGCTTCCGGGTGGTCATCCCCACCTGGGACCGCACGCTGGGGACCCTCGTCGCCTGCCTCGACGCCACGCTACGTCGGGTGGGCGGGGCGCCGACGTACCTGCTCACCGACAACGAGAAGA
>JADDRA010000076.1 GCA_016781105.1 Actinomycetota bacterium | reverse complement strand
GCCTCGCCCACCTCGTCGTCGTCGAGGGCGTCGTGCAGGCACCACGAGGCGTGGTCGGTCCCCGGCTTGGCGTTGCACTCCGGGCAGGGCTCGACCTCGATGAACCCGACGTCGCCCAGACGAAGCTCGCTCGAGGCGTGCTTGACGGCCCGAGCTTCCTCATAGCGCCGATGGCGGCCCTTTTTCACCACGGTCTCTCCCGTCTCGAACGGCAGCCCGGCGAGCTTATCGCCTGCCCGGGGCGCACCTGCGTACCCTCTCGGGGTGACCGGTGCTCCCTGGTGGCGCTCTGGCGTCGTCTACCAGATCTACCCCCGCTCCTTCGCCGACGCCGGCCCGGGAGGCGCCGGGCGCCCTGGTGTGGGCACCCTCGAAGGCATCCGCCGCCACCTCGACCACCTGGTCTGGCTCGGGGTCGACGCCCTGTGGCTCTCCCCCTTCTACCGCTCCCCGATGGCCGACTTCGGCTACGACGTCAGCGACCACTGCGACGTCGACCCCACCTTCGGCACCCTGGCCGACTTCGACCGGCTCCTGGCCGACGCCCACGACCGGGGCCTGCGGGTCCTCATCGACTGGGTGGCCAACCACACCTCCGACCAGCACCCCTGGTTCGTCGACTCCCGCTCCTCGCCCCGCAGCCCCCGGCGCTCGTGGTACCTCTGGCGCGACCCCGCGCCCGGCGGCGGGCCGCCCAACCACTGGCGGGCGGCCTTTGGCGGCGGCGGCGGCGACGGCGGCGGCGAGGTGCCGGCCTGGACCCTCGATCCCGCCTCCGGCCAGTACTACCTCCACCTGTTCCTGCCCGAGCAGCCCGACCTCGACTGGAGCCACCGCCCCGTGGTCGAGGCTCTGCACGACGTGCTGCGCTTCTGGCTCGACCGGGGCGTCGACGGCTTCCGGGCCGACGCCATCCACGCCATCGGCAAGGACCCGGCCCTGGCCGACGGACCCGACGACCTGGCCGGCCAGCCCCGCTCGTCGACCAACGACCACCCCTCCACCCACGAGCACCTGCGGGAGCTGCGCACCCTGCTCGACGGCTACCCCGGCGAGCGGGTGATGGTCGGGGAGGTCTACCTGCTCGACACGGCCAAGGTCGCCCCCTACTACGGCGACGGGGACGAGCTCCACCTGGCCTTCAACTTCCCCCCGCTGTTCACTCCCTGGGACGTCGGTGCCTGGCGGTCCCGCCTCGCCGAGGTCGAGCGCCACCTCCACCCGGTGGGGGCCTGGCCCACGTGGGTCCTGGGCAACCACGACAACCCTCGGCCCCGCACCCGCTTCGGCAGCGAGGCCCGAGCCCGGGCGGCGGCGTTCCTCCTGCTCGGCCTGCAGGGCACCGCCTTCCTCTACGCGGGCGACGAGCTGGGCCTGGAGGACGCCGAGGTCGGTCCCGAGGAGGCGGTGGACCCCGGCGGGCGGGACGGATGCCGGGCGCCCATCCCCTGGGACGCCTCCCCCGGCCACGGCTGGGCGGCGCGCCCGTGGCTGCCGTGGCCTCCCGGGCCCGACCTGCGCAACGTGGCGTCCCAGCGCCAGGACCCGGGCTCGGTCCTGCACCTCCACCGGCGCCTGCTGGCGGCCCGGCGGGCCAGCCCCGCCCTCCGCCTGGGCGACCTCGAGGTGCTGGATGCCCCCGAGGGCGTGCTGGCCTGGTCGCGGGTCCACGCCGCCGACCGGCGGACCGTTGCTGTCAACTTCACCGGTGCCCCTCGCCCCGTGCCCCTCGACGGGGACGGGTGGGTGGTCGAGGTGGCCAGCGACGGCGCCGGCGAAGGCCGGCCCTGGTCCGGCCGGCTGGGTGCCGACCAGGCCGTCGTCCTGGCCCCGGGGTAGCGCCGCCGGCCGGAGCTCGGGCGGCCGAGGTCAGCCCCCGTCCCCGATCCAGGCAGCGCGCGGCCGGGCCAGCTCGACGCCCACCAGCTCCCCCGAGCGACGTTCGAGGGTGAGGCCACCGCGGCCGTCGAAGGCCAGGGCCAGCTCGCCGTCGACCAGGCGCCGGGCCGGCCGGCCGACCAGCTCCTCGCGCCAGCCCTGGGCCAGGCGGGACTCGGGGTCACCGCTGAGGAAGGCGGTGAGGTCGCCGCGGGTGGCGAGCAGGGCGGGATCGATGGCCAGCTCCCGGCCGAGCTGGCTCACCCAGGCCACGAGCAGGGCCAGCGCCGGGCGCAGCTCCCGGTCGAGGTCGTCGCGCCGGGGCGAGGGCAGGGCGGACTCGGGGATCGACCGCCCGAGCCGCACCGCCTCCAGGATCTCCCGATCCTGGCCCCCCCGCAGGTGGCGCTGGTCGACCCCCCGGATGCGCTGGAGCTGGGCCAGGTCCCTGGGCGCCTCGCTGGCGATGCCGACCAGGGCCAGGTCGGACAGCACGAAGCGCACGGGCTGGTCGGTTGCCGCCGCCCGGCGCTCCCGCCAGGCGGCCAGGGTGTGGACGATGCCCCGAGCCCGGCCCCGCAGCGACCGGCTCTCCTTGAGCCGCAGCCAGGCGTCCTCGGGCGCCGGCGGCCCCCAGCGGCGGGTCCGCAGCTCCTCGCACTCGGCCTCGGCCCAGGCCAGCCGCCCGCTGGCCGCCAGCTCGGCCCCCAGCAGGTCGGCCAGCTCGAGGAGGTGCACGACGTCGGCCGCCGCGTAGCGCTGCTGCTCGGGCACCAGGGGGCGCCGTAGCCAGTCGGTGAGGCGGCTGGCCTTGGGGAGGTCGACACCGAGGACCCGCCGCACCAGCGACGCCAGCGACGGCGTGGAGAAGCCGAGGAAGCCGGCCGCCAGCTGGGTGTCGAAGAGGCGCGAGGGGATGGTCCCGCAGGCCCGGTCGAGCACCTCCAGGTCCTGGGCGGCGGCGTGCAGGACAGCCAGCCCGGGACCTTCGAGCACGCGACGCAGCGGGCCCAGGTCGACCGCCAGCGGGTCGATCAGGACGACCTGGCCGGCCCACGCGATCTGGACCAGCGCCAGTTGGGGCCAGTAGGTGCGCTCCCGGTGGAACTCCGTGTCGACGGCGTAGGCCCGGGCGCCGGCCAGGGCGGCCACCACCTGGGCCAACCCCTCTTCGTCGTCGACCAGGCGGGCGGGGCACTCCTCCTCGGTCCCGCTGCCGCGGGTGCCGCCGCCGGCGCCGGGCTCGCCGGCTTCCGATCGCCTCAGCTCGGCTCCGTGCCGGTCTCCACCGGGTTGCCCGCCTCGATCCAGCCCCGCGTCCCGCCGGCCACGTTCACCGCCCGGTACCCGGCGCCGTTGAGGGCCTCGGTGGCCACCGCGCTGCGCCCGCCACTTCCGCAGACGACGTAGACCTCCCGGTCGGTCGGGACCTCGCCGTGGCGGGTGGAGAGCTGGTCGAGGGGGATGAGGTGGGCGCCGGGGACGTGGCCCGCCTCGTACTCGTCGGGCTGGCGCACGTCGAGCACCCAGGCACCTTCGGCCTGGACATCGGCCAGGCGCTCGACATCGACCTCGGGCTGGCTGCTCGTGCTCATGGCCTCCCAGTGTGGCGGACGGTGAACGGCTTCGACGAACCGCGGGCCAGCTCGCCCGGCGTGTCGGCGTCGGCCAGCGCCCCCGGGTCGATCCCCTCCACCCGGACCACCGCCAGGTCGGCCAGCACCCGGTGCACGGCCCGCTCGCCCCGCCCGAAGGCCTCCTCGACCCGGGGCCGGGCCGAGCGACGCCAGGCCCCGTGCAGGGTCTGGAGGGCCCCGTCGTCGACGGCGGCGACGGCCGCGTCCGCCTCGGGGTGGGCGGCCAGCGCGGCCACCACCTCCCCGACGGCGCCGGCGTGGGCGCCGGGCAGGTCGCAGGCCAGGATGGCCACCACGTCGTGGAGGGCGTGCGCCAGCGCGGTCAGGATCCCCCCGAGCGGCCCCTCGCCGGGACGGTGGTCGGCCACCGGCGCCAGACCGAGGCGGGCCAGGGCCGGGGCGTCGCCCCCTACGGCCAGCACCGGCGGGCTCGCGCCCGCAGCGGCCAGGGCGGCGGCGGCGATGGCGGCCAGAGGTCGCCCGCCCACCTCCACCAGGGCCTTGTCGCGACCCATGCGCCGGCTGGCACCCCCGGCCAGGACCGCCCCGGTGAAGGGCGGGAGCGGGGCCGGCGCCGGCCCGCGGGCGACGCTCACGGGAGCAACCGGCGCCCGGCTTCGTGGCCGGCGACGGCCCCGGCCAGACCGAGGGTGACCGAGGCGGCCACGTAGGCCAGTGCCAGCCCGCTCCGCCCTTCTCGCCACAGCGCGGTGGCCTCCATGGAGAAGGTGGAGAAGGTGGTGAAGGCCCCGAGGAAGCCGACGGTCAGCGCCGACAGCACCTCCGGGGGCCAGCGCCCGGCCCCCCAGGCGAGCACCAGCCCGAGGGCGAAGGACCCGACCACGTTGACCGCCAGCGTGGCGGTCGGGAACGTGCGGGATCCGACGAGGTTGGCCACCCCCAGCCGGGACAGGGCCCCCGCCGCGCCGGCCAGGGCGATGAGGGCCAGCCGGGACAGGATCAGCCCCCGTAGTTCATGCGCGTGTCCTCCATGCGCAGCACCGGGGTGTCCTCGGAGGCCTGGAAGCCGGCGTCGACGACCTCGCCGATGAAGAAGGTGTGGTTGCCGACGTCGACGGCCTGGCGGACCTCGCAGTCGAGGTAGCCCGGTGACTGGTCCAGGATCGGCGCCCCGGTGCGCCCATCGTGGAAGGCGAAGCCGTTGAGGGTCATGGCCCCGAGGTCGACCTCGACCGGCTTGGTGAACTTGCGCACGATCGCCCGGTCGTCGCGCGCCACGGTGGCGAGGCTGAAGACCCCGCCCGCGGTGATCAGCTCGTGGGTGAGCGCCGGCTTCTCCACCCCCACGCCCACCAGCTTGGGCTCGAAGGACAGCTGGGTGGCCCAGTTGAGGGTCATGGCGTTGCGCCGGTCGCCGGCCCGGCTGCCGACCACGTAGAGGCCGTAGGGCAGGGTCCACAGGACCCTGCGCCGGAGCTTGTCGTACTCGTCCCGCTGCTCCTCGGACTCCACGCCGGGGGGGAAGGGTCCCACCGCGCCCGTGCCTCCTGGCGCTGCCACGGACCCGAACCTAGCGCTTGGTCAGCGGCTCGGGATCGAGCGCTGCCGCGTCAGAAGCGGCCCACCAACCAGACCAGGAGCTGGATCGCCCGCCAGCCCAGGTAGGCGACCACGGCGGCGACCATGAGCTTGAAGTGCCAGGGGGCGCCCTGGTCCTCCGCCGCGGTCGGCAGGGCCAGGACCGAGCCGCAGTTGGGGCAATCGGCCGTGCCGCCGCCGCCGCCGCCATCGAGCGCGTCGAGCGTCCAGAAGCGGTCGCACCCGTCGCACCAGGGCATCGCCGGCCAGGTTAGGCCCCGGGCCCGGTGAAGCCCCCGATCGGCCCGGCGTCGGCGCCGGGCCTCACACCCGGCGGATGGCCAGGATGGCGATGTCGTCGGTGACGGGGGTGGTGGCGAAGTCGGCCGCGGCCTCGGCCAGGGTCTTGCACAGCACGTCGGGATCGGCGTCGGGGTCCCGGCGCAGGTGGGCGGCGATGCGCTCCTCACCGAAGAGCTGCTCGCCGTTGCGGGCCTCGGCCAGCCCGTCGGTGTACATCACCACCAGGTCGCCGCTTTGGAGCGAGATCTCCCGGCTCGTGTAGCTGGCCACGGGCTGGAGCGAGATGAGGGGCCCGGTGGCCCGCAGGGGCCGGACCTCGCCGTCCTGCCAGTAGAAGCTGGCCGGGTGGCCGGCGGAGGCGTAGCGCAGGGTGCCGGCCTCGGTGTCGAACACGACCACGCACATGGAGATGAACTCCTCGCCCCGGTCCATGCCCGAGATCTGGCGGTTGAGCTCCTCCAGGGCCTGGGCCGGATCGCGGTACTGGCGCAGGAAGACCCGCAGCAGGTGCTTGGCCTGGAAGGCGCTGATCGAGGGCTCGATGCCGTGGCCGGCCACGTCGCCGATGACCGCGGCCACCCGGGTCGGGGCCACCCGGAACACGTCGTAGAAGTCGCCGGCCATCATGCCCGTGCCCGCCTGGTAGACGCTGCCGAGCTCGAAGCCGGCGAACTCGGGCACGTCCTCGGGAGCCAGGCGGGCGGCCCAGCGCTTGGGGGCCAGCGCCTCCTGGGTGAGCACCTCCTGGGCCCGCTGCTCGAGCTGGCTGCGGCTCTCGGTGAGACGGGCGTGGCCCAGGAGCTGCTGGGCGTAGCGCAGGGACAGGGCGACGGGCAGGAGCAGGACGAGGCTGACCAGGTCGGACCAGCCCGACATCGACACGGCTCCGGCCAACGTGGCCAGGGCCAGGGCGACGTAGAGGATGGTGCCGTGCGTGTCCTTGACCAGGGCCGCCTTGGCCACCTGGGCCGCTTCGGAGTGACTGCCGGAGCTGGCGTCGATACGCCGGGAGACCCGCAGGAGGCGCCGGGCCGAGCGGCCCCACACGGACGCCGCCAGCACGGCGGCGACGGCGACGATCCCGAGGATCGGACGCTCGATCATGATCGCTGCCAGCGTAGTCCCGCTCGGCCCCAGCGTTGCACGGCCGGGACAGGGGTCACCGGCGCCGGACCCGCAGCTTGAGCGGCGTGTTCCCCAGCTCGAAGTGCTCCCGGATGGTGCGCTCCAGGTAGCGCAGGTAGGGCGGGTCCAGCTCCCGGTTGGCGAAGAGGGTGAACGTGGGGGGCTCCGTCGCCCCCTGGGTGGCGTAGAGGACCCGGCCGGCGGGCGCCGGGTGGGCGGCCTGGGCCGCCTGCACCACCTGGTTGAGCTCGCGCGTCGGCACCCGCCGTCGGTAAGCGCTGACCGCCTGGGACAGCGCCGGCACCAGCTTGTGGATCGACCTGCCGGTCAGGGCGCTGCCCTTGATCACCGGCGAGCTGGCCAGGAAGTGGAGGCGGTCGGCCACCTGGGCCACCACGTCGGCCCGAGCCTCGGCGTCGAGGGTCTCCCACTTGTTCAACAGGATGACGGTGGGGCAGCCGGCGGCGTCGATCCGTTCGGCCAGGCGCTGGTCCTGGTGGGTCACGCCCTCAGCGGCGTCGATGACGAGCACGGCCAGGTCGGCGGCGTCGACCGCCTGGAGGGCACGCACGAGGGAGTAGTACTCGGTGCCCCGGTCGACGCGCGAGCGTCGGCGCATCCCGGCGGTGTCGACGAAGCGGAGCCTGCCCTCGGGTGTCTCGACCTCGGTGTCGATGGCGTCGCGGGTCGTGCCCGGCAGGTCGTGGACGACCGAGCGCTCGTCGCCGATGAGACGGTTGAACAGCGTCGACTTGCCCACGTTGGGCCGGCCGACGATGGCCACCGCGGGGGTCCGCTCCACCTCGGCCACCTGGGGCGCCTCGGCGCCTTTGGCCGCCCCGGCCGCCTCGGCCGCCCGTCCCGGCTCCTCGGCGACCTCGGGGGGCAGGAGCTTCACCACCTCGTCGAGCAGGTCGCCGCTGCCCCGACCGTGCAGGGCGCTCACCGGCCAGGGGTCGCCCAGGCCGAGGCTGACGAACTCCCAGACGTCGGCCTCCCGGCTCTCGCCGTCGACCTTGTTGGCCACCACCAGCACGGGCGCGTCACCGGCCCGCACCTGGGCGGCCACCCGCAGGTCCTCGGGGGTGGGGCCCACGGTCACGTCGACCACCAGCAGCACCACGTCGGCCGCCCGCCAGGCCCGCTCGGCCTGGGCGCTCACCTGGGCGTCGAGGGGGCTCCCTCCCGCCGACCAGCCCCCGGTGTCGACCACGGTGAAGGGCCGCCCGCACCACTCGGCGTCCACCGCCTTGCGGTCGCGCGTGACGCCGGGGCGCTCCTCGACGATGGCCTCCCGGCGCCCCACGATGCGGTTCAACAGCGTCGACTTGCCCACGTTGGGCCGGCCCACCACCGCGACGGTGGGAAGGGGGCTCACGGGCGGGCGCCGGCGAGGGCCACCGGGCGACGCTCGAGCGCCCGGCGCAGGGCCAGGCCGTCGGTGGGCACCACCTCGACCGGACGGGGCAGCGCGTCGGGAGTGGTGCCGTCGAGGAAGCGGCCCTGGGAGAGGCAGACGTCGGGCAGGAGGTAGCGGTGCCCGACGGGCTCGCCGGCCAGCACCCGGGCCAGGTCATTGCCCACGAGGAGCCCGGTGACCCCGATGTTGCCGCCGAAGAACCGGTTCTCGACGGGCAGCACCCGCAGGTGAGGGCGACCGAGCGAGGCCACCAGCGGCTCGAGGACCCTGGCCCCGTAGGTGCCGGTGAGCAGGGCGACGGGGACGGTGCGGGCCGGGGCCGGCGCCGGGGCCGGCATCGCCGGGTCTGCCGGGTCGGAGGCGCGCGGGGCCCGGTAGCCCTCGGCCGGTGCACCGTCGACCCAGGCGAAGAAGCCGGCGCGAGGACCGGTGGGCTCCGCTCGCCGGCCGTGAAACTCGGCTTCGAAGGTGCGGGCCATGCCCACGCCGTCCTCGTGCATGGCGAAGCCCTCGTAGGTCGCGGCAGGAGGGAAGGGACGGTGGCTGAGGAGGTAGTACTCGTCGGCGGCGAAGGCCAGCCGGCGCCCGAGCAGGCGCAGGTACAGCGCCTGCCAGTCCTCCACCGTCTCGATCACGGCCTCGGCCTCGGCCCGGGTGTGGGGGCGCAGGCCGGCCTCGTCGGACCACCGGCTCAGCCCGAGGGGCACCACGCACAGCGAGGCCAGCTCGGGGTACTCGTCGAGCACGCCGGCCAGCGTGTCCTCGAGCACGGGCCCGTCGTTGACGCCCGGGCACACCACCACCTGGCCGTGGACCTGGATGCCGTGGTCGAGCAGGACCCGCAGCCAGCGCAGGCTGGTGGCGCCGCGCCGGTTGCGCAGCATCCGGGCCCGCACCTCGGGGTCGGTGGCGTGGATGCTCACGTTGAGCGGGCTGAGGCCCTCGGTCACCACCCGTTCCACGTCGGCCTCGGTGAAGCGGGTAAGGGTGGTGAAGTTCCCGTACAGGAAGCTCAGGCGGTAGTCGTCGTCCTTCTGGTACAGGCTGGCGCGCAGCCCGGGGGGCAGCTGGTGGATGAAGCAGAACTCGCAGTGGTTGTCACAGGTCCGCACCTGGTCGAACAGCGCCGAGTGGACCTCGGCGCCCAAGGGCTCGCCCGCGCCCTTGGCCACCACGACACTGCGGTCGAGGCCACCCCGGCGGACCTCCAGCTCGAGATCGGCCTCGTCGGCCAGGAGCTGCCACTCGATGACGTCCCGGGGCACCTGCCCGCCCAGCGACACGATCTCGTCGCCAGGGTGTAAGCCGGCCCGCTCGGCAGCTGATCCCGGCGCCAGGGCGACGATGCGGGGCAAGCTCACCGATCGAGGATAGGAGGCGTAGGCTCCCGGCTGGGCCCCGGCCGGGCCCGGCTGGCCAACCGGGACGCCTGGCTCAGGCCGCGAACAGCTCGGGCGGTGGTCGGGCACGGTCGCCGGGCGGGTGGCTGGTGAGCACCCTCGCCGCGGGATCGGTGACCACCAGCTCGCCGTCGGCCTTCAGGTCGGCCGACCAGCCCGGTCGGTGCAGGCGCCGGTGATGGCGGCGGCAGAGCAGGCACGTGTTGGACGGGCAGGTGGGACCGCCGTCGTGCACGTGGACCACGTGGTGCACGTCGGTCCAACTCGCCGGGCGGTCGCACCCGGGGAAACGGCAGTGGCGATCCCGGACCACCAGGGCGTTGAACAAGTTGGCCGAGATGCTGCGCGTGGCGGTGCCGTAGTCGAGGCGCCCCAACCCCCACCGCCACAGCGCCGACGCCAACGGCGACACCACCGCCCACCGCCGCCCCGCCCTGGCGCACCGGGCGTCGCAGCGACACGGCGAGGGAGCGCCGCTTCCTACCTGTGTAATGGGTGACGTGGAAGGTAATGAGGATTAGCGTTATAGCGGCGAAGGGTAAGCGGCAGAGCGGGGCCTGGCGTCGGGATTAGCGGCCGGGTTTCCGAGACTGCACCACCACCGTTGTTTCGAACGTGTTGATCCCTCGCACTCCGGATTGCGTTTGTACGTCGATTGGGGCGTAGTCAGGGGTGAAGATGTATCCTCCCGCTTCTCCGAGGTGGCGATGACGTCCCACCAGGAATATGGAGTCCATCATTCGGATTGCTGCATTGCAGAAGAACCATGATGCAATGGGGTTGATCCAGACGGTTCGGCGAGACCACTGTCGCTCATTATTCGTCCAGTCACCATGCACAAGAATTTCGAGGCTTGGACCGGAGTGGCTCATCATGGTCTGGCCATGCTCGTCCCTGAACGCGAAGTATGCTTCCTCGGAACAGAGGGCAAAGCCATGCTTTGCTGCATTATAGATCGGGGCGTCTGTTGATAGGTGTCGAGAGAAGAAGTGCATCCAGGTTACCAACTTGTGCACAGTATCTTTCCAGCTGGCCTCATCGCTTGGCCATTTTGCGGGATAGGTTGAAGAGCCGAGGAAAGCATCTGCTACTAACGCATCAAGCTTGTCCTCGCTGACTACTGGTTGACGAAGCGATCATCAACAGCTCGCCAGAACTGTTTGAAGCTTAGAGAGGCGATGCTTAGCCAAGGGCAAGGAGAGAGGTGGGCCTCATGAGCAAGGTACAGGCGGAGCAGGGATTCGGCCGCATGGTGGAGAAGGACTTGCGTCTCTGAGGTAACGAACTGCCGAAGCTGCTTCTCGCTCAGTTGAGATTCGACACGCTCGCTAGGAGCGACAGTGAAGGTCTCGCCGACAATGGTCAGTCCTCGGTGCAGGCGGTCGCCGTATTCAGGGTCGTCAGCGGCCATTACGAGAAGACTGTTGAGTCGCTGCTCGAAGTACAAGGCTGGCGACGACGAGTAAAAGCTCTCGTTTAGACGCCGATAGCGTTCGTCCATCTCGGGGTCAGGAGCGCCCATGCCCAACAGATGCTAGGCATTTGGCCCGGTAGTCGCCTGGACGTTCACTACCGCTCGTCGCGCAACATGGCGCTGACGCCCGGCGTCCCATCGGCGGTCGGAAGGTGGCCCAAGGGGCTGGGCAGGCTGCTATTGCACCCCACGCCGGATGCTTCGGTGGGCCAGCCCGCACCGGCTGCACGCCACCCATCGTCGCTGCACCCACGGTCCGTCGAGGGGCAGGTTCCGCTCGATGTGGCCGCACTCCAGCTCGACGGCTACCGTGTTGACGCCGATCGCCGGCGCCGGCGCCGAGCGGCCGCCTGGTGGCGTCCAGGTGCTCGTTACCGCCGGCGCTAGTGGGATCGCCTCTGGTGCCGTCGGAGCGGTCGGGGCGGCGGCCGCCTGGGCCGCTGCGGCGGCGCCTTCGCTACCGGGGTGCCGTCGTCGTTGACCTGGTGGCCCTTTCGGCGCAGGCCGGCCACGATCATCGGCGTCATGGGGCCATAGAGCCTGGCGGGCTTCGGCGTCGACCGTTGCCGTGGCGGTGCTTCGAGCTCGTCGAGGTCGTCGTCCTCGTCGTCGCGCCAGGTGCCCTCCCGGGCCGAGCGAGGCTCGGGCCCCAAGAGCTACGCCCTGTTCCGGCCCGCCGTCGAGGGGGCCGACCCGGCTTCGTCACGCTGTGAGCTGGTGGCCTGGACCGAGACGGGGGTTAGGCGAGTCCTACCTGTCGCCCGAGCGGGAGTGGAGTGCGGACGCCTGGCGCTGGATCGTCACCCGGGCGCTCGGCCACAAGGTCGAGCAGCCCGCCTGGTGGGACGACCTTGCGCTGCGCCAGGACAAGATGGTCAACCCGATCCTGGCCCGGGCCGCCGCCACCTCGGGGGTGGCCGCCCGACCCTTCGGTTTCCGCTTGGCCGCCACGGCCTGGGGCGGCGGATCGTCTCCGGTCGCCCCCTACAACCGGGACCCGGCGAGCTGGGCCGACCTCGACTGGCGGGACCGCCGTACCGGCAAGGCGCTGGCGCTGGGGATCGAGTCGGATGAGGAAACCGCCCTCCCCGGCGGGCTACCTGGCGAACGGCTCCACGTCACGCTCATCACGCTCGGGCGGGTGGTGCGCCGCATCGCCGGCCAGGACGTTCCCACCTTCGACGACCCCGTTACCGGCCGACCCGCCAACCATCGCACCCGAGGCCTACTGCGACGGCGGTCGACCGTGGCCGAGCACCTGGTGCTCACCGGCGCCGACCGCACCCCGTTCACCCGCTACGGCGAGGACAGCGACCAACGCTACCCATCGTGCCGACGGTGCGGATGCCCCCTCGACGGCCAGGCCAGCCAACAGTTCTGCTCGGACGCCTGCCGAGAAGCGGGCAAGCGGCACCGGACCAAGGAGGCTGAGAAGCAGGCCGAGGCAGCGAAACAGGAGCACCGGATCGCCGTGCGAGCGACCCGGGTGTGCCACAACGCCCCCGACTGCGCCGGGAGTTGGCTGCTCAACGGCCGTCAACGGGAGTGGTGCTCGAAGCGCTGCGCCAGGGCCGGGGAGCGAGAGGCGGCCCGCCTCGCCCGCCTGGCCGCCATCGGGGGCCGCCCTGTCCGGCCGAGTCCTGTCGCAACGAGCTGTTCGGCGGTGCCGTCTGCACCTACCACGAGAGGAAGGCCTGACCAATGGCCGTTCGTGCCATCCCACCGGGCGACCCGGATCGCAGCGCCGTTGACCTCGACGGCCTGGTCGACACCTTCCGCCGGCGCTACCACCTGCCGGTCGTCGACCACATCGTGTTGGCCCTGGCCACGGTGGTGGCCAACCGGATGCCGGGGCCGGCGGTGTGGCTCGCCATCGTGGGGCAGTCCTCGGGCGGCAAGTCCACCCTGCTCGAAGCCCTCGAAACCCTCGACGACGTGCATCCGATCGACGACGTGTCGGTGGCCGGGCTGCTGTCAGGGAGCCAGGGACGTGACGACAGCGCCACCGGTGGCGTGTTGGCCCAGGCAGGGGACCGGGACACGCTGATGATCTCCGACATGTCGACCATCACCGACATGCACCACGAGGCCCGGGGCCGCTTCATGGCCGCCCTGCGCCGGGTCTACGACGGGAGCTACACCCGAGCCGTGGGCACCGCCGGCGGGCGGTCCTTCGCCTGGGGGGGTGACGGCCGCAAGATCGGGTTCCTCGGGGGCGCCGTCGACCTCGACGAGGCGGTGGGGATGATGGGCGCCCTCGGCCAGCGCTTCGTGCTCTACCGCCTGGCCGAGGTCGACGACCTCGACGCCGTGGCCATGGCCGCCGCGGCCGAGGCCAACCGGGGCGACGAGGAAGCGGCCCGAGCCGAGGCCCGCCAGGCCGTCGTGGAGCTGCTCGACGGCCTCGGGGACCTGAGCGGGCGCCGGCCAACCCACGGCCACGACGTGGCCGCCCTCGCCGGCCTGGCGCACCTGGCCGGCGCCCTTCGAGGTGGCGTCAAGCGGGACCCTCGCACCAGGGAGTTCGAGGATCGCATCCCACCCGAGGCGCCGGCCCGGCTGGTGAAGGTGCTGGGCCAGCTCCTGGCCGCCATGGACGTGCTCGGCGTCGAGGCCGACGAGGCGTGGCGCCTAGCCGGCAAGGTGGCCCTCGACGGGTGCCCGGATCGCCGGCGCCGGGTGCTCCAGGTCTTACTCGGTGCCGGCGGTCGCCTGAGCACCGCTCACGTCGCCGCCGCAGTGTCGGTGCCGTCGACCTCGGCGGTGCGCCGTGACCTGGAGGACCTGACCGCCCACGGCCTGGTCGAGCTGTTGCCCGAGGCGGGCCAGCACTGGTGGCGGCCGACCGACGGAGCCCGGCAACGCTGGGAGCGCTTCTTCGGCCAGCCCGATGCCGTCGAGCCCGATGACGAGGCGGCAACGGCGGCCGAGGTCGCTGCGCTCGAAGCGGCGTTGGGTCTACAAGCGGTGCCCTACGATCCGCTCGACGAGGACTTCTAGTCATTCCGCTACGAGCCGGTTTCCCGCATGACAACATGGGGCCGCCCATGGATTACTACCGTGACCAGAACGTCAATTGGCAGCTCCTGCTTTGGGCGGTTGCTGTACGGCACCAGCTAGAACGATGGGAACCGCTCGTTGCTGCTCATATCAAAGCTGCATTCAATGCGGGGTCGCCCCTGACCGAGTCAGAAATCTGGCAGGGTCAAATAGAGCATCACTTCGCACTCGTCGCTGCTCGAAACCTTCTTCATGCAATTGACTTGGCGCAGAACCACGGCATCACGGTCGATGCAGACTTGCGCCAGGAAATCATCGAGGGGCGTGACCTGCTTGAACACTGGAAGGAGAACCTGCCGATCTTCAACGTAACCCCCCGACCGGCAGAACCGAAGTACCGATCCGGCAAGAGTTCCGCTGCCCGTCACCCAAATAGAAGCCCCTACTACTGGCTCCACTGGACTAACAAGCGAGGTCCACTGTTGCTCCCCAACGTTGCAGCACTAGACCTACGTGAGCTGATCGACAGGGTAGAGGCCGTCGTATTAGCTAGCAGTCCTTCGCTTTCTAGATTTGTCCCTACCCAGGCTCCATCATCGTGGATGGAATGGGAGGGCGGGTGGTGGCCCGCCTAGGCTAATCCCCAGCGCTCAACACCCCCCGCTCTGCCGCTTACCCTTCGCCGCTATAACGCTAATCCTCATCGCCTTCCACGTCACCCCATTACACAGGTAGGAAGCGGCGCTCCCTCGCCGTGTCGCTGCGACGCCCGGTGCGCCAGGGCGGGGCGGCGGTGGGCGGTGGTGTCGCCGTTGGGCGTTGGGGCGTTGGGCGGGGGGGTTGGGGCGCGTGCCGTAGCCGAGGATCACCGAGTCGGCCATGACCACCC
>JADDRA010000031.1:1234-14754 GCA_016781105.1 Actinomycetota bacterium | reverse complement strand
ACCTGCGCGACGCCGTGGGCGACGGCGGCCGCACCGCCAGCGTGGCCCTCTCCCCCCTGGCCCCGGGCGAGGAGGTGGCGGCGGCCTACTCGCTGCCCACCGACCGGCGCGGCCGCCTCGCCGTGGGGCCGCTCCAGCTGCGCGTCACCGACCCCTTCGGCCTGGCCGCGCTGTCGACGCCCGGGGCGCCCGTGACCCCCCTCACGGTGTGGCCCGCCGTCGAGGAGATCCTGGCCCCCTCCTCCGTGGCCGGGCACCACCACGACGCCGGGGCTCCCGCCCGTCTGGCCGTCGACGGCGAGGAGCTCTACGGCCTGCGGCCCTACGTCGACGGCGATGACCTGCGGCGGGTCCACTGGCGGGCGTCGGCCAAGCGCGACGAGCTGGTCGTGCGCCAGGACGAGCGGCCGGGCCAGGGGCGGGTGAGCGTGGTGCTCGACGTGCGCACCGGCACCTACGCCGGTGACACCTTCGAGCGGGCGGTCTCGGCCGCGGCCAGCCTGGTGGTGTCCGGCGTCCGCCACGGGCTCCTGGTGCGCCTGGCGACCACCGCGGGCTACGACTCGGGCTACGGCGGACTCGACCTTCTGGCCGCCCGTCGGCCCTCGGCGCCCGAGGACCACCTCGACGCCCTCCTCGAGCACCTCGCCGTGGTCGAGGAGCGCAACCTCGGCCACCTGGCCACCCTCGTGGGGGCCCTCGACCGTCCCGGCGGCGGCAGCGACGGCCCGGTCGTGGTGCTGACCGGGAGCACCACGAGGGGGACGCCCTCCCCCGGGCTGGCCGGCGTCTCGCCCCGGGTCGTCGTCGTCTGCTTCACCACCGGGGGGACCGGGGCGCCGGCCCCGCCCGCCGGGACACGCTCGATCGTCGTCGACGAGGGGACCACCTTCGCCCGGGCCTGGAACCGGGCCGTGTCGGTGTCGACCCGGGCCGCGGCCGGGGTGCGTGCGTTAGGAAGGACGGGACCCCGGGGGCGCCCGGCGCCGGCGGCGCCGCGCCCCGCTGGCTGCTGACCCTGGCCGAGGTCGCCCTGGCCGGGCTCACGGCCGCCGGCGTGGTGGGCCTGTCCCGCCTCTTCCGCGACGGCTCCTTCCTCCTCCCGGTGCTGGCCTTCGCCCTCGCCGCCCACGCCCTGGCGGCCGCCTGCCGGCGCCTGCACCTGGCCGCCGGGATCAGCGCGGTGCTGGCCGGAGGTGTCCTGATCGCCGGGATCTCGATCTTCCTGCTGCCCGGGACCACGCTGGCCGGGATCCCGACCGGTGCCACCCTGGAGGAGGCCCGGCGCCAGCTCGCCGACGCGCTGACCGCCTTCCGGGAGGTGGTGGCGCCCGCGCCCGTGGAGCCGGGCTTCGTCCTCGCCGCGGCCGTGGCCGCCTGGATCGTGGCCTTCGTGGCCGACACCGCCGCCTTCCGGGCCAAGGCCCGGGTGGAGGCCGCCGTGCCCGCCGCCACCCTGTTCGTCTTCGGCGCCGCGCTCGGCGCCCCGCCCCGGCGTGTCCCGGTGACCGCCCTGTTCCTGGCTGCGCTGGTCGCCTACTGGCTCACCCAGCGGGTGCTCCTGCACTGGGGCGCGCCCCAGCGCCTGGGGCCGCCCGAGGCGGCGGGCGCCGGCCCGCACTCGCTCCTGCGGTCCGGGGCCCTGCTCGGCGCCGTCGCGGTGGTCGCCGCCGTCGTCGTCGGACCCCTCCTCCCCGGGGCCGAGGCCAGCGCCGTCATCCCCTGGCGGGGCGGCGACGGGGATGGCACCGGCTCGCGCGTGACGATCAGCCCGCTGGTCGACATCCGCAGCCGCCTGGTCGACCAGTCCGGCGTCCAGGTCTTCACCGTGGCCAGCGAGGCCCCCAGCTACTGGCGCCTGACCTCGCTCGAGAGCTTCGACGGCCGGATCTGGTCCTCTCGGGGCCAGTACCGGGAGGTCGACGGGGGCCTGCCCGGAGGCCTCGGTGACGAGCGGGCCAGCACCGGGACCGCCGTGCAGGACTTCGCCATCGACGGCCTGGCCTCGATCTGGCTCCCCGCCGCCTACCGCCCCATCGCCCTCGCCGGCGGTGACGCCCGCTTCGACCCGGACTCGGCCAGCCTCCTCACCGAGGAGGAGAGCGCGGCGGGGCTGGCCTACCGGGTCACCTCGGCCGTCCCCAACCTCGACGGGCCCGGCCTGGCCGCCGTGGGCGACGACGTGCCCGCCGAGGTGACGCCGACCTACACGGCGCTCCCGCCCGGCTTCAGCGAGGCGGTGCGCACCGAGGCCCGCCGGATCACCGAGGGGACGGCCTCGCCCTACGAGCGGGCCCGGCGTCTGCAGGACTCCTTCCGGGACGGCAGCTTCACCTACGACCTCTCCGTCGCCCCGGGCCACGGCGGCGACGACCTCGAGCGGTTCCTGTTCGAAGATCGCCGGGGCTACTGCGAGCAGTTCGCGGGTGCCTTCGCGGCCATGGCCCGGGCCGTCGGCCTGCCCGCCCGGGTGGCGGTGGGCTTCACGCCGGGCGAGCTCGGCGCCGATGGCCGCTTCGTGGTGCGGGAGCTCAACGCCCACGCCTGGCCCGAGGTCTTCCTGGCCGGCTACGGGTGGGTGGCCTTCGAGCCCACGCCCGGGCGGGGCATGCCCGGGGCCGAGTCCTACACCGGCGTGCCCGAGCAGCAGGCCACGCCGAGCGACCCCACCACCGCCACCACCCGCCCCCCGGCCGAGACCACCCCCACCTCCACTCCCGGCGGCCAGGACGGCGCGCCCACCACCGAGCCCGGCGACACGGAAGCTGAGCCCTCCCCCGGCACCGCCAACCCGCCCCGCTCGCTCCCCGCCTGGCTGGGACGCGGCGCACTGGCGCTGGCCGCCCTGGTTGGCGTGCCCCTGGCCTGGGCCGGTGCCCTGGCCGGCATCGCCCGGCTGCGCCGGGACCGGAGGCGGGCGAGGGCGGTGACGCCCCGCCAACGGGTGCTGGTGGCCTGGGCCGAGGTGGGCGAGAGCCTCACCCGGCTCGGGATCGCGCCCCGGCCCTCGGAGACGCCCATCGAGTACGCCCAGCGGGCCGGAGGAGCGAGCCGGGTCGACCACCGCCTGCTCAACGCCCTGGCCGGGGCCACCAGCGCCGCCGGCTGGGGCCCGGGGGATGTCGACGACGAGGTCGCGGAGCAGGCGGCCCGGGCGGCGGGCGACATCGAGGCCCGCGTCCAGGACGACCTCGACGCCCGCACCCGGCTCCGCCTGGCGCTGGACCCCCGGCCCCTGCTCCCGCCCCGGCGCCCCAGGCTCGACGTCCGGGTCTCGTCCTGAGCGCCGCCCCGCCCTCAGCCGCCGGGCCGAGGGGCGACCCGAGGCGGAGCTACTCCTCCTTCTTGAACCGCTCGCGCATGCGCTTGGAGGCCGTCCCGAAGTAGTCCCGGACCCCGGAGGTGCCCACCGACTCGGTCCACTGCCGCCACCCGGCCCGGCCCATCTTGCGCAGGTTGGCCTGGAAGACGATGCCGGAGCCGAGCATGGCCAGGAACCCGGCGAAGGCGAGGGGCAGGGTCTGGACGGTCAGGACCATGAGGACGAGGCCTCCGACGAAGCCCAGCCCGGCCCACTTGAGGTTCCGCCCGGCATGGCGGTAGATCGTGGTGGAGCTGACTTTGCGGGCCAGCTCCTTGTCGGAGTCGTAGAGCTGCTGCTCGATCTCCTGGAGGATGCGCTGTTCGTTCTCGGAAAGCGGCACGCCCTACCTGTCCTCCGTCCTCGGTCCTGACGCCGTCTCGAAACCGCTCGGCCCGGCTCCCCTCGGGCGCCGAGCCTACCCACATCTTCGCGCACGACCCCCGCGTCGACAACGCACCACCGGCTCCGGCAAGCGAGTGGCCGGGGCCGGCGGGGAGGTGGCGGCCGGCGCCTCCCTCCTACCATGGCGCCGTGCCCGACGCCCGCCCCCTGGCCCGGTCCTACACCCCCACCGCGCTGCCCTCGGTCACGGCTCGGGCCCTGGCCTTCGTGGCCATCGTCGTGGGGGGCGTGTGCGGCGGGCTCATCGCCTACGCCCTGACCGACCTCCAGTGCGGCCGCGACGACGGGCGGGCGAGCGTGGTGCTGCCCGCCGCCCCTCCCACCACGGCTCCGGCCCCGGCCGGCGGAGGGAAGGACCAGGGCTGTGCGACCATCGCCGGGGCCGCCGGTCTGGTCGGTGCCACCGCCAGCGCCGCCGCCGTGGCCGTGGTGGCCGTGCTCGTGCTGCGAGCCATGGCCGAGTGGCGCCGTGAGCTCCCGGCCGGGGCCGGATGGGACGATCCCGGCCCCTGAGCGGCACGCCCGACGCCGGGCACCACCTCAGAGGACCAGGCGCAGGCGGCGGAAGCCCTCGGCGTAGGCCACGCCCACCCGGCGGGCCTCCTCGGCCGCCCGCTGGCGCACGAAGTCGCCCAGCCACTGGTCGGCGTCGGGAGCGAGCTGGCTGCGGTGGCAGAACATGGCCCGGACCTTGGCGTCGAGGGTCGGCCCCACGTCGACCCACACGTCGGGCTCGAGCGTGCCCGACAACAACACGGTGGCCACCTGGTGGACCGGTCCCTCGCCCGGGAAGTACAGCGGCGACGACGCCGCCGGTGCCACCGCGTCGAGGGTGGCCCAGCCGATGGCGCGGTGGTCGACGTGGTTGACGTAGGCGTCCCCGAAGAAGACCGCAGTGGGGTCGACCCCCACGACCACGTCGGGACGCAACCGGCGCAGCACCCCCACCAGCTCCCGCACCAGACCGGGCACGGCGCCGAGCTCCCCGTCGTCGTGGCCGAGCAGCTCGACGCCGGCCAGGCCGAGCACCTCGGCGGCGGCGGCCACCTCACGGGCGCGCCGGCGGGCCAGGGCCTCGGGGTCGGTGGCGGGGTCGTGGGAGCCCTTGTCGCCCCGGGTCGCCACGACCGCGTGGACCTCGGTCCCGGCCTCGGCCCAGCGGGCGAGCACGCCCCCGCAGGAGACCTCGGGGTCGTCGGGGTGGGCGTAGACGGCCAGGGCCCGGGCCGGAGCCTCCTCCATCAGCTCGCCCACCGGAAGGCGACCCTACCGGCGCGCCCTCTACCGTGTCGGTCGTGGCCGGCACCGAGGTCGACGACGTCCTCGCCCTGGCCGAGCGCCTGGCCGCCGAGGCCGGGGCCCTGCTCCTCGAGCACCAGGGCGACCCCGGCACCATCGGGACCAAGACGAGCACCACCGACCTGGTCAGCGAGGTCGACCGGGCCTCGGAGCGCCTCATCGTCGACGGCATCCGTCGGGCCCGCCCGGGCGACGGGGTCGTGGGCGAGGAGGGGACCCACGACGAGGGCACGAGCGGGTGGCGCTGGGTCGTCGACCCCCTCGACGGCACCGTCAACTACCTCTACGGCCTTCCCTCCTACGCGGTCTCCATCGCCGTGGAGCACGAGGGCCGGGCCGAGATCGGCGTCGTCACCCACCCGGCCCACGGGGAGACCTTCACGGCCGTCCGGGGCCGGGGGGCCACCCGGGACGGGTTGGCCATCACCACCAGCAGGCAGGAAGTCCTGAGCACCGCCCTGGTTGGCACCGGCTTCTCCTACGAGCCCCTCAAGCGGGCCCGCCAGGCGGCCGTCCTGACCCAGGTCCTACCCGCCGTGCGCGACATCCGCCGGGCCGGGGCCGCATCGGTCGACCTGTGCTGGGTCGGCTGCGGGCGCCTCGACGGGTACTACGAGGTGGGCCTCCAGCCCTGGGACTTCGCCGCCGGTGCCCTCGTCGCCGCCGAGGCGGGCGCCCGCACCGGCGACCTCGACGGCGGTCCCCCCTCGGGCCGGCTCACCATCGCCGCCGCCCCCGCGCTGTTCGACCCCCTGCGCCACCTCCTGGGGGCGGCCGGCCTCGCCCCGGGATAGCGGGCCGCCGCGCCCGCTCAGGCGTCGATCGAGGCCCGCGGGTAGGCGGCCAGCAGGGCGTCGCGGCCCGGTCCCCGGCCGGTGCGGTAGTGCAGGCCCTCGCGCAGCCTGGCTGCCCGGGCGCGGCAGCCCCGCAGGGCGGCCACCCCCTCGCCTGTGAACGACGCCACCTGGCGCAGGTCGATGTCGAGGCGGCGGGCCTGCTGGCGCAGCGCGCCCTCGGTGGCCGCGCCCAGCGCCTCCCCCACCCGGGCGTCGAGGTGGCCCCGGACCGTGAGGACCACGATGCCCTCGTCGACCACCACGTCGAGGGCCTCCTCGGGCGCCATCGGTGCGGCCTCGGACGAGCGCCCCGGCGCCGAGGGAGTGCAGGTGGCACCGGAGTCGGAGGTCATCGGCTCATCCTGGCAAGGGCACCCGTCGGGCTCGTGTCCGCTCCTTGACGGTTCGGTGACGATCGCCCCCGCCGCCGGGACTGCCCCCCGGCGCGCCGCCGTGGCATCCTCGCAGTGTGGGAACGCGCATCCTGTCGGTCGAGGACGACGAGCGGATCCGCACCGCCGTGCGCATGGGCCTCGAGGACGAGGGCTGGACGGTCGACGAGGCGGCGTCGGGCGAGGCCGCCCTGGAGGTCTTCGCCGAGCGGCCCACCGACGTCGTGCTGATCGACCTCATGCTGCCGGGGATGGACGGCTTCGCTGTGTGCCGGGCGATCCGGCGGGCGAGCGACGTCCCCATCCTCATCGTCACCGCCCGGGCCGACACCCACGACGTGGTGGCCGGGCTCGAGGCCGGGGCCGACGACTACGTGACCAAGCCCTTCCAGCCCAAGGAGCTCTCGGCCCGCATCCGGGCCCTGTTGCGCCGGGCCCGGCCGGCGGCGGCGGGCACGTCCCAGCTCAGCTTCGGCGACCTCGAGATCGTGCCCGACGAGGGGGTCGTGCGCCGGGCCGGAGCCGACATCCACCTGACCAAGACCGAGTTCCGCCTGCTCTGCGAGCTGGCCTCGGTGCCCGGCCGGGTGTTCAGCCGCGAGCAGCTCCTCGAGCGGGTCTGGGGCTACGACTACTTCGGAGACGGTCGCCTGGTCGACGTCCACGTCCGCCGGCTGCGGACCAAGGTGGAGGCCGATCCGGCCGCGCCCCGCCACGTGGTGACCGTGCGGGGTCTGGGCTACAAGCTCCAGGCCTGAGGTGGCCGGGCGCCCCGAGCACGAGCCGGAACCGGGCCGGGCCGGCGCGGGGAGCGGGCAGCAGGCCCGGCGCCTGGCCACCCCGCTCGGCCTGCGGGCCCGGGTCATCATGGCCTTCACCATGGGTGCCCTGGTGCTGTCGGCCCTGCTGGCCGCCGTCACCTACGGACTGGTGGGCGAGAACCTTGTGCGCCAGCGCGAGGCGGTGGCCACCGACCAGGCCTACCTGAACGCCCGCTACCTGCGCGACCGGCTCCGCTCCTCGGGCCTGCAGGTGGCCAGCCCCCTCGACTCCCTCGAGACCACCGGCGGGGGGAGCCCGGTCCTGTTGCGGGAGGGGGTGTGGTTCGCCCCCCTCGGCGTGGGCCGCGAGGACCTGCCCGCCAGCCTGCGCGACACCGTCATCGGGGGTGAGCCGGCCCGGATGCGCTTCCCCCTCGACGGCCAGATCCAGCTCGCTGTCGGCATCCCCCTGCCTGCGGTGAGCTCGGCCTACTTCGAGGTGACCTCCTTCGAGGAGCTGGAGGGCACCCTCAACTCGCTCGGGATCAGCCTGTTGGCGGCCGCCCTGGTGACCACCATCGCCGGCGCCACCCTGGGGGCGAGCGTGAGCCGCCGGGTGCTGCGGCCCCTGTCCCACGTGAGCGCCGCCGCCGTGGCCATCGCCGGTGGGCGCCTCGACACCCGGGTGGCGCGCATCGACGACCCCGACCTCGGGGTCCTGGTCACCTCCTTCAACGAGATGGCCGGAGCGCTCCAGGAGCGCATCGAGCGCGACGCCCGCTTCGCGTCCGACGTGAGCCACGAGCTGCGCTCGCCCCTCACCACCATGACCGCCTCGATCCAGGTCATGGAGGGGCGTCGGGCTGACATGCCCCCCCGGGCCCAGGCCGCCCTCGACCTGCTGGTGGCCGACGTGGCCCGCTTCTCGACCCTGGTCGAAGACCTGTTGGAGATCTCGCGCTTCGACGCCGGGGCGGCCCGCCTGGATCTCGACGACGTGTGCATCAGCGAGCTGGTCATGCACGCGCTGGCCGCTGCGAGCGACGCCGAGGTCCCCCTCGCCATCGCCGCCGACGCCGTCGACGCGGTGGTGCAGGCCGACAAGCGCCGCCTCGTGCGCGTCATCGCCAACCTGGTGGGCAACGCCGAGTCCCACGGCGGAGGCGCCACCGGGGTCTCGGTCGACCGGGCCGGTGCCGGGCACGTGCGCATCGCCGTGGAGGACGCCGGGGCCGGGGTCGACGAGGAGGACCGCGAGCGCATCTTCGACCGCTTCTTCCGGGGAGCGGCCGCCGGCAGCCGGGGCCAGGGCGACGGCGTCGGCCTCGGCCTGGCGCTGGTGCACGAGCACGTCGCCCTCCACGGGGGGCGGGTGTGGGTCGAGGGACGGGGGGACAGGGAGGGGGCCCGCTTCGTGGTCGAGCTCCCGGTCTCCCGCCAGACAGCTTCGGCGCCCGAGCCCGACCCGGGGCCGGCCGCGGTCCCCGCCGTGCGCTCGTGAGCCCGTCCCGGCCCCGTGCCCTCCTGGCCGTGGCGGCCGCGCTGGCCGGAGCCTGGCTCGGGGGAGCCTGCGCCGTCCAGGAGGATGCAGGGCCCCGGGCCATCGACGCCGGCGAGGTGCCGTTCAGCCTGCTCGCCACCAGCACCACCGAGCCGGCGGTGCCGACGACGGCCAGGTCGGTGGAGATCCCCACGTCGATCTTCCTGGTCGACAGCGACACCGAGCAGCTCGTCGAGGTGCCCCGCTCGGTGGCACCGCCGGCGTCGGTGCGGTCGGGGCTCCAGGAGCTGCTGCAGGGCCCGACCGAGGAGGAGCTGGCTCGTGGCCTCAACAGCGCCATCGCCCGCAGCACCGTGCTGCTCGGGGTGACCGGGCCCCGGGACGGGGTGGTGACGGTCGACCTCAGCGACGACCTGCGCACCATCGGCGGCCAGGGCCAGCGCCTCGCCCTGGCCCAGGTGGTGTTCACGGCGACGGCGGCGCCCGAGGTCCGGGAGGTGCTCTTCGCCTTTGAGGGAGAGCCCAGCGAGGTGCCCAACGGCCAGGGGGAGTCGACCACCGAGCCCCTCGACCGAGGCGACTTCGCCACCTTCGACCCCAGCGCCCCGCCACCCCCGCCCCCCGAGCCGCCCGGCGAGCCCCAACCCTCGCCGGCGCCGCCACCGCCGTCCGGCTGACGAACGCCGGGACCAGGCCCATGGCCGGGTCGACCGGGCTCCAGGTCGGGTCATCCAGATGACGGCCCGGTGTCGAAGTACCCCCGGTAGCCAGCGGTCGGACGTCTCCGATCTCACGGTGCCGGACTGGCACACCTGGCCGTACCACTCATCGAAAGGGGAGAACAGCTTGAAGATCGACGACAGGCAGCTCAAGGAGTTGATCGTCGAGTCGGAGGACCTGCAGGCCGACGCGCTCCGAGACGTCCGCCGAACGATGCCCGACCTGGTCGAGATCGGGAGGTCGCGCCGCGGCAAGCCCGTCGACCTGGACCAGGTCCGGGCCTTCAACAAGGAGCGCCGGCGGCTGCTGCGCAACGGTGGCCTGGGCCTGGGTGCGCTCAGCGCTCGCGGGCTCCTGGGCACCAGCTTCGGCGCCGCCATCGTGAACATCGTGGCCCGCCCGGCCGGCGCCCAGGCCGATTCCGACATCCAGATGCTCCAGACCGCGGCCTCGCTCGAGAACCTGGCCGTGGGCACCTACAACGCCGCCCTCGGGCTCCCGGGCTTCGACGCCAACTCCACGGTGGCCGCCTTCGCCCAGACCACCATGGAGCAGCACGCCGCCCACGGCGACGCCTTCAACGCCCAGGCCGAGGCCCTCGGCGGCGAGCCCCAGGACCAGCCCAACCCCGCTGGTCAGGCCCTGGTCGACCAGGCCATGCTCACCGACCGCCGCGGCAACGCCGACTACACCGGCATCGTCGAGCTGGCGGCGTCGCTGGAGCAGATCGCCACCCAGACCTACATCGCCAACGTGCTGGCCGTCGAGGACCAGACGGCCAAGTCGATCTTCGCCAGCATCATGGGCGTGGAGGCCCAGCACCTGGCCACCCTGCGAGCCGTGGGCGCCCTGCTCGCCGCCGACGCACCCGAGCTCATCACCGTCGAGGCCACCGATGGCGCCGTCGACGTGGCCGCCCTGCCTGCCGCGGCCGGCAGCGTGGCCTTCCCCCAGCCCTTCGAGAGCACCGAGAACACCGTTCCCGCCGATTCAGGAGACGTCCAATGAGCGACCGATTCGACGAGCAGATCGAAGAGAACGCCTCGTTCATCGAGCGCCTCGCCCCTTCGACCGTGACCCGCCGCCGGGTGCTCCTCGGTGGCGGCGCCGGCGCCCTTGCCCTCGTGGCCGCGGCCTGCGGCGGCAACGAGGCCCTGGACCCGTCCAGCACCGGGGAGCCTGCGGGCGAGGGTGCCGCCGGCGGTGGTGGTGGTGACGTCACCATCGCTAAGACGGCCGCCGGTCTGGAGGTGCTGGCCGTCAACACCTACAACTCGGCCCTCGGGGCTCCCCTCAACTACCCCGCGGCGGTGGCCGAGTTCGCCACCACCGCCCGGGACCACCACCAGGCCCACCTCGACGCCTGGAACGACCTGCTCACCCAGCTCGGTGAGTCGGAGGTCTCCGAGCCCCCGGGCGACCTGGCCGGCCAGGTCAACACCCAGTTCGCCGCCGTCACCGACGTCACCGGGGTGGCCGAGCTGGCCCTCATGCTCGAGGAGATCGCCGCCTCCACCTACTTCGCGGTCATCCCGATGATCGAGAACGAGCAGGCCCTGAGGCTGGCGGCCACCATCCAGCCCATCGACATGCAGCACGCCGCCGTCCTCCACTACGTGATGGGCGACTACCCGGTGCCCGAGACCTTCGCCGACGCCGAGCAGTCCGTCACCAGCTGAACACCCCTTTCTCCGTAGCCTTCGCACTGCCGGATTCGAGGTGACGAACACCGGCCGGGCCCCCGAGCCCGGCCGGTGTCGCGCCCACCCTCCCCTCACCCCCCCTCCCCCGAGCGCTCTCGTCGAAAGGACCACGTCGATGCCCCTGACCTCCCGCCTCTGGAGCAAGCGCCTGCCGATCCTGCTCGCCGCGGTGCTGGCCCTGGCCGCCTGCGGCGGGGGTGGGGACGGCGGCGGTGACGGCGGCGGCGGCTCCGGGGGCAGCGCCAGCGAGGGGGCCAGCTCGACCAACGAGGTGGCCATCGACGACTTCCTGTTCATGCCCGAGCGCATCGAGGTGGCCCCCGGCACCACGGTGACCTGGACCAACCGGGAGGCCCCCGAGCACAGCGTGCTGGACGAAGGTGACCTGTTCCCCGAGAGCGAGGCCCTGGGCCAGGGGGAGAGCTTCACCTTCACCTACGACACCCCCGGGGAGTTCCCCTACGTCTGTGGCATCCACCCCTTCATGAAGGGCACCGTCGTCGTCTCGTAGCTCTGGGCGGCGCGAGGTGCGCTACCCTCCGCCCGTGCAGGAGGGGAGCCGCTCGATCGTCCTGGCCGCGTTCGTCGCCAACTTCGGCATCGCCGTGGCCAAGCTCGTCGGCTTCCTCATCACCGGGGCTGCGTCGATGCTGGCCGAGGCCGTGCACTCGGCGGCCGACACCGGCAACCAGGGCCTGTTGCTGGTGGGCGGCAGCCGGGCCCGCAAGCGGGCCAGCGCCAGCCACCCCTTCGGCTACGGGCGGGAGCGCTACTTCTGGGCCTTCGTGGTGGCCATGGTCCTGTTCTCCCTCGGCGGCCTGTTCGCCATCTTCGAGGGCGTGCAGAAGCTGCGCGAGCCCCACGAGATCGAGTCCGTCGCCGTCGCCGTGACGATCCTCCTCGTGGCCATCGCCTTCGAGTCCTACGCCCTGACCAAGGCGATCAAGCAGGCCAACGCCGAGCGAGGCGGGCAGTCGTGGTGGCACTTCATCCGCCACTCCAAGAGCCCCGAGGTCCCGGTGGTCCTGCTGGAGGACGCCGGCGCCCAGCTCGGGCTGTTCCTCGCCCTCTTCGGCGTGGCCCTGGCCCGGATCACCGGTAACCCCCGCTGGGACGCCCTCGGCAGCCTCGGCATCGGGGTCCTCCTCGTGGTCATCGCCGCCGTGCTGGCCGTCGAGATGAAGAGCCTGCTCATCGGAGAGTCGGCCAGCACCGCCGACACGGCCGCCATCCGCCGGGCCCTCGAGGAGGCCCCCGACGTCAGGCGCCTCCTCCACCTGCGCACCCAGCACCTCGGCCCCGACGAGCTGTTGGTGGCGGCCAAGGTGGAGCTCGACGGCCACCTCAGCTTCGGCCAGGTGGCGGCCGCCATCGACGTGGCCGAGGGCCGTCTGCGAGACGAGGTCCCCGCGGCGCGCGTCGTCTACCTCGAGCCCGGCGTCGCCGGCTGAGCCGGGCGCTCGGGCCGCGGCCGGGGTCAGCCGAAGAACACCTCGGCCACGCCGTGGACCAGGTCGGGGTCGACGGTCTTGAGCTCGCCCACGGCCTCGGCCAGGGGTACCCGCACGATCTGGTCGGCCCGCAGGGCCACCATCTGGCCGAAGGCCCCGTCGTGCACGGCGTCGATGGCGCCGATCCCAAAACGCGTCGACAGCACCCGGTCGTAGGCCGTGGGGGTGCCGCCTCGCTGCACGTGGCCCAGGATCGTCACCCTGGTCTCGAAGCCGGTGCGCGACTCGATCTCGCCGGCCAGCACGTTGGCGATGCCGCCCAGCTTGACGTGGCCGAACTGGTCGACCTCGGCGTCGGCCAGGGTGAGCGAGCCCTCCGCCGGCTGCGCGCCCTCGGCCACCACCACGATGGAGGCGTAGCGGCCCTTCTCGTGGCGGGCCACGAGCGCCCGGCACACCTCGTCGATGTCGAAGCGCTCCTCGGGGATCAGGATCTCGGCCGCTCCTCCGGCGATGCCGGCGTAGGTGGCGATGTGGCCGGCGTGGCGGCCCATCACCTCGACGACCATGACCCGGTCGTGGGACTCGGCGGTGGTGTGGAGGCGGTCGATGGCGTCGGTGGCGATCTGCACCGCGGTGTGGAACCCGAAGGTCACCTCGGTGGCCGAGAGGTCGTTGTCGATGGTCTTGGGCACGCCCACCAGCGGGACCCCCTCCTCCTGGTGCAGGCGGTGGGCGACCCCCAGGGTGTCCTCGCCCCCGATGGCCACCACGGCCTCGATCCCCTGGTCATCGAGCACGCCGGCGATGCGCTCGACGGCGCCGTCGAGCTTGTAGGGGTTGGTGCGCGAGGTCCCCAGCACCGTGCCGCCCCGGGGCAGGGTGCCCCGCATGGTCTCGACGTCGAGACGGGTGGTCAGGCCCTCCACCACCCCCTTCCACCCGTCGCGGAAGCCCACGAAGTCGTCGCCGTAGTGGCGCTCCCCCTTGCGCACCGCCGCCCGGATCACCGCGTTGAGGCCCGGGCAGTCACCGCCTCCCGTCAGCATCCCGACCCGCACCCGCCCTACCTTACGGTGGCGGTGCCAGGG
>JADDRA010000031.1:0-1070 GCA_016781105.1 Actinomycetota bacterium | reverse complement strand
GCGCAGGTCGGCCAGCCGGGCGAGCGCCCGGAGCTGGTGGCGCTCCCGGGCGCGCAGCGGGCGGCCTGAGCGCCCGAGCACGAGGTCGAGGCAGGCGGCGGGGAGCGGGGCCCAAGCGATGTCGTCGGGGCCGCGACCTCCGTCCCCCACGGGCGCGCAGGCCCGGCTGCCCTCGACGAAGGCCACCAGCCACGCTGGCTCGGGGACGGTGCCGTGCCGGGCGACCACGGCCCGGGCCGAGCCGTCGAGGACCGCCACCCACGCCGCCTCCAGGTCGAGGTGGGCGTGGGCGACGAGGCGAGCCAGGACGTCGCCGGGCGTCAGGGCCCCGACCACCGACACCGCCGTCTCGAAGGCGTCGTAGCGAGGATCGCGCCAGGGCACCGGTGCGGGCCGGACCTCCTCCACGTCGACCCCGTCGACGGCGTTGACCTCTCCGACGAGCAGGTCGATGAGCCCGGGATCAGGCAGGTCCACCACCAGCTCGTCGACGGCCCGGCCCGCCCCCTGCTCGAGGATCTCGATCCCGTGGATCTCGCCCCGGACGGCGCCGATGCGACTGGCCACCAGCCCGAGCGCCCCCGGCCGGTCCGGGAGCCAGACGCGCACGACGAAGCGGCCCATCGGCGCGAGCCTACGAAGTCCCGGTGAACGCCGGGTTTCCCGTCCCGGCCCCGCCGCCTACAGCTTGGTGAGGGCCCGGCGGAGGTTGCGCACGGCCTGGCCGATGCGCTGTTCGTTCTCGATGAGGGCGAAGCGAACGTGGCCGTCGCCGCCGGGACCGAAGCCAACCCCCGGCGAGGCGGCCACGTTGGCCTCGGTGACCAGGTCGCTGGCGAACTCGACCGAGCCCTTCTCCTGGTAGGCCTCGGGGATGGGCGCCCACACGAACATGGTGGCCCGGGGTCGTTCCACCGGCCAGCCGATCCGGACCAGGCCGTCGCAGAGACTGTCGCGCCGGGCCTGGTAGACGTCGCGCACCTGGCTGGGGTAGTCGGACGCCTCGTTCATGGTGACCGTGGCCGCGATCTGGATGGGCTGGAACGTGCCGTAGTCGAGGTAGCTCTTGA